>CAMPNN010000010.1 GCA_946891915.1 uncultured Bifidobacteriaceae bacterium
TCCTTAAAATAGCGCTTACCAAAAGTCATTTGGCGAATTAAAGATTCACCGCATGGCATCATTACATCAGACTCAACCCACATACCACCAACGGGTATAAAACGTCCTTCCTTAATCCTATTTTTCATACGCTCAAACAAATCGGGATGCTCGTTTTCTAACCACTCGTATTGTTGAGCAGAACTCATAGCATAAGTAAAATCAGGATTCTCATCCATAAGAGCTAAAACATTAGATACTGTACGCGCAACCTTTCTATGAGTCTCGCGCACAGGCCACTGCCAAGCAGAATCAATATGAGCATGCCCAATAGCCGTATGCTTTATAGAGCTTGCTGCAGCAGGGCAACTTAATACACCAACCAACTCTTTACGAGCATTTTGAACAGTAGAAAAATCATGCTCATCGTATGCGTTTAAGGAGCGCTGCAAAGCTTTAGCTAGTTTCCAATAACGCGGATTATCATCATTTAATTCGCGCATCAAAGAACTTACAGTCTCAAGATCCATATAATAATCAAAAATATTACGATTAAAAACAGTAACGTCAACATACTTCAACATATATTGGCATTCGGTTTTTCCAGTAGCACGCTCTCCTAAATCAGTAGGAGAAAACGCAGTAGGTCCTTCAACAAATGGATTGTCTGCAGCTTCTAAATATAAAGTAAAATTACCATTTTCATCAATACTAACAGAACGATTATTATGCTCATCAATCAATGGAACCCAATGATTACAAGGGTTTACAGCTTTGATAACTCTTCCGTCAACGTTATACACTAATCCTTCAGCTTGAAAACCAGGAAAAAGATTACTAATCCAACCTAAATCAACATTTAGCTCAACTTTGCGCCCTTTTACCTTTGAAAAATCAATCGACCCTGTAACTTCAAACCACGTTGTACCCCAAGTTGTTCCCCAAACACCTGGAACATTAAATAAGCTAAACACAATATCGTTTCTTTTTAGCTTAGAAAAGAATTCGTTAGAAGAAATAGGTTCTCCAGCAATCTCATATGCTCGAATTTTACAGTGCGATAAAACAGTATTTATATACGGATATAGGCGTTGTTGCATAACTCTTGCACAGCGATTCAACTGCTGCTCAGGTAATAAAAACATTGTTTCTACACTTCTTTCTTACATAGCTACACATTTACATATAAATCGCGTATCTCGGTATATAAAGACAAAACAAGTAATTGACGCATCTTATAGAATTTGCGACTGAAGATCTTTGCGGGCAGATTCTAATCTAGTAATTTGCCCTAAAAGATTTAGCTTTTCATTTCCATTTTCTAGTTTGCTCATTTTAAGCTTAAGAGCGCCAATTTTACGCATAAAACCAACATCTAAAAGCTTAATAAGCAGCTCGTTTGCATACTTTTGCTCCTCTCCGCTAGGAACTCGCAAAAGATCCGAGGGAGATCCGTTTGCAGATTGCTGATTCTGCTGATTGTTGGCATCATACGACGTGTTCGCCGGAGTTGGAAGCGGCAGTGGCATAACAGAAAGTTCCGTAATTACAGGCTCAAGCAAAGGACCGGCCGCTTTAGTCATCATGTGCAACCATAATCCTTGCGTAACGTTACCAGTCGGCAATCCTCCAGCAGCAACAAAAGCTTGGAATAGCGTTCGAAATACTGGAGTAATAAAATTATTCAACGTAAGTTGCGCGAATAATTGATCATTAAATGCGAGCGGAACTTGCAACAGCATTGCCATAAACTGTTGCTCGCACATGAACACTGCATCGTCTACGCGATAATAATGCTGATTTTGCGCGGATTTCCGCATAATTTCCATTTGGGAAGCTTTAAAGTTTACTGAATTCGCATCGTTAAAATGTTGAGCAAACGTTGGGTTTGAATTGTATTTAGAAGTGTACGCATCTTCGTCATGAACTTGCAAGCGACGGCGAGAAGCTTCAACTTCACGACGCATAACAGCTAAATCAACACCAATTGCACGCACCGCTTTACGAGTATACAAGTCAAGAAGCGAACGGTCACGTATTTGCGAAATAAGAGGCGCTACAGCTTTCACCGCACCCATTTGACCAGTTGTAAACGAAGTGTCAAATCTGTTAATTACTGTATCAATAACGAAATCGTAAAGCGGGCTTGCGTGAGAAACCAGCGAGCGCACAGCATCGTCACCACGCTGAATGCGCAAGTCGCAAGGATCGAGATTATTGTCTGCTACGGCAACAAAAGTTTGAGTCAAAAACGCAGAATCTAATCCAAAAGCGTGTATCGCAGCCTTCTGACCTGCAGCATCACCGTCAAAAGTGAATACAATACGCGAGCTTACTGACTGACCATTAACTTTTAGAGGCCCCACAAGCTGAATTGCTCCCAAGGAGTCGTCTGCAATAAGCCTGCGCACTATTTTTGCATGCTCAACACCAAAAGCTGTACCGCAAGTTGCAACAGCAGTATCAACTCCAGCTAAGTGGCACGCCATAACGTCCGTGTAGCCCTCAACTATTACAACTTGACGTTTTTTTACAATATTTGCTTTAGCTAAGTCGATTCCGTACAATACTTGCGTTTTGCGATACAGTGCTGTATCTGGAGTGTTAATATATTTTGCGCTAATAGAGTCGTCGTCGTAAAGTTTTCTAGCACCAAAGCCAAGAGTTCTACCAGTAGAGTCACGAATAGGCCAAGTCAATCTTCCGCGGAAGTAATCGTATATTCCGCGCTGGCCTAAACGAGCCAAGCCAGCATCAAGCAATTCTTGACGCGTAAAACCTTTATTTGATAAATATCTAACTAAATTATCCCAGCCTTTAGGAGCGTAGCCACAAGAAAATCGCGCACTTTGCTGCGGAGTAAAGTTTCGTCCGGCAAGAAGCTCGCGAGCTGCAGCAGCCTCTTCAGTATTAAGATTTGAAACAAAGAATTTTTGCGCTTCTTCGTTTGCTTCTAAAAGCCTTGCTCGTTTAGAACCTGCGTGAGCTTGAGCGTCACCATTTTGAGCCTGCTTGTAGTGCATTTCAATATGGTAGCGGTCTGCTAAAAACTCTACTGCTTCACGGAAATCAATATTTTCCTTCTGCTCAACATATTTGAACACGTCGCCGCCGGCGCCACACCCAAAGCAGTGCCAAACACCTAAAGCTGGACGCACGCTAAAGCTTGGAGTTTTTTCGTCGTGGAATGGGCAAAGGCCTACAAAAGTGCCGGTTCCGGAAGGCTTAAGTGTCACCGTTGCAGACACAATATCGTACAAGTCTGCTACGGCGCGCACGCGCTCAATGTCTTCTTTCACAATCATTCCAACCATGGTATCCAGCTTATCGCAAACCGGCGGCGAGTTGTAAGTTTGCGTCGCCAGCATTTGGAAGTACTAGTGAATCTCTAGCACAATGCTGCGTGAAGAGTTGCTGCAGAACCGTCTGTTAGGCTTGCTACTTGGTCAATAGCGACTCGAAGACGCTCGTCGTCGTTAGTGCATTCGTTCCAGTCGCTTAAAAATACAGCTTCCATAGCATCGTGCGCGCGAGGAGATTTGCTCATAAAAACTTCCACCAAGTCAGTTAAAATTTTCTGCTCTCTCTTGTAAAACTCGTGTTCGCGCGGCTCAATTACAAAATGCACTGCCAAACTTTTTAGCATTACAATTTCGTATGAAGTATCTTCTGGAATAACAACGTTTGCACGGTAGCGCACAAGCGGACCGTCACCGTAGCAAGCGCGAGTGGCATGCTCAACAGATCTTGCAAAACGTCCAATAAGAGCGCTAGTAATATTCTTCAACTGTGCCAAAGCTTTGCGTGAACCATCGAAAGAATCAGGGAACATGTGAAGAGAACGCAAACGTTGTAAAGCCTCGAAAAGCTTGTCAGCATCCCACTGATTCCCATACCATGCGTGCATTTCGTCAATAACTTGATCTACTACGTTAGAATCCGCAACCAAAGCAGGGTTAAAAGCACCGGTTACAATCGCATCTTCAACATCGTGGACGCTGTAAGCAATATCGTCAGAAAGATCCATTATTTGACATTCCATTGGTTTTGCTTCGTGCGGCGCTCCAATTTTCAGCCATTCAAATACGTCTCGATCATCCGGATAAACGCAGAATTTTAAGTCTCGCTCGCCTTTGTCGTGAGCTTGAGCTTCTTCTAATCCCCACGGGTATTTTACGGCAGCATCAAGTGCTGCGCGCGTAAGATTTACTCCTGCGCTTCGGCCGTTTTGCCGAAAAACTTTCGGCTCTAGGCGCGTAAGTAGGCGAAGAGTTTGCGCGTTTCCTTCAAATCCGCCAATATTTTTCGCCAACTCTGCAAGCGCTCGCTCACCGTTGTGTCCAAAAGGTGGGTGGCCTAAGTCGTGCGATAAGCAAGCACAATCTACAACATCTGGATCGCAACCAAGCATTGCTGCAATCTGTCTACCAATTTGCGCAACTTCCAGCGTATGCGTTAAGCGAGTACGCGCAAAATCGTCAGAACCTGCTACTAAAACTTGACTTTTTGCACCCAATCTACGAAGCGCAGAGGAATGTATGATTCGCGCGCGGTCACGCTCAAAAGGTGTGCGCGCACGCGTGTGATGAGGCTCACTCGCCCAGCGTTCAGTGTCGTGCAAATCGTATTCGCCAACAACTTCATTATCTGAAGCAATCACTTCATCGCACATACAGCACCTCTTTTACTCGCTATATAGAATTTTTAGTATCTAAAATAGGCCGTAAAAACTATATAAGGCTTTTCTCGTCTAGTTTTGCAATATCGCAATCGTCTAACACTTCGTAAGCGTTGCGGTAAAGCCTAGGCACGCGAGCGCCAATTCCGGTCATGATTTCGTAGCTGATTGTTCCTGCAGCAGCCGCCCAATCGTCTGCAGTAGGCTCAGCATACGCTGCACCTCTACCAGGTCCAAAAAGCGTTACAGTATCGCCTTCTCGAACACCTAACTCTGCAGCATCGCCCTTTAAATCAACTATGAACTGATCCATGCACACTCGCCCTGAAACGTTCAAAACTCGCGCACCCATGTTTGTTTCTACACGCACAGGCCCACCCGGCTTATCCACGTGACGAGTACCTTGCATGTCAAATCCTGAAGCTGAGCGCAAAATTCCATCCCCGTAGCCAAGCGGCACAATAGCAGTGCTCGTATTATTTGGAGTCAAATAAGTGCGTCCGTAGGATATTCCGTGCCCTGCTTCCACAGTTTTTACAGTTCCAAGTTGGGCTTGAAGAGTCATTGCAGGCTGTAGTCCGTAAGTTTTGGAAGTACCCATTGCAGGATCCGGCTCGTAACCGTACAATCCAATTCCAGGGCGAACAAGCTCAAAACGAATTTCCGGACGGTTAAGAGTTGCCGCAGTATTCGCTAAATGGCGAATTTTAGGCGCTAGACCGGCCTCATTCATACGCTTTGTAAACTCGTGGAATTGCTGAATTTGGCGGTCTGTTGCGTCTACAAATTCTGGAACATCCGGCGAATCTGCAACTGCCAAGTGACTCCACTGGCCAATAACCTCAATTACGCCCTCACTCACATACTGCTTTAACTTTTCAAGAGCCGCCCCAAATCCTTCTGGAGTAAAACCGTTTCGACCAAAACCAGTATCAACTTTTACGTGCACGCGAGCAGGCTTTCCTAAATTGCGCGCAGCAAAAGCCACAGCATCAAGCGAATCGACGGATCCTACAGAAATATCAATATCTTCGGAAATAAGCTCAGAAAATCTAGTAGTTGGAGCGCTAGTAAGCCAGGTAAGAATATGGCAACGACTTGAATCAATACCAGCTTCACGCAAACGAAGAGCCTCGTAAGGCTGCGCTGTGCCAAGCCATGTGGCTCCCCCAGCCAATGCTGCTAACGCGCTAGGAATAAGCCCATGGCCGTAGCCATTCGCTTTTACAACGCCCATAACCGCGGGAGCGTGCTGCCCAGGCTGCAAATCTTGACTAACTCGCGCAACTAAAGCGCGCATATTGTCACGCAAAGCCTTCAAATCGACGATTACCTGACCCGGGTATACGCTTAAGGCATGAGCATAATTATCTGCTAATGTCGTCATATTGCTTGAATCTGTACTCATTAATCACCTGTATTTTATGCCCTATTTGCGTTATTCCACAATTTTGCGCTATTCCACAATTTTTCGCTCAAAAGGATCAGAACTAATCCCCTTTGCTAAAATATCTTTACACCATTGGCGAGCGCCAAACAAACTATGATCCCTATAATTCCCGCAAGATTCAATAGTAGTTGCAGGAACATCATCCCAAGTCGCCTTAAATGCAATAAACTCAAGCGATTCCTTCAAAGCGCGAGCAACATCTTCAGTGCTATGTTCTCCCCAAGTTAGAAGGTGGAATCCGGTTCGGCAACCAAATGGCGAGCAGTCAATATAACCATCAATTCTCTCGCGAAGAAGCACTGCAATCGTATGCTCAATTGTGTGCAAAGCAGCCGTAGGTATTGCTTCTTCATTAGGCTGAGTTAAACGAATATCGTAGTTGGAAATCACATCTCCATGCGGTCCTTGCTGCGTATCAATGTAGCGCACATATGGAGCCTTGACCTTCGTGTGATCAAGTTCAAAACTTTCCGGACGAGGTCGCGAATTAGTTTGTTCACTCATCATAATCCCTTCAATTAATTTACGATATACTCAATTAATTTACGCTATACATATATATTAGACGCTACCTGCCAAATTATTTGAAAGATTTACTTTTAAGAATTGGCGCTTTTATTTTATAGCATTGACGCTTTTACAAGATCTTTAGTATAAGCTTGCTTAGGATTGTTAAGTACGTCGGTTACGCTGCCAGATTCCACAATTTCCCCATTATTAAGCACTATTACGCGCGTCGCCAAATGCTGAATCATACCTAAATCGTGGCTTACAAAAATACACGACATGCTTGGTCGTTTTTCACGAATTGCTGCAAACGCGTCAAGAATGCGCGTGCGCTCAGCAACATCGATTGCGCTCATTGGCTCATCCGCAACCAGAACGCGCGGATTGCTTATTAACGCGCGCGCAATAGCAACGCACTGAGCTTGGCCGCCAGAAAGTTCATGCGGGTATCTTTCAGCAAAATCAGCAGGATTTAAGCCAACCAGTTTTAGAACGTCGTCAACTCGCTTATTAATAGTTTCGTCGTCTAATTGAAGCGACTTTTTCCAAATATTAAGCGGCTCTGCAACACTTTTTCGAACGCTCCATCGCGGATCTAAAGCTGCAAACGGGTGCTGAAAAACAAGAGCAGTTTCTTTACGAAGAGTGTTATATTCGTCACTATATTTTTCGGAAGAATTTACTATTTGCGAATTATAAGTAACAATTCCATCCGAAATTTTTTGAAGACCTAACATTGCGCGAATAAGCGTTGTTTTGCCGGAGCCAGATCCGCCAATAATAGCAAGAGATTCTGCTTTGCAAAGCTCAACATCAACGCCCTTCAGAACTTCTGCGCGAGATTTTCCACGACCTAAATTAACGTGAATATTTTTCGCTTGTATAATCGCGCTATTTTCGATAGTTGCTTTTTCGATAGTTGCGCTTGCTTTTTCGCTGCTTGCTTTTTGCGAATCAACTTTCGTAGAATCTAATTCTTGCGCTCGCAAACTCAACTTTTTAGCAGCATCAACCAACTGCTTAGTCGAATTAACACGCGGATTTGCTAACAAATCTTGAACATCCGCACTATCAACTAATTTCCCAGAATCAAGCACGTAGCAACGCTTGGCAGCTTTTGAAAGCACAGAAAAATCGTGAGTTACAAAAAGCATCGAAGCGCCCATATCGTCAACAAGTGAAGTCAGCATTTGCACAATATCTTTTTGAGTAACGCTGTCAAGAGCAGTAGTCGGCTCATCTGCCAAAATCAAACGCGGAGACGTAATCAAAGCTGTTGCAATACCAACGCGCTGCTGCTGACCGCCGGAAAGCTCAAACGTGCGCTTAGAAGCAAGATTAGCCGACAAACCAACTTTTTCAAGCATTACGCAAACGCGATTATGAATATCGCTGCGATTAAGCCGATAATGCATACGCAAAGGAAGCGAAATCTGCTCTTCAACGCTTAAAACTGGGTTAAGCGCGCGATTTGCTTGCTGAAATACCACGCCAACGTATTTTCCACGAATGCGCGCAAGATCCTCATCACTAGCTCCCACACTTTGAAAATCCCCAAGCGTGCAAGATCCTAAAACTTTTGCATTATATGGCAATAAGCCTGTAATAGCGCGAATAAGCATAGATTTTCCGGAACCGGAAGAACCAACTAAGCCGACGCGCTCGCCGTCTGAAATTTGAAGCGACACGTTGCTAAGAATGCGCTTTTCGCCAAGATTTAGCGTAAGATTTTGAATATTTAAGCTCATTTTGCGCCAACTTCGTTATTTATTTGCTTACTTGATTGCTTACTTGATTGCGATTTTATTTGCTTACTTGATTGCGATTTTGCAAAATAATTTATCGTGGACTTTGCAGAAGGATTTAGCACTGTACTAAACACATCCCCAAGCAAATTAAGAGCCACAACAACTACAGTTACGATTAATCCCGGCCACACAACAGCCAAAGGATTTACGTGAATAAGCGTTACAGAAGTAGCGAGCACACGACCCCAACTAGGAACACCCGAAGGCACTCCAACACCCAAATAAGTTAAACCGCTTTCCGCTAAAATCACTGTTCCTGCAGAAAGCGAAAGTTGCACTACAGCTATAGGCATAATATTTGGCAAAACATGACGAAATAGCACGTAGCGTCTTGAAGCTCCGCTAGAAATCGCAGAATTTACGTAATCAGATTGCAAAACAAGCAACGCACTTGGGCGAATAATACGAGCTAAATTTAAGCCGTAACCTATGCCACAAGCCAATATTATTACCAAAACACTTGTTGAAAGCGGAACAGCAAGCATAAGCGCAATTAGCACAGTTGGAATAGAAATTAGCGCATCAACAGCCATAACACTTACGCCACGAATTGCATTAGATTTAGAAATCATAAGGCCCAAAAGAAGCATTCCAACGCTTGAAGCAAGCATTATTGTGCAAATAACAAGCAATAATTCAACTCGAGAACCAGCCATAAGCCAGCTAAGAATATCCGCGCCTGTGCCATCAGTGCCAAGCAGATGCGCAAACGACGGCTTTTGCCATACTTCGTATCCGTTTGTTTGTAAAAGCGAATAAGGCGTCCAAAAGAACGAAACAATCGCCACAAAAAGCCATATTGCGAGAGTTGTGCATACGAATTTTCCAAAAGCGGCATCCCATATGCGTTTTAGAATACTAAATTTTAGTTTATGCACAAACTCACCTCACTTAAACTATTAACCTTCAACCGCATTTTCATCCAGCCTGGCATCAAGCAAACGATGCGTAATATCAACAGCTAAGCCAATTAGCAAGAACAGTGCAGCCAGCATAAAAAGCTCGCCTTGAGCAGCAATTAAATCACGCAATCCAACATCACGAACCATTCCCATACCTATACCAGGTAAAGAAAATAGGTTTTCAATAACCATCACGCCCATAACCATATGAGCAAAAGTCAATCCAATTACAGACACAAGCTGCGGAAGAGCAAGACGCAAAGCAACACGCCATATAGCCTGTTTACGAGTAAGCCCACAAGCCATAGACTGAGCAATCACTTCACTTTGCGCAATATTTTCAAGCGTTGCGGAAGTGTATCGCATAAAACTAGAGCCAACAATAATGCCAACCGTAATAGCAGGAAGAAGAATAGAAGCAAAAGCATCTGGAAAATCACCCCAACCTTCTGTTGGAAAACCTTGAGTTGGAAGCAAATTAAAAACGCCAATACCCCTGCCAAAAAGCAAAATAAGCAACATAGCACCCCACAAAGCTGGCACAGAACCAGAAGCAAGAGCCACGAAACGCAAAATTGATTGAGTAAGCTTCCCCTCATGAGTTACCTTAAAGCAGCCGAGAGGAATACCTATTGCCAGCGCAACTACAAGTCCAAGAATAATAAGCGGAAAAGTAATAGTAGCGCGAGTTGCAATCATACTTGCCACAGGCCTTCCAGTAAGAATTGAAATGCCAAAATCTCCGCGAAGCAACCCAAAAAGCCAATCTACATATTGCGTAAAAAGCGACTTATTTAAGCCAAGCTCAGCACGCAACTGCTCAACTTTGCCGCAAGGGGAGTTAAGACCAGCCATAACTTGCGCAACATCGCCTGGGAGAACGCGAAGCGCAAGAAAAACTGCCGCAGAAATGCAAAACAAAGCTGCAATAAAAAGCAGCATGCGCTGGCATATCATGCGAAACATTGGCAACTCCCCTTTTGCGTCAATTTTGATTACTTATTTAATTTTGCGTAGATTTTTGCTACTTAGTTAAACGCAGGTTGTAAAGCGGCAAAATCTCCTGATTCATGTCAAACGGCATTCCCTCAAGATTCTTTACCTTCGCAGTTACAACGCGATAATTAAACAGCCAATCTGCAGGCGCATCTTCGCTAATAATTTTCGCAGCTTTCTTAAGCAACTCATACGACTCATGCTCATTCGCACAAAGCATAGCCTTAGCGTACAAGTCTTGCACCTGCTTATTGTCATAACCGTAGTAGTAAGTAGGATCCGCCCACTGGCCAAAATCGTGGCTTTCGTTGTGATCAACCATCGACAAATCGTACTGCTTGTTCTTATACACGTCCTGAAGCCAAGTTGTAAACTCAACAACATTCACCTTCAAATCAATTCCTGCAGCTTTAAGCTGCGAGCGCAATTGATCGCCAAGTTGAGTGCCATAAATATTTGGGTAAGTAAGCGAAAGTTGCAACGGATGCGACTCGTCGAAGCCAGCCTCTTTCATAAGTTGCTTCGCGCGCTGAATATTATGCGGATAGAGATTAGTTAAATCCTCATAACCTGGGTCAAGAGATGGAATTGGGCCGCCAAGTGGCGCATCAGTGCCGCCTCGCGACGCAATAATTTGCTTGTGATCAATCGCGTAACGAATAGCCTTTCGCACGCGAGCATCCTTCGTGCGCTCGCCCTTCATATTCATAGCAAGCACAAACTTATCTGTACCATTCCCAGCCCGCACAACGTAGCGCTTAGAATCATCCTTAAACGGCTTAGCAAGCTGGCCGGAAATAGGAGCCAATGCCTCAACAGAACCGGAAGAAAGCGCGTCTACAGCAGCATTGTCATCCACAAAGTAGCGCACAACAACTTTTTCGGTTTTAGCAGGATGGATGCCCTTATAGCGCGGATTTGCCTTCAAAACAACGCGATCGTTCGGCACAAACTTGTCGATTAAGTACGGTCCGGAGCCAACAGCTTGCGTTTTAGCATCGTAGTTGGCAGTTTTGTCAAACACTAAACCGGAGCGACTGCAGAGCGCCCACAAAAGCTTGGCATTTGGCTCTTTAAGCGTAATTTCAAAAGTGTAATCGTCCTTCGCTTTTGCAGACTCAACTTTTCCGACCATATTAGAGCCGCGGTACTGCTTGGAAACAAGCTCGTTAAACGACCATTCTGCATCTTTTGCAGTGAGCTTGTGTCCGTTAGAAAATACTGCATTTTTACGAAGATGGAAAGTGTAGCGCAAACCATCTTTGCTAATCTCCCAGCTTTTCGCCAAGGAAGGTGAAACTTGGTTTTTTTGATTGCGCGCAACCAAGCCTTCGTAAACGTTTCCAATAAGAAGCTGGTCTAGCGAAGAACCGGACTGGTTTCGGATATCGAGGTTCGTAGGAGCAAGTTTTAGGCCAATCGTCACGGTTTTGTGTGACATTGTGCTTACATTGTTTTGCGAATTGAATAGATTCTTGTCTGTTACTGTTGCAAAAATCGCGCTTATTACAACGATCGCCACAATTCCTATAGTAATGAACCACGGTTTGCGTAATTTGCGATTGTGTGATTCGTTTGATGCTGCGTCGTTAAGCGATTCGTCTGTACTTGCTTTAGACGAGCTTGCTTTAGATGCGCTTTCGTTGTTAGCGCCTTTTTGATTAGCGCTTGCATAAGTTTTCCCAGAGAATTCTTCGGTCGCGCCGTTTATTTCGTGCGCGCCTTCCTCGGGTTTTGTGTTACCCATACCATAAACCTTTCTAATTATTTTGCTCAACGCTACAGCGCAATTGATTGCCAAGTTTTTAGCAACTTACTAATTACGCCTAAAGTCGCAGGCTTTACCAATCGTAGCTTATTAACGAACCAGGCTCACCGTATGCTCCTCCAAAAAACTCACCAATAATTTGTATAAATACGATTTTAAGAGCGCACAAGGTTGTAGTATTTATTAGGTATATATCCTACGAATGTGGTTAAATTCCAACAGAACGTAAACTTGCAAACGTGCGCAAACGCGCATAATACATCTAATAAAGCGAGGAATGATGGCTGAGAACTTGAATACTACAGTAACCGTGAACGAATCCTCAGATCCGCAGAACAAAAGCGGCGAAGACCGCACAGCATTAAACCGCCAGCTGGCTCAAATGCTTAAGGGCGGCGTGATTATGGATGTAACCACTCCAGAGCAGGCAAAGATTGCTCAGGATTCTGGAGCTTGCGCAGTTATGGCATTGGAGCGCATTCCTGCAGATATTCGCGCAGCCGGCGGCGTTTCTCGCATGAGCGATCCGGCAATGATTCACGGCATTCAGGAAGCTGTGTCTATTCCTGTGATGGCAAAGTGCCGCATTGGTCACTTTGTTGAGGCTCAGGTGCTTGAAGCTATTGAAATTGATTACATTGACGAAAGCGAAGTGCTTTCCCCAGCTGACGACGTTCACCATATTAATAAGCGCGATTTCGCTGTGCCTTTCGTGTGCGGCGCTAAGGATTTGGGCGAGGCTTTGCGCAGGATTAACGAAGGCGCTTCTATGATTCGCACTAAGGGCGAGCCAGGCACTGGCGACGTGATTCAGGCTGTGCGCCACATGCGTATGATGAATTCTGCTATTCGCAAGCTCACTAGCATGCGCGAGGATGAGCTTTTTGAGGAAGCAAAGAATTTGCGCGTGCCATTTGAGCTTGTAAAGTACGTTGCAGAAAACGGCAAGCTTCCTGTAGTGAACTTCGCAGCCGGCGGTGTTGCCACCCCTGCAGATGCTGCTTTGATGATGCAGCTTGGAGCTGAAGGCGTGTTCGTTGGCTCCGGCATCTTTAAGTCCGGAGACCCAGCAAAGCGCGCGGCCGCAATCGTGAAGGCTGTTACTAACTACAAGGATGCCAAGATGATTGCTAAGCTTTCCGAGAATTTGGGTGAAGCAATGGTTGGCATTAACGAGCAGGAAATCAAGCTTTTGATGGCTGAGCGCGGCGAGTGATTAAGGCGAACGATTAAGCGAGCGATTAAGGCTAACGATTGAGGCGAATGACTGAGGCGAATGACTTTGACAGACTCACCTATCAATACTGATAACTCCACTACTAGTAACTCCGCTCATACTGTAGCTGTTTTAGCTGTTCAAGGAGCTTTTCTTGAGCACCGTTTGATGCTTGAAAAGCTTGGCGCGCGCGTTATTGAGCTTCGTCAGGCGCGCGACTTGGAGCAGTCTTTTGACCGTTTGGTGCTGCCTGGCGGCGAAAGTACCGTGCAAGCTAAGCTTCTTCGAGAGCAAAATATGCTTGAGCCTTTGCGCGAGCGCATTGCTGGCGGAATGCCGGTTCTTGGCACTTGCGCAGGCTTGATTTTGCTTGCAAAGAACGTCGAAGGAAACGAAGTCAACGGATTTGGCACGCTGGACGTGACTGTTAAGCGCAACGCTTACGGCCGCCAGCTTGGCAGCTTCCATTGCGAGGCTGATTTTGGCAATCTTGGAGCAGTTCCAATGACGTTTATTCGCGCGCCTTATATTGCGGAAGTTGGCTCTAATGCTGAGGTTCTTGCAACTGTGGATGGTCACGTGGTGGCCGCGCGCCAAGGCAACCAAATCGGCACATCCTTCCATCCGGAGCTTGATGACGATACGCGAATTCACCAGCTTTTCCTGAATCTGTAATCGGATTTATAAACGCATCGTAAACGCATCGTAAGTGATTCGTAAGTGATTCGTAGCTCCGGCAAATGTTCCAAAATAACGCCGATATAGCTACATTTGCCGGAAATTCTCCCGCAAATGTTCTATAAAATGGCTGGTGTAGCTACAAATGCCGGAGATTATACGGCAAATGTTCTATAAAATGGCCAAAACAACTACATTTGCCGGAGAAAAAACTACCGCAAATGTTCTATAAAATGGCCAAAACGACTTTTCCTTTACAGCCTTGTAAAGGAAAAGTCGGAATCAAGCCGAAAAACGTTATTTTCTTTACAACCTTGTAAAGAAAAAGTCGAAATCAAGCCAAAAAACGTTTTTTCCTTTACAATCGCGTAAAGGAAAAAACGCACTACGCTCTAATCGCACCAATGCACTTCGTTGCGAACATATTAACAACAAAGTTTTTAACGCAGAAGTTAAAAACTTACCAAAATACAAAAGTTTTTAACGCAGGATTCAAAAACTTTGAATTTTATGTAAGTTTTTGATATCATGGTTAAAAAGTTAGAAAAGTAGAGTAAATGTTCAAAAAGGGAGATTGCTGTGATATACAATTCAGCAACACACGCGCTCATAAATCGCCCGGAATACTTAAACCAGCTTATTGAACATAAAGACGTAGACTTGGTGAAAATCGTAACTGGAATTCGAAGGTGCGGAAAGTCCTCCCTACTCGACCTTTTCCATAAGCATCTGCTTAATTCCGGCGTAAACGAAGACCACATCATTCACATGAATCTTGAGTCGCTTAAATACAGAAACATTACAAATTACACGGAATTATACGATTATATAAGCAAACGAATTCCAGCAGACTGCGCAGAAATCACAGAACCACAAACTGCATCACATAATGTAAACAATGCCAATAACAACATCAATAACACCAACAAATCCACAAAAACTTATCTTATTTTTGACGAGCTTCAAGCCGTAGAAAATTGGCAAAAAGCAGTAGAGTCGTTCCGCATTGATTTCAACGTTGACATTTACATTACAGGATCAAACGCGTATTTACTTTCCAGCGAATTTTCAACACTACTAGCAGGTCGCTATGTTGAAATCCGCATGCTGCCATTATCCTTCAAAGAATTCCTGGACTTTTACAGCTTCCCAGCAAATGCATCAACAGACGAAAAGTTCCAAAAATACCTGCAATTTGGCGGAATGCCAGTATTAAGCGAATATAAATTCAACGAGACGCGTAGCATGCAAGTTTTAGAAGGCATATATTCAACCGTTATTCTGCGAGACGTTTTACAAAGAAACGAAAAAGCAGACCAAACCGTTCTACAAAAACTTATGACTTTCTTATGCTCAACTATTGGCAGCACAACTTCCCCAAACAGCATAAGTAAATCGCTTCGATCTGAAGGGGATATTGAAAAAACTACAGTATCTGTTGCTAGCAAAACCGTTAGCGATTACATACGCATGCTGAGCAACGCTTTTGTTATTTTTCCAGTACAACGCTACGATATTCAAGGCAAAGAGCTTCTGAAAACGCTTGGAAAAAATTACATTATTGACTTAGGTTTCCGCAATATGCTTTTAGGATACAGAGGAACAGATCGCGGGCACATTATAGAAAACATTGTATTTCTTGAACTTATTAGACGCGATTATCGCGTTTATATTGGAAAAGTTGGTAGCACGGAAGTAGATTTTGTTGCAGAAAAGCCTAACGAAAAAATATACGTTCAGGTAACCGAAAGCATGCAATCTCCAGAAACGCGCGAACGCGAGCTGAAGCCACTACGCGCTATTAAAGATAATTACGAAAAAGTAGTAATTTCAATGGATCGCGATTACATAAATTCTTACGACGGCATTAAGGCGATTAACCTTACGGATTGGCTGCTTAAGTAAGCGTGCAATGCTGCGCGAAAGCACGTTGGAGCGGAGGCACGCGGAACGTCGGAGCGAGGCGGCAATTTCGTTACAACGTTGTAAAGCCAATGCCGCTTTTTCGTAAGTTTCCGTTTTTTTACTTTACACACGCGTACAGGAAATGCCGTTACTACAGCAGAGCGCGTTAGTTTCGCAAGTGCATGCACAGCAAACGTAATGCAATCGTAATACAACGTAAAACGTTTATTGTACATTGTAAAACCATGCAACACGTTATAGAATGTAATAACAAATGTATTTAACGTCTACTTAAGCGCTAAATACTAAGTGCAAAATACTGAAATACTAAATACTAAATACTAAATACTAAATACTAAGTACTAAGTACTAAGTACTAAGTACTAAGTAATACGAATAATCCGAGTAGATATAACTAAACACTAGTAAGGAAGCATATTATGGCAATCAGCGCAACCACAACGAAAGCAAAAACCACAGCAAAAACCGCAAGCATCAACGTGCGCGTCACCAAGGATGTTAAAGCGCAGGCAGAAGAATTATTCGCCAGCTTCGGCATAACTCTTAGCGACGCAATCAACATGTTCTTGCACAAATCGCTTATGGTAGAAGGACTCCCCTTCGACTTAAAAAAGCCAAAATACAATAAAGAAACAATCGCCGCGTTTAAGGAATACGACTACATGAAAGCTCATCCAGAAGAATACAAGCGCTACGACAACGTTACAGAAGCATTGGAGGACGCACTAAAATGAGCCTAAAAGTCGTATTATTAAACTCATTCAAAAGAGATCTTAAGCGTATAAAAAAGCGTGGCTACGACATAAAACTCTTAGATAGTGTCGTGCGAATGATTGCATCGCAAGAGAAACTCGCTGAAAGATACTGTGACCACGCACTTACAGGCAACTATTTAGGATTCCGCGAATGCCACGTAAAACCAAATTGGCTTCTTATATATCGCATTGATAACGATGACGTGGTACTCGTGCTTTCTCGCACAGGAACACACTCAGACGTGTTCAACGAATAGCGCGACGACCTGCTTGAGCACTGCGATTTAACGCTGTTTAGTGTGTTTGCCGAAGGTGGAATCGTCAGTTCGGAACCGAGCAAAGAAGCCGGTTGCTGCGCTTACAGCAGGTTTAAGCATAGAGCCACTTACAACAGAATGCGCAACAGAATGCGCGAAGCAGTGCTTAGCGCCAGAGGCAACATCGAGCGCGCCGCCACCAAAAGCCTTCGCAAACCCAGTCAAAGCAGTGCCCGAGAGCACAGACGCAACCCATCCATGACGACCGAACGCGCCAGCAACAGCGAACATTGAGAACAGTCCAATCGACAAGAACGTGAACATAATAGCCGACTGGCCGCCAGTATGCGGCAAAGGCACTGGCCTAACAAGAGTACTTAAATAGTACGTCGTAGTAAAGAACACTAAAGGCGAAATTGGATCACTAACAGGCACAGCACCATCTTCACCTTCGCCAAGTTCTGTCCAAGTGCAAGTATTTCCGCTTGACTTCTTAAACCAGATTTTATAAGTACTGCCCTGTTCTTCTTCAGGTTCAGGATCAGGTTCAGGATCAGGTTCAGAACTTTCTTCTTCATCACCGTCATCTCTTACAAATCGCGATTCTCTTGCGGATCGCAATTCCTTTACACGCGATTTCCCTACACGCGATTTCAACTTTGCACTGCGCGATTCAGGATCGGGAGGATTATCAGGTTCGGAAGAATTATCAGAATAGGAAGGATTACCAGTATCCTCGTTCGCTTGAGAATCATCTATAGCGCTTCGCAACTTTGATGCGAAACTACTTTTAACAATTTTGTACGCGTAATCTTGTAAAGATTCGCCTTCCTGCTTCTCTATACCAGTCGAATCATACAACGCAGAAACATAGTAAGTAGTGCCACCAGAATCACCGCTACCATCACACTTACACGAATCCATATCGCCAGGCTCCATCAGCTTAGCGTGAATAGGAATGTAGTAGTTATTTGTCGGAGAGGCTAAAATCTTATCATTATCAGTTATGACTATATTATTGCTTTTAGTCGGATCATCCTCATTCATCGAGAATATTTCACCACTACTAGCAAAATGATTTACTACAGGATCATCAGTGTCAGGAAGATCTGGATTAGAATTATCAAAACCTTGAGACTTCAAATTATTTGCAATCAAAGTGCCTTTAAAACCCTTAAACATATCATCAACATAAAAGTAATGCTTGCTCTCATCATCAGGGTTAGCATTAGCCAAAGGTGTCTTCGATTTTATAAAGATCTTATTGCTGAAATCTAATACGAAGTTGTCGTCACTTTCTGCTCCTGCATTGGAAAACATTGAACTAAGATTCGTAACTTTTTTAATATCCCACTTGCTCAAATCCGCAGCACCGGTAAGTTTTTTGCAATCCGAAAACATGCTAGACATGTCCTTAACATTGCTAACAGTCCAACCACTCAAATGCTCAATACTCTTCAACGCTCCACAACTATTGAACATGCTAGACATGTCTTTAACACTGCTAACATTCCAGCCTTTCAACGCACTTATATCAGTCAACTTATCGGTACCTTCAACAAGGCTGTGGCTGAACATATAACACATATTCGTAACATTGCCAACATTCCAGTTTTCTAGACCAGAAAGATTACTCAAGCCACTACACCCCTCGAACATGTTATGCATATCAGTAACATTGTCAACCTTCCATTTTGCTAAATCTGAAAGGCTACTTAAGCTCTTACAACCGCTGAACAGGCTAGACATGTTCGTAACTTTATTAACAGTCCAGCCGCTCAAATCACTAATATTCGTCAACAATTCACAACCACTAAACAAGCTAGACATGTTCGTAACATTGCCAACCTTTGTTGCCCACTCACTCAGCTTCTCTGCACTAGTAAGTTTTTTGCAATCAGAAAACATGCCAGACATGTTCGTAACATTGCCAACATTCCAGTCTTTTAAATCTGAAAGGCTACTTAAGCTCTTGCACCTGCTGAACATGTTATTCATATCCGTAACATTACCAACATTCCAGTCTTTCAAATCACTAATACTCTTCAAAAATTCACAACCACTGAACATGCCATGCATATCCGTAACATTTCCAACTTTATCTTTCCAATTCTTCAATACACTTATATCAGTCAATCCTGTTTTAGGGTCAGAATCTGGATCAGCACAACCGCTGAACATGCTATTCATATCCTTAACATTGCCAACATTCCAGTTTTCTAGACCAGAAAGATTACTCAAGCCACTACAACTGTTGAACATGTCATGCATGTCAGTAACCTTGTCAACCTTCCAGTTTGCTAGATCTGAAAGGCTATTTAAGCCCTTACAACCTTTGAACATGCCATACATATTCGTAACATTGCCAACATTCCAATCTTTTATATATGAAAGACTCGTTAAGCCACTACAACCGTTGAACATATCACGCATATTCGTAACATTGCCAACATTCCAATCTTTCAAAGGCTCAATGCTACTAATAATGTTGCATCCATAGAACATTCTAAACGTGCTAGTTAATCTGTTTGTGCTGCTCTTACCTTTTGTATTCCAACTAGCTAATCCATTGATATTGTTAAGCTTAAAGCAATTTGCAAACATGTCATCCATTGCCGTAACGTTACTGACATTCCAATCTTCTATGCCAACAGTATTTTGAATCTGCGTCACCGCAAACATTGCCCTCATGCCTGTAACCTTACTTACATCCCACTTTTGAAACGCATTCAAATTTTTACCAATATTCATGCAGTATCTGAACATGCTGTTCATTGACTCGACTTTTTTAGTTTTCCAGTTTTCCAAACCAGTAAAATCTTCTAGACTGCCGCATCCCTCGAACATGCTATCCATATTCGTAACGTTACTAACTTTCCAATTTTTCAAAGGTTCAAGCGAAGTAATATTCATCAGACCTGCATATCCGGCTTGATTAAAACTTTCACGTTTATCTTCGTCCGCAATAACAGCCGAGAACATGTTGCTCATGTTCGTAACCTTGCTCACATCCCAATTTTCCAAACCACCAAGACTAGTTAATTTCACGCACCCCTCGAACATGTTGCTCATGTTCGTAACACTGCCAACATTCCAATTTTTCAAACCACCAAGTTCTTCAATACCAGTGCACCCCTCAAACATGCCCTCCATATTCGTAACCTTGCTCACATCCCACTCATTCAAAAAACTAAAATTAGTTAATGAGGAATCCTTAAAAAGATAGGACATATCTGTAACGTTACTTACATCAAACCTGTCGTCGTTGCCAATGCTACTAATATTTTTCCCTGAAAAAAGACCTTCCTTACCTTTTGACAAACTCCCGTACGCATACACGAATGCACCATAAAAATCAACTGAGCCAGTGCCATCATTATTGAGCTTTGAAATTGCTTCTCGAATACTATCAAAATTAGCAGGTAGCTTATCAGCACTAATAGCACACGCATTTCCAGAACCAGATTTAGGGCGGAATAGAACTGTATTAGGGAAGTTGTCTGGAAGATAATGAACCACGCAAGGAGGAAGCTTTTTAACGTCTTCTAGGCTTAATTTCTCAATAGCACCAGCGCTACGATCTTGATCCTTAGCTTTTTTATCTTTGGCATCTTTTTTGCCATCTTTTTTGGCAGCTTTGTCTTTACCTTTGTCGGCACCTTTGCCAGATTTGCTATCTTTTTTGTCAGATTTTTTGTCAGATTTGTCGGAGTTTTTGTCAGCTTTGCCAGATTTTCCAGCATCTTTTCCAGCGTCTTTGCCAGCGTCTTTGCCCGCAGTTTTCCCAGCACCTTTTCTGGCATCTTTGCCAACTTTGCTGTTATCTACAGACCCCCCCCCATTAGGATTTTGACTATCTGCTTTTTTGCCATTATTGCCTGTTACTTTATTGTCTGTTACCTTATTGCCTTCTTTACTATCTTTACCAGCTTCCCCCTTAGCTGTACCAACATTTTCTTTTTTATCCCCCTTTTTATCTACTTCTTCAGTCTTCTTATCCCCTTTATCTTCCTTTTTAGCAGTCTCCCCTTTAGCCCCATTAGCATTCTCTTTACCAGTTCCCCCTTTAGCCTCTTTACCAGTTCCCCCTTCACCCGACTTATTTTGGCCATTATTATTCTCAGTAACAGCAGCCAAGGCAGCAGCAAACAATGGATTCCTCGTTATGTTGGCATAAGCCATCGCCGGCAGCACTGCCACGCTTACAATCATAGAAATTACGCATGAAACGGCGCCAATTGCCGAAAGGATACGACGTTTCCTACTATCTTTCATCAATCTTCCTCTCAAATGTGAACGAATCCACAGCCAGCGCATAAACAGTATGCAAAACAAATACATACCCAAGACGGTTCACCGGCGAACGCAATCTTTACACACAACTACTTACCACTGTACACCTAAACGTGAAAAAATTGTATAACGACTTATTAATAACGAATTTATGCAGCATATATATATAACAAATTTGTAATTTATACTACATTTCAATGCTATCCGTTATTCATTCGTGTGGATATTAGTATGGTGAGATTTTTCGATTTTTCGCACTGAGCGCGGTGTATGAATTTATGTGTGCGAGATAGGAATTGCTTGTCGAGCAATATAAAAGCGGAGCGATACTAATAATCTTTCGATGAATAACTATTCCCGCAAAAAAGTAAGTAAAAAACTAAACTTAACTATGCAACCGCTAAGTCTAAGTAAGGTATAAGAGCGGAGCGCTGCGAGATAAGTAATTCCTATCTCACACAGCCACTCCAGAAAACCCGCCAGCTAAACACCAGCCAAAACCGCACTACCGCAAACTCGCATCGCGCTATCTCAGGTTGCGCTTATAAATTTCCGCCATACCTTTGAAAATCAAGTCAGGATCGTAAAAATCAATTGTTTTCACGTCTTTTTCAAACAATCTTCCCAATCCGCCGGTAGCAATCACCTTAAACGGCTCAGCAATCTCCGTCTTAAACTGCGCAATCGTGCGCTCAATTCCGCCAAGGAAGCTGTAGTACAAGCCGGCTTGCATAGCTGGTCTTGTTGATTTTGCAAGAACAGACTTTGGTCGCGCAATTTCAACTTCCGGAAGCTGCGCCGTATTATCCCACAACGCTGCAGCAGCAGTTCGAATACCAGTGCAAATCAAACCGCATGTAATAGCACCACTTTTATCAACATAGTTGTAAGTGGTTGCAGTGCCGAAATCTATTACAAGAGCTGGCCCACCGTACTCATTAAACGCACCAACGCAATCAGCCAAACAGTCAGCTCCAAGAGAACGCGGCTCATCAATACGAATATTCATGCCTGTTTTAACGCCAGGGCCAACAATCATAGGATCAACATGCAAAAACTTTATAATACTCGCGCGGAATGAGTGCATAACTTTTGGCACTACGGACGCAACAATAACATCCTCAACATCGCTCACCTTAAATCCGCTTAAATTAAGGAATTGCGTAATCATAATTCCGTACTCGTCGGAAGTGCGGTTTGATTTAGTTGTCATGCGGTAGGTTCCAACAATGCGATTGTTTTCCAAAAAACCAAGCACAATATTCGTGTTACCAATGTCTACTGCTAATAACATTTACGCTCCCTTTCTTTAAGCATTTATAGCTTAAGTAATTACGTCAATAACTAAACTACCTCACCATAAAACCTTGATTATAGCCGTATTCTTGCAAATCCTTACTCCACAGCTTAAGCCCGTCTTTTAAAGAAATTCTAGGGCCAGGATCATCCGGAAGCCACAACTGACTGCCATCATCTTGCGTAATTCCAGCATCAATCATTTCTTGAACATTCAAACGCGCGCGCGATTTTCTACTCCAATCGTACGCTTGGCCCATGGTTGCTCGAAAATCACTTCGCGAATACACTTCAAACGGCAAATATTGATATCCTGTGCTCACTCGATTGGCAGCCTCAGCAAATACGCGATTAAATTTTTGACCGCCAAAATAAGGTATGTCAATTCCGCGAGAATCACGAACAGTGGTTCTGTTCAAAAACGCTGAATCCTTAAGAGTCACAACATCCGCTGGAAACGCTCCACCATCCACGCGAGTGCGAATACCCTCAATATTATGGCATACAAAATCCACAAAACGCATAGCAGCTTCCGGTTTACGGCTTGATTTCAACACAGACAGAGCAGAACCACCCATTTCTGCGTTTCGCTTTTTACCTCGCAAAGTTGGCACTTGCGCAACTTTCCACAATCCTGCGGTTCCTGGCACATTCTCAAGCAGAAGTGACGGCATCCATGCTCCGGCAAATACGGAGGCAATTTTGCCAGCTCCAACACCATTTTTCCAACGCTGTGTCCACGTAGTAGTGAGCGTATCAATTAATCCTTCATCAATCATAGACTGCCAGAACTTAGTAAACTCTTGCGTACCTTTGTCGTAACGTAAGCGCACTGTAACAGTTTTTCCATCATGCGAAGTAATAAATGGCATACCTCCAGTAAGCCAAATCATAGCGTTGTAAAAGCTTGCATCTCCCGAATCTGCCGCAATATAAACTCCAATATCTTTAAGCTTTCTTGCGGCAGAACGATAATCTTCCCAAGTGCGTATTTGCGTTGCGTCCACACCAGCTTGCTTAAAAACGTCGTCATTGTAGAACCAAGCCATTGGCCCTGAATCCATTGGCAATCCGTACACTCTCCCGCCTAGCTGCACAGAAGACCATGTGCCAGGAGTGTAGAATGTTCTGATTCCTTGAACGCGATCAGTAATGTCTAAAAGTTGCCCGCTTACAGCGTATTGCGGTAGCGCAAAATACTCAAGTTGAGCCACATCTGGCATTCCGTAGCCGTCTTGAATAGCGCTGTTTAGATTGCTGTATCCGCTAGTATCTTTTACTTTTACTAGAACATCCGGATTCTGCTTCTCAAATTCCTGAGCAAGCCGCTTCATGCTCGGTTCCCACGACCACACGGTAATTCGCGTGCGAGAATCCTGCGCGCCGCATCCTGAAGAAAAAACTAAAGCAAAAATGCAAAGCACTGACAATACTATGTACTTACAACGCTTTACATAATTGCATTGTCGTAAAGTTCTTGCCATTACAGACATAAGTTTTGCCGTCCGTTACTTTATTCTCGATTTATTCTCGATTTATTCTCGATTTATTCTCGATTTATTCTCGATTTATGCTCAGTTTATTCTCGATTTATGCTCAGTTTACGTTTTCCACGCTTACTTTACGCTTACTTTACGCTTTTTTTGCGCTTTTTACGCTTTTTACGCTTTTTTTACGCTTTTTTTGCGCTTACTTTACGCTCAGCTTGCTCTATTCCACAGTTACAGATTTAGCGAGATTGCGAGGCTTATCAACATCGTAGCCTTTCAATTTTGCCATATCCATTGCGAATAATTGCAATGCAACTACGTCAACAAGCGGACTTAAAAGCGTTGGGCACTCAGGCCTCCAGAACACAATATCCGCATATCTTGCAGCATCCGGATCCCCTTCTTCTGCAACTGCTATTGTAAAAGCTCCGCGCGCTTTTACTTCTTCAATTCCAGAAATTACTTTCGCATGCAAAACATCCCGACCGCGGGAAGACGGCACAATTACTACTACCGGCTCACCTGCGTCAACAAGCGCAATCGGACCGTGCTTAAGCTCGCCAGCCGCGAAACCTTCCGTAAAAGTGTACGCAATTTCCTTAAGTTTAAGAGCGCCTTCCATTGCAACAGGATAACCAACATGACGACCCAAGAACAGGAAAGACTTAGCTTCAAGCGTATGCTCAGCCGCTTTCATAATTGCGTCAGATTGAGTGTCAAGAACACGCTGAATTTTATTCGGCATAGCTTTTAATTGCGATACGATTTGTTGAATTTCGTCGCGATACATTGTGCCTTTTACTTGCGCTAAATAAAGACCAAGCATATAAGCTGCCACGATTTGCGCTACAAAAGCTTTCGTAGAAGCAACAGCAATTTCCGGACCTGCGTGCGTGTAAAGCACTGCGTCAGATTCTCGAGGAATACTAGATCCTTGCGTATTGCATATTGCAAGCACACGACTACCCTGCTCGCGCGCGTGACGCAAAGCCATAAGCGTATCCATTGTTTCGCCAGATTGTGAAATAGCAACAACAAGAGTGCGGTGCGTTAGAATAGGGTCGCGATATCGAAACTCGTGCGCAAGCTCCACTTCTACCGGAACTCGCACCCAATGCTCAATCGCATATTTTGCAACCAACCCTGCGTAGCTTGCAGTGCCGCAAGCAACAACAATAATCTTGTCAATTGCGCGCAAAACATCCTGACCAATATGCACTTCGTCAAGAACAATATTTCCTTGCGCGTCAAAGCGCCCGCGCAAAGTGTCTGCAACAGCATGTGGATCCTCATGAATTTCCTTATCCATAAAGGAATCCCAACCACCTTTTTCTACAGCAGACGCATCCCAATCAACCGTAAAACAAGTAGGGTTTTCAACAACTTTGCCGTCAAAATCAGTAAGCAACAAACTAGCTTTACCGTTGCCGCAAACATCTCCAATGCAAACAGCTTGATCTTGACCAACTTCTAAAACTTGATCCGTATAAGCAACAAAAGCAGCAACATCCGAGCCTAGGAAATACTCATCCTCACCAAGGCCAACAACAAGCGGCGAATCGTGACGAACAGCAGCAACAATACCTGGCTGACGAACATCAACAGCAAGCAGCGTAAAAGCACCCTTAAGCATTTTTGCAGTTTTACGAAGAGCAGTAAACAAGTCTGCTTTTCCAGTTTCTTCTACAATTTCGTTTGCGATTTTACCAAGTAATTTTGCAGCGACTTCCGTGTCGGTTTGGGAATAAAATTCGTAACCTTCTTCGTGAAGTTGTTCTTTTAATACCACAGCGTTTTCAATAATTCCGTTGTGAATAAGCGCGATTTTGCCGTCAGCACTCGTGTGAGGATGCGCGTTTACATCACAAGGAGCACCGTTAGTTGCCCAACGAGTATGCCCAATTGCAGCACCAGCTTCCGGCATAGGATTCGCTTTAATATCATCGCGTAATACTGCAAGACGACCTGCTTTTTTACGCACGGCCACGCAATCCATTCCAGGTGCCACCAATGCAACTCCTGAAGAATCATATCCGCGATACTCTAAACGCTCTAATCCGCCTAAACAAACTTCCAAAGGTTTTGCGCAAACTTTTCCAAAACCTGCGTATCCCACAATTCCACACATAATCTTTTATTATACGTCAACCTCAAGGCTTGTGCAGTAGTTCCTTCGCGTCAAATTTCTTGCTTCGAAGCCTTTGCCGAAATGCTTTTCCAACATAGACTGCAAAACCATCAACACAGACGTAATAACCAAATACCAAATACTAGCAACAAGAAGAAGCGGAATCGGCTTATAAA
>CAMPNN010000011.1 GCA_946891915.1 uncultured Bifidobacteriaceae bacterium
AATGTCGTTTTTACGCGGTATTCCGTTTGTTTCTTTACAGTCGTGTATAGGAAATGTCGTTTTTCTGCGGTGTTCCGTTTTTTCCTTTACAGTCGCGTATAGGAAATGTCGTTTTTATGCGGTATTCCGTTTTTTCCTTTACAGTCGCGTATAGGAAATGTCGTTTTTCTGCGGTATTTCGTTATTTTCTTTACGGTCGTGTAAAGAAAATGTCGCTTTTTGCTATATGGAGTTTCCGCTACGCGCGCTTTTTGTTAAGTGCGTTGTACAAGCCGGAGCAAGCCGCGCTCGCAACGAAAGCCTTAATCAAATCGCCAATCATGAAGATAATCAAGGTTGCGGCAGCAGTCGAAAGTGGCATGCCGGTAAGCAAGCTCTGACCAAAAATGCCGAATGCGTAAATCACAATCGTGCCAATTATGGAAGCAACTGCGTAAGTGCTAAAGCGTGCGAAAGTCTTCTTAAACGAGCGTTCCGGCATCATCGCGTCAAGAGCAATATCAAATACGCGCTTCAAAGCGGCAGTTGCAGCAACGCCAAAAATAAAACCAACAAGGAAGCCAGCAGTAGGGCCAACGAATACAGCCCATCCGCCCTTAAATCCAGCGAAAACAGGCAGGCCTGCAGCACCCAAAGCAAGATACATCACAACGGAAGCAACGCCCTTTTGCCAGCTCAAAGTCAAACCAATAATGCACAAAACAAGAGTTTGCAACGTAATTGGCACAGGCGTAATAGGAAGATAAATTGCGCCTGCCATAGTTGAAAGCGCCAAAAGCACAGTGAGAAGAGCCGGCTTAGCGAGCCAAGTTGCGGCCGCTTTTACTTTACTAACGGCTGCATTAGATGTTGCGGTTGCAGTTGTTGCATTATTCTGATTCATGCTAGTCATGAAAACCTTCTTTTGGTTATTGCCGGTTTGGCGATTAAGTAGTTCGTAACTTAAGTAATTCGTAACTTAAGTACTTCGTAATTTAAGCCTTTGCCGGCTGTTTTCCGTTTCGTTAATCACAATACGTGCCATAAAAATCATGTGCATTGGAGAAGTGTACAAAATTTTGCGCAAGCTTTTGTGTATGTCGGCTCATACGCAAACTCGACTTTTCTAATATCTTGTAACGTATGGTTACGAATATCAAAAAAATTCTCATCGCTAATCGCGGTGAAATCGCCTTGCGAGTTATTCGCACGGCTCACGAAATGGGCATTTCTACAGTTGCAATTTACGCGCCGACTGATCGAAACGCGCAGTTTGTAGAAATGGCAGACGAAGCGTATGCACTTTCTGGAGACACGTATCGCGATACTTATTTAAACGAGGACGCAATTCTTGACATTATTAAAAGAAGCGGCACGGATGCTGTTCATCCTGGTTACGGCTTCCTTTCGGAAGTTGCGTCTTTTGCTAAGAAAGTCAACGATGCTGGGGTTATTTGGATTGGCCCGCGCCCGGAAGCGCTTATTGATTTGGGAGATAAGATTACGGCTCGTCGCGTGGCAGTTCGCGCGAAAGTGCCGCCAGTTCCAGGCATTTCGGAGCCTGTAAAAGATATTCGAGAACTTTTAACTTTTGCGCAAACGCACGGCTATCCAGTGATGATGAAGCGCACGGATGGCGGCGGCGGACGCGGTATTACAGTCGTTCGTAACGACGACGAGTTGCGCGGCTTTTATATGAATCACGACGCTTTACAAGGCGGCGACTTAGACGAATATTTTATTGAGCGTTTTATTGACAAAGCTCGCCACGTTGAAACGCAGTGCGGACGCGACGCTCACGGAAATTTCACCGTATATTCCACGCGCGATTGCTCGGTGCAGCGCCGAAACCAAAAGCTGGTTGAGGAAGCTCCGGCACCGTTCTTGACTGACGATGAAAAAGAGCAGCTTTGCCGATATTCTCGTAACCTATTTGAAGCTGTTGATTACGTTGGTCTTGGCACGTGCGAATATATGGTGACTTCTCAGCATAAAGTCTACTTCTTGGAAGTTAATCCGCGATTGCAAGTTGAGCACACGGTTAGTGAGGAAGTTAGTGGACTTGATTTGGTGCGCGAGCAGCTCAATATTGCTGACGGCGGCGAGTTGATTAAGGATCCGGAGCCTCGCGGACACAGCTTTGAGCTTCGCATTACTTCGGAAGATCCTGCTACGAATTTGACTCCAAGTTCCGGCACTTTGACGAAGATTAAGTGGCCTTCTGGTCCTGGTATTCGCGTCGATTTTGGCGTTGAAGTTGGAGACAATATTTCGCCAAAATTCGATTCGATGATGGGCAAGCTTATTATTACTGCGCAAAGTCGCGAAACTGCTGTTGCTCGCGTGCGTCGCGCTTTGAAGGAACTTTGCATTGAGGGTGTGCCAACTCCTGCGAAACTTTTTGAGCAGATTTTTAACGACCCTGAGTTTACTGCGGAAAATCACAGTTTCGACGTGTCTACTAAGTGGATGGAACGCAAGTATTTGAACCGCGTTCCTGCAGCTTCTTTGGGTGGGCAGCCGGCTTCGCTTGTTTCTGGAAAGTCTGCGGATGATTCCGAAAACAAGCAGCCTGCAATGGAATCCTTCATTATTGAGGTTGATAATAAGCGCGTAAAGCTTACGATTCCGCAAGATATTGTTGATAATTTGACTGGTTCTGCGCGAGTTCGTAGCGTTTCTAGAGCTTCGCAGCCTCTTCGCGGTCGTTCGCTTCGCGGTAGCACTCACAAATCTGAAGAGCAAAAGCAGATTCCTGGCGTAATTGCAGCACCTATGCAAGCTGTTATTACGCGCGTGAATGTTGCTGAAGGCCAGCAGGTTGCTAAGGGCGATTTGCTTGTGGTGCTTGAGTCTATGAAGATGGAAAATTACGTTTACGCTCCGGCGGCGGGCACGGTTACTGGAATTTTTGTGGGCCCTGGTGACGGCGTGGAATCGGGCGCAAAGCTTGTGACGATTGATCTTGCTGGAGATAAGAGCGCGGATAAGAGCGCGGATTCTGCAAATAGCGCGGATAAGTCTTCTGAATCTTCCGAAAGTGCAAAATCTTCCGAAAGCGCAACGTCTTCCGAAAAATCTTCTGAAAAGTCGCAAGGAGAGCAAAAATAATGAGCGCGTTATTGCAAGACAAAACAAAAATTTCGGAAAAAACTGCTTCTAGTAATTCTTCTAGTAATTCTTCTAGCAACGCAACTGACGCCGCCAACTTGCAGCCTCGTCGCGGAAAAGCAGCCGTTCAGCACGCAGCGCAACTTGCTCGCGACGCAGAACAGAAAGCTTTAGAGCGCCAGCATGCAAAAGGCAAAGGCACTGCAAGAGAGCGCCTCGACTTGCTTTTTGACACCGGCTCCTTCGTGGAAATTGGCCGTTTTAACGGCGGTGACATAAACAACGACGTTGCCGGATGCGCTGTAATAACCGGCTTTGGCGAAGTTTATGGCAGAAAAGTTGCAGTTTACGCTCAAGACTTTTCTGTGCGCGGCGGAACCTTGGGTAAAGCAGAAGGTGAGAAAATTTGCCATCTTTTGGACATGGCTGTTGCGCTTCGCGTGCCAGTTGTGGCAGTAATTGATTCCGGCGGCGCTCGCATTCAGGAAGGCGTTAGCGCTCTTATGCAATATGGGAGAATTTTCAAAAAAACTTGCGAAGCAAGCGGATTGATTCCGCAAATCTCGCTTATTTTAGGCCCTTGCGCTGGTGGCGCTGTGTATTGCCCTGCGTTGACAGATTTTATTATTATGACGCGCGAACATTCGAACATGTTCGTCACCGGCCCGGATGTGGTTAAGGCTGCAACCGGCGAGGCTATTAGCATGGACGATTTGGGCGGCGGCCTTGTGCATAACGCAACTTCCGGAGTCGCTCACTATTTGGGCGAAGATGAAGCGGACGCAATCGACTACGCTCGCACAATTCTCGCTTACCTGCCGTCTAGTTGCGAAGTAGAGCCTCCAACTTTTGCCTACGCTGCAACGCGCGCGGACCGCGAAACTGCTCGCGAGTTGGCAAGTATTGTGCCAGATAACGATCGTCAGCCTTACGATGTGCTTGACGTGATTCGCAGGATTGTTGATTACGGCGAGTTTGTGCAAGTGCAGGAATTGTATGCTGCTTCTGCAGTTGTTGGTTTTGCTTGCATTGAGGGGCATCCGGTTGGAATCGTGGCAAATCAGCCGAAAGTAAACGCTGGTATTTTGGACGTAAATTCTTCCGAAAAAGTTGCGCGATTTGTGCGATTGTGCGATGCGTTTAATTTGCCGGTTGTGACTTTGGTTGATACTCCAGGCTACAAGCCGGGTTCGGATCAGGAGCACGCTGGAATTATTCGAAGGGGCGCGAAGGTGATTTACGCGTACGCGAATGCGCAAGTGCCGCTTGTTACGGTGATTTTGCGTAAGGCTTTCGGTGGAGCTTACATTGTGATGGGTTCGAAGTCGATGGGTGCGGACGTGAATTACGCGTGGCCAACCAGTCAGATTGCAGTTTTGGGTGCTCAAGGAGCTGTGAATATTATTCACCGTAAGGATTTGCAAAAAGCGAAGGAGCGTGGACAAGATGTTGCGGCTCTTCGAAAACAGCTGGTTGACGAATATGAAGCGACTACTGTGAACGCAAATCTTTCGCTGGAAACTGGTCAGATTGACGCAATGATTGACCCGGAGCAAACTCGCGATATGATTGCTGGCTCGTTGAAGCTTTTGCGCAGTAAAAAGCGCGTTTCGAGAACTGGCAAGCATCACGGAAATCAGCCAATGTAGAAATCTGTAGAAATCTACAGAAATCTGCAGAAATTACAGAAATCGCAAAACTTATAAAACTTATAAAAATTTATAAAACTTATACGAATCAACGAGAAGGAAATATTATGACAACCTACTTTTTCGACCAACTCGCTAATGCTCCGCACGCTTTAACTTTTGCAGGCCAGTCAACTCCGTGGGTTGATTCTCTTAAAGAACTCGGCAAAGACGAGGAGCTAAACGCTGAGCTTCACGAGTACGAAGCTGGCGCAAAAGCATTGCTCGCGCCAATTTACGCCGAGCTTTTGGCCAACGCCGGCGGCGATATGAACGTGTTCGATGCGCTTGAAAATAAGCATATTAACGCTGCAAACGCGCTTCTTAGCGTTCCTGGAATTACGCTTGCTCAGCTGGGTGCCGTGCGCGACTTAACAAATCTTGGATACAACTTCGAAGTGAACAAGCCTTGCGCAGTTTTGGGGCACTCTCAAGGCGTAATCGCAGCCGAAATTGTAAAAGCGCGACTTAAAGCAAAATCATGGCAGAAAGCGCGACCACAAATCGAAGAGCTTCTTGCAATCGCATACTTAATTGGAGCTGCAGGGGATCGCGAATCGCGCATGCTTGAAATTACGGGAGATGGCGAGCACACTCCAATGCTTTCGCTTAAAGGAATTACTAAAAAGCAGGCGGAAGCGCTTATTTCTCGCGTAGAGCGCACTCGCGGCGAAATTTCAATCGCGGTTAAAAATGCTAATAACCACATGGTTTTTGCAGGATATCCGGAAGATATGGAAGCCGTTTTGAACGAAGCGCAGAAGGAAGCGAAACGTTCGAAAAAGTTGCGTGAAATGAAAGTGCGCGGCGGTGCTGTTTTTGCGCCGGTTGCTGAATATTTAGACGTGACAGTGCCATTCCACTCGCCAATGCTTCAGCCTGCAGTTGAGCAGGTGGAGGCTTGGGCGAATGAGGCTGGTTTGAATGCTGCAGTTGCGCGCGAATTGGCTGATGCTGTGCTTGTAACTCCTGTTGATTGGGCGGCGCAAATTGGCGAAGTTTTGGAGCAGAACAATGCGCGCTCGCTTTGGATTTTAGATATGGGCCCTAGCGAAGTGCTTGGAAAGCTTACGGGAGTGCTTGTGCAAGGTACGGGCGCTGGAGTTGTGGAAGCGGCTACAATGCGATCTCGCGCCGAGCTTTCGACTGCAGATTCGGCTTCTGAGCCGGCGCGCACCGGATGCTGGGCTGATTTTGCGCCTCGAGTAATCAACACTCCTTCCGGGCGCAAAGTACTTACAAAATTTAGCAAGCTTACTGGCAAAGCGCCTGTGCTTCTTGCTGGTATGACTCCAACTACTGTTGAGCCAGAAATTGTTGCGGCTGCAGCAAATGCAGGCTACTGGGCAGAGCTTGCTGGCGGCGGTCAAGTAACTGCGGAAGTTTTCGACCGTCACATGAAGTCTTTGGAAAAGCAGCTTCGTGAAGGCGCAACTATTGAATTTAACGCAATGTTTATGGACCGCTATTTGTGGAATTTGCAGTTTGGTTCGAAGCGAATCGTAGCAAAAAAGAGGCAGTCGGGCGCTCCGATTGACGGCGTAGTTATTTCTGCAGGAATTCCGGAACTTGACGAAGCTAAAGAATTAGTAGCGTCTTTGCAAAAAGACGGATTCCCTTACGTAACGTTTAAGCCGGGAACGGTTGATCAAATTCGTCAAGTTGTGCGAATTGCTAAGGCTGTTGCGCCAGCTACGATTATTGTGCAAGTTGAGGGCGGAGCTGCAGGCGGCCACCATTCGTGGGAGTCTTTGGATGATTTGCTTATAACAACTTACGCGCAGGTTCGCGAATGCGATAATTTGGTGCTTGTTGCTGGCGGCGGTATTGGTACTCCTGAGCGTGCTGCAGACTACATTTCTGGCGAGTGGGCAAATGAATACGGTTTGCCAAATATGCCTGTTGATGCTGTGATGATTGGTACAGCTGCAATGACGGCAAAAGAGGCGCACACAAGCCCTGAAGTAAAGCGTATGCTCGTTGAAACTCCGGGTATTGTGATGCCAAAAGCTTCTAGCATTGAAGGTTTTGATGAGGATCCGTTCGCACCAATGGGTGAGCGCTGGGTGCCTTCCGGAAAAGTTGTTGGCGGTGTGACTAGTGGTTTAAGCCATTTGCACGCGGATATTTACGAGTTAGAAAACGCTTCTGCTCGCTGCGGTAGGTTGCTCGTTCATATGATGAAGCATCCTGAAGAGCTTGAAACTCGACGCGATGAAGTAATTGCAGCACTTAACTCAACTGCAAAACCATATTTTGGTGACGTTGAAAGCATGACTTACGCTCAATTTGCGCAGCGTTTCCTCGACTTGGCATACCCGTGGGTGGATCCTACTTATGCAGACCGATACTTGCATTTGTTACAGCGAATTGAAGCGCGATTAGTGAGCCAAGATTCCGGCGAATTTACGTCGATTTTGCCAACTCGTGCGCAAGTTAGCGAAAAGCCGCAAGCTGCTTTAGACGCGCTTTTGCAAGCGTTGCCGCAAGCTCGCGAAATGAACGTTGTGCCAATGGATGCCGCATGGTTCCCAACTTTGGTGCGCGAATACCCGAAGCCAATGCCTTTCGTGCCAGTTATTGACAACGATCTGCTGCGTTGGTGGGGTCAAGATCAGCTTTGGCAGTCGGAAGATTCTAGATACTCAGCTGATGCTGTGCGCGTAATTCCGGGACCTATTTCCGTTGCTGGAATTACGACTATGGATGAGCCGATTGCGGATATTCTTGGTCGCTTTGAGAAAGCTATGCTAAATCGCGCGGAAAGTGCAGAAAATAAAGCTGAAAATAGTATCGCAAATCAGTCTGCATTCAGCCAAATTGCAGCAGCAGCAAACGTAGAAGCTTACGTTCGCGCTTGCCCGAATATTTCTTGGGTTGGTCACGTAACTGCAAATCCGGCTTATGGAAGCGCTATTGGCGACGAAAATTACGTAATTACTGTAACTTCTACAAATAACGACGTAATTTCGCTTGATTTGGATATTAAACTTGATACTTTCTGGGATAATCAAGAAAATCAAGAAAATCATAACGCTGCTAAAAACGCTACAAATTCAGCAAAACGCAAGCACGCAGTTCGAGATATTGTAATTCCGCTTACTGTTGACGCAAGTAAAGCTGGAAGCATCCCAGTAGTGGATCGCGAGCGCCTTCCAAAGCACGTTTACGAAATGCTTGCAGCAACCGCAGGTATTGGAAATACTGCGATTACGGGTGATGTGCTTGACGCAATGCCAAAGGTTGAAAGAGTAAAAGAAGATGGCAGTTTGGCGAAATTGCCGGAAGATTTGCTGGAAGAAGGGTATAGAGATTTCCCATTCGGCTTGGTTCATTCTTCCTATACTTTCTCACGAAATCTTGGAATTGATCACGAGTCGGCTACTGCTGGCAGATTGCCAGACGGACTTCTCGCTTCTCGCATTGTGCCGGATGCTTTAGTCGGCCCTGCTTGGCCAACAATTTACTCGGCTTTAGGCTCCGTAATGGTTGACGGCTACCCGATTATTGAAGGCTTGCTTAATGCGGTTCACTTGGATCACTTAGTTGAGCTTGATGTTGATGCTGAAGATTTCCGCAAGTATGTTGATAAGCGAATTAATTTGCTCGGCTGGGCAGAACCTTACGCAGAATCTGCTTCCGGACGCGTTGTAACAATTCACATTGTGCATACTGCAGCTGACGGTACGCGACTTGCGCACGAAACCGAGCGTTTCGCTATTCGCGGACGCAGCTTTAGCAACGCTCTTCCGGAGCCGGCCGCTGAATATGGCGATGCAGAAGGCTTGCACGGATACGAAATTGAAGACACTCCTCGCAGAGCTTTGCGCAGAGTAGTAGTTCGCGCGCCTCACGATATGACCGCTTTCGCGCGCACTTCCGGAGATTTCAACCCAATCCACACTTCTAAGCGAGGTGCTGCAATTTCCGGACTTTTCGCACCACTCGTGCACGGAATGTGGCTTTCTGCAACCGCTCAGCATGTGGCTCAAGCTTTGGACGAAAAGGGCGCTCGCTACGAGCTAATCGGCTGGTCCTACAACATGTACGGCATGGTTCAGCTGGACGACGAAGTAGAAATCACAGTTGAACGCGTTGGAAAAGTTCGCCGCGGCGGGCTCGCTTTGGAAGTTACGTGCCGAGTTGACGGGCAAATCGTGTCTAAAGCAAGCGCACTTACTCGCGCTCCACGCGCAGCCTTCGTATACCCAGGTCAGGGTATTCAAAAGCAAGGAATGTCGTTGGATGAGCGTGCAAAGTCGCCTGCAGTGCGCGAAACTTGGGAAAGGGCAGATAAGCTTACTCGCGAAAAGCTTGGGTTCTCAATCCTCGCAGTTGTGCGTGATAATCCGAAGGAACTTACGGCTCACGGAGTCACGTATCGTCATCCTGAAGGACTGCTTAATTTGACGCAATTTACGCAAGTTGCGCTCGCAACAGTCGCGTTTGCGCAAACCGCGCGTTTGCGTGAAGCCGGATGTGATATTTGGCCAGCTTACTTTGCTGGTCACTCGCTTGGCGAATACAACGCTTTAAGCTCCTTCGCGCAAATTATTCCTCTCGAAACTGTGCTCGAATTGGTGTTCCACCGCGGATCTACCATGCATCATTTGATTGAGCGCGACGAAAAAGGCCGTTCGAACTATCGCATGGGCGCGCTTCGACCAAACCAGTTCGGAGTTGGCGACGAAGGCGTGAACGCTTACGTTGAAGGAATTTCTAAAGCTACTGGCGAATTCTTGCAGATTGTAAACTACAATTTGGCTGGCCAGCAGTACGCAATTGCTGGAACGATTAAGGGCTTGAAGGCTTTGCAAGCGGACGCTTCTAAGCGTGCGAAAGAGTACGGCGGAAAGCCGCCGTTCATGCTCGTGCCTGGAATTGACGTGCCGTTCCACTCTCGCATTCTTCGAAAGGGCGTGCCAGAATTCCGCGATAAGCTCGATTCGCTTCTGCCAAAGTATATTGACTACTCTGTGCTTGTAGATCGTTACATTCCAAACCTCGTTGCATGCCCGTTTGAGCTTACTCGCGAGTTTGCGCAAAAGATTTTGGACGTTGTGCCATCCGAGCGTATTGAAGCAGCTTTGGAAGACGAAGCAACCTGGAAATCTTATGCAGAGGATGAGCAGAAGCTTGGCCGACTGCTTCTTACGGAGCTGCTTTCGTGGCAGTTCGCATCCCCAGTTCGCTGGATTGAAACGCAGGCTCTTATGTTTGCCGATCGCGCTCGCGGCGGACTTGGCGTTGAAGAATACGTGGAAGTTGGTTTAGGAAACGCTCCAACTTTGGCAAATCTTGGTGCTAAAACTCTTGCTTTGCCGGAATTTAGTGGCGAAAAAGTGACTGTTTATAACGTTGGCCGAGATGAAGGTCGCGTTTATATGACGGATACGGATTCGCTTGTGCCGGAAGTGTTTGATGAGGAGGATAGCGCGACTAAAGCTGCACCTGCTGCAGCTGCTGCTTCATCTGCTGTTGCTTCTGCTGCTCCTGCTACTGCATCTACCGCTGCTCCTGCTACTGCTCCTGCCAGCGCAGCAGCAAGCGGACCTGTAGCAGACTTGCCATTTAAAGCATCCGACGCAATCTCAATGCTAATCGCCTATAGTGCAAAAATTCGTCTCGACCAAATTGGCGACACTGACACAACTGACACGCTCACAAACGGCGTATCTTCCCGCCGAAACCAGCTGCTTATGGATATTAGCTCCGAGCTTGGCGTGGCAAGCGTGGACGGTGCTGCAGAGGCTCCAATGAGCGCGCTTCGTAAGTTGGTTGATTCGGTTGCTCCGCGCTATAAAGCATTTGGTGCCGTACTTTCCGACATTGTGCGCGAACGTTTGCGTGCGCTTTTCGGCGCGGCCGGCGTGAAACCTGCACAAATTGACAAGCGAATTTCGGAAGTCTGGCAGCTTGGCGAAGGCTGGCGTGCGCACGTGCTTGCAGCTTTGGTTTTGCAAACTCGCGAAGGTGCAAGCGTGCGTGGCGAAAATCTTGCGCAACTTTCTACAGATCCTGCAAAGAATACTGCTGCAGCCGACGCTTTAATCGACGCAGCAATTGCGCAGGTTGCTCAAGCTCACGGCGTTAGCGTTTCCAAGCCTGGTGCTGCAGGTGGCGCTGGTGGTGCTGTGGTTGATTCTGCAGCTCTTGACGCTTTCGCTCAGCAGGTTGTTGGTGCTGACGGCGTGCTTGCTGCAACCGCTAAGTTTGTTTTAGCAAAGCTCGGCGTTGAGGCTCCTCAAGCAGAAACCGAAGCTGACGAAAACGTGGCTGTTGTTGCTGCTGTTGAAGCTGAGCTTGGTGCGGATTGGCCAAAGCAGGTGGAGCCTCGATTTGATGAGCGAAAGGCGATTCTTTTCGACGATCGTTGGGCTTCTGCTCGCGAAGACGTTGCGCGCTTGTACTACGAGCATTCAGTAAAGAATGAAGATGTGCAAGCAGATGAAGTTTCTGCAATTGCAAGTCGATTCGGCAGCTTCTTAAGTGCAGGTGAGGCTGTAGCTTCGGAAGCTGAATGGTTTGAAAGTGCTGCTAAGTCGCGCGGACTAAAAAATCTTGCAACCATATTTAACGGTATTTCTTGCGATGCGCGCACGAAACTTTCGCAAAGTAACGCTTCTGAAGATGCTGCTTACGCAACTCGTTTCGCGGGAGAAGTTGCGGTTGTAACAGGCGTTGCACCAAACTCAATCGCAGCTCGCGTAGTAACAGGCTTGCTTAAGGGCGGTGCGACGGTTATTGCAACTTCGCACAGCTTCAAGCCGAGCGTAAAGTCTTGGGCAAAGAAAGCGTATCGCGAGAACGCTTCGATGGGCGCAAAACTTTGGCTTGTGCCAGCAAACTTGTCTAGTTACCGCGATGTTGACGCGCTTGTGAAGTGGGTTGGCACGGTTTCGAAGAAAGTAAGCGGCGCAACTACCACAATTTTGAAGCCTGCTTACGAGCCGAGCATGTTCTTCCCGTTCGCAGCGCCTCCAGTTCACGGCACTTTGGCTGATTCCGGTTCGCTTTTTGAATCGCAATCTCGCTTAATGCTTTGGGGTGTGGAGCGCGCAATTGCTGGATTTGCGCAGATTGGAGCAGATACGGATGTGCAACATCGTATGCACGTTGTGTTACCTGGCTCTCCAAACCGCGGCATGTTCGGCGGCGACGGCGCTTACGGCGAAGTCAAGAGCGCGTTTGATGCGATTGTGAATCGTGCGCATGCGGAAAGCGTGTGGTCGGATCGCGTTACTTTCGCTCATCCAAAGATTGGTTGGGTGCGCGGAACCGGCTTAATGGGCGGAAACGATCCGTTGGTTGCTGTAGTTGAGCGTCACGGATTAACTACCTATTCTACGCAAGAAATGGCAGATCGTTTGCTTGATTTGTGCACTCGCGAGGCGCGTAAGCAGGCTGCGATTGCGCCTTTGGACGTAGACTTTACGGGCGGATTAGGCAAGGAGCCTCTTGATTTGAACGCGCTTCGTGCAGAAGCGTTGGAAGATCAAAAGCGTGCGGAAGCTGCGGAAGAAGCTGTTGAATCTGTTGAATCTGCAGAATCTTCTGCTAAATCAACTGCTAAATCAACCAACAAAGCACTCCCAACTCCTTACGTACCAACTCAGCCGCAAGTCAACTTGTCTGATTGGAAGAACGTAACAGCGCGTCCGGAAGACGAAATCGTAATCGTATCAGTCGGCGAGCTTGGACCGTGGGGTTCCGGACGTACTCGTTTCGAAGCAGAGCTTGGAATTAAGGAAGACGGTTCCGTAAAACTTTCTGCAGGAGCAGTACTGGAATTAGCTTGGAATATGGGCTTGCTTACTTGGCAAGACTCGCCAAAGCCGGGCTGGTACGATGCCGACGGCACGCTTGTGCCAGAAGAAGATATTGCAGAAAAGTATGCTGACGAAGTAGTAGCGCGTTCTGGTATTCGACCATTCGAAACCGGCATGGGCGGCGACTACAAGGAAGGCGCGAACGAAGAAGAAGCGGAAATCTTCCTCGACCACGACGTAAGCTTCAGCGTTCCAACAGAAACGATTGCGCGCGAATACGTGGCACTCGACGAAGCGCATACTGCAATTGCTCGCGATGCCGAATCGGGAGAGTGGACTGTTACTCGCAAGGCAGGTTCCATGATTCGCGTGCCGCGTAGGGCTGCGATGACCAGAACCGTCGGCGGACAATTCCCTAAGGGCTTCGACCCGCTCAAGTGGGGAATTCCAGCTTCGATGGTTGGAAGCGTTGACAAGATTGCGTTGTGGAATATCGTAACAACAGTGGACGCTTACATTTCCGCCGGTTTCACGCCTTCGGAGATTCTGCAGTCTGTGCATCCGTCACTTGTTGCTTCCACGCAAGGCACCGGTTTTGGCGGCATGAGCTCAATGCGAAAACTGTACTTGGATCGCTTCCTTAACCACGAAATTCCAACTGACGTGCTGCAAGAAGCGTTACCAAACGTTGTTGCAGCGCACGTAATGCAAACTTATATCGGCGGCTACGGAAATATAGTTCAGCCGGTGTCGGCTTGCGCAACTGCGGCGGTTTCGCTCGAAGAAGGCGTCGACAAGATTGCGCTCGGCAAAGCTGACTTCGTTGTAACTGGCGCAATCGACGATATTGGCGTGGAATCTGTGGTCGGCTTCGGCAACATGAACGCAACTGCCAATAGCGAAGAAATGTACGCAAAGGGCATAAGCCCACGATTCTTCTCGCGTGCGAACGATCGCAGACGCGGCGGCTTCCTCGAGGCTCAAGGCGGCGGCACGATTCTGGTTACGCGCGGCGATATTGCGCTTAAGCTTGGCTTGCCGGTTGCTGGCGTGGTTGGTTTCATTCACTCCTACGCTGATGGCATTCACACCTCCATTCCTGCTCCGGGCTTGGGTGCTTTGGCTGCAGGTATGGGCGGCGCAAAGTCTAAGCTCGTGCGCGATTTGGCGGCGCTTGGCGTGACTCCGGACGATATTGCAGTGGTTTCTAAGCACGATACTTCCACGAATGCCAACGATCCGAACGAATCCGAGCTGCACAATACTCTTGCGCACGCAATCGGACGCACGGACGGAAATCCGCTGTTCGTAATCAGCCAAAAGACGCTAACCGGACACGCAAAGGGCGGCGCGTGCATCTTCCAAATCAACGGTTTGACGCAGCTGTTTAGAAGTGGCGTAATTCCGGCGAATGCGTCGCTTGATTGCGTGGATCCTAAGCTTGCGCGCGACGACCATATGGTTTGGTTGCGCGAGCCGATGCGCGTTGGTGATTGTGCTGGAGCTTGTGCGGTTAAGGCTGCGCTCGCAACTTCGCTCGGATTCGGCCATGTGAGTGGATTCGTGGCACTGGTTCACCCTGGTGCTTTCGAAGCTGCTGTGGCTGCTGCCGACGGCACTGAGGCGCTGGAGGAGTGGCGCAAACGCGCAAACGCTCGCTTGGCGGCGGGTCAGAGAAGGCTTGAGGAAGGCATGATGGGCCACGCGCCGCTGTTTGAGCCGGTGGAAAATCGCCGATTGCTGAAAGACGGAACGCGCCTTCCGGACGGCACGCGCTACGACGGTCACGAAGCAGAAAAGGCGATGCTGCTTAATCCTGATGCGCGCCTTAACGCGAACGGCTACTACTGCTGAGTTGCTGCTGCTGGTGATGTTATAAGAAAACTGCACCGCGAATTTACCGATTTGAATCAAACTGGTAAAAAGCGGTGCAGCTTTTTATTTGCTGTTATTTGCTATTATTTGTGCTTTTCTACTTGCGCTTTTTTATTTGCGCTTTTTCTTGCGCGCAATAACCGCAAATGCCGTGCCTATTGCGGCTGCAATTGCCGTAACAGCAGCTGCGGCTGCAATTGCGGAGCCAGTTTCGCCTAGCTTCGATTTCTTGATTTCGCCAGAGGAGCGACGTTTATTCGTGTTCTCTCCAGACTTTGCGCTGTTGTTGTTTGCGCTGTTGTTGTCGGCACCGCCGTTGTTTGCGTTACCGTTATTCGCGCCGCCGTTGTTGGCGGTTGTACCAGGCGCATTTCCATCAGAGTTCTGATTCTGTGCCGGCGTATACTTCTGCGCAGTGTCGGAATTCTGGTTAGCTCCAGTATTTTGTGCAGGATTATAGTTATGCCATGGCGTCTGTAGCGGAATCGACCAACGTTCTGGATTTAGCCAATCTTCCGGAGTTGGCGAATCTGGGTTTTGCCAAGGATTCTGATCCGGGTTCTGCCCAGTCTGAGCGCTTTCCGGATCTTTGCCTGTGTTTCCGCTAGATTCATCAGAAGTAGTATCGCCTTCCTTAGATTGTGCGGTAACTTCGGTATTATCCTTCACTTTATTTGCTGGAATCGTAACTTTTCCGGTTTGCGGATCAACTGTTACGCCGTCTGGAACTTTTCCGTCAAACGTCCAGTTGCCTTTCGCGTCCTTCTTTATCTTGATCTTGACGCGAGGAGTCTTGTTTCCTGCGGTTCCGTTACCAGTTGTTCCGTTGCCGTCGGTTCCGTTACCTGTGGTGTTATCTCCAGGGGTTGCGTTTCCTGGCGTATTACCTGGGTTATTTCCTGGCTCTTGCGAATTAGGATAAATTACTTCAGGAGTCAATTCTTCATATGAAGGTATTCCAGGTGTTCCGATTCCAGAGAATGTTTCCTCATTTTCTGGAATAAAGGTAATTTCCATGGATTCCGCGCCAGCTGGAGGAGTGACAGTTGCAGAGCCCTGATCTTCGCCATTTTGCGGAGTTACAACAAGCGGCCTATCCGTTGGGATTGGGCTTGGTTCTGGCTCCGGTTCCGGCGTTGGGGTAGGCGTTGGAGTTGGCGTTGGGGTAGGTGCAGGTGCCGGCTTCTCCTTTTCGCTAACTTTAGCAGTTACTTCTCCTGACTTGCTCTTGTCAGTCTTATCGCTACTGTCTTCTGATTGCGCAGTAATAGTGCTACCGTGCTTAATCTTGTCTGCTGGAATCGTAACAACGCCAGTTTGCGGATTAACAGTTACGCCGTTAGGTGCAGAGCCGTCAATCTTCCACTCATGCTTATCGCCTTCAGCAACAACAGTAATCGTTGCGGTTGTTTCACTGCCTTCTGGCGTGTAGGTAATTACAACCTTGTTCACACGAGTATCCGTGAGATCTGGAGTCACACTAGCGCCACCCTCGGTTGGAGTGTCAATCTTTGGTTTAGCAATATTTCCACCGACAGTAATATTTACGCTATCGCCCGTCTTTGCTCCTTCACCCTTACCGTTGGTTGGTGTGAGGGTGACAATGGCACCAGGCTTTTGCTTCGGGATAGTAATAGTGAAGTTGCCATCTTTATCTGCAGTTACTGGAGTACCAATCTGATTGTTGTCGGTGCCGGTAACAGTTACCGTTGCGCCTGGAAGAGTCTTTCCAGTGATGATTTGCTTATTAGAATCGTCGCTCTTAGGTGCAATATTTTGATCGCTAATCTGCGGGGTCTTAAAGCCGGTTACAGCAGTAGCAGGATCAGATGGTTTATCATCCTTATCCTTAGCTACAGCGGTGATTGTGCTGCCGTCTTCCAAGTCTTTTGCTGGAATCGTAACTTCGCCGGTTTTCCCATCAACTTTTACGCCTTCCGGAGCATCTCCGTCAATCTTCCAAGTGTTACCATCTTTCTTAACAACAATCGTGCGAACTGGCTTTTCTGGACCGTTGAGCGGATTTGGCTTAGCGTTGATTTCAATCTTCACAACTGATGCGCTGCCAGTTGGCGGAGTTACAGTTACATCTCCATCGCCCTGCTTTCCGCCTGCATTGTCCGAAGGAACGGTGATAGTAGGAGCTTTTGGCTTTGCAATAACGTTTACGTCTACTGGAGTGCCTTCAGTGCCGTCATTGCTTGGAACGAGCTGGAGTGTTGTGCCAGGTTTCTGATGAGGAACATCAACTGTAAAGTTGCCTTTATCGTCCACCTTAGTGGTTATGTCTTCGCCTTTATCATCCTTCAAAGGTGTGCCTTTATCGTCTTTAACCTTGATAATGGCACCAGGAGTTCCCTTACCAGTAATAGTGGTCTTATTAGAATCCGGCTTGTTCTCGGCTTTGCCGTCATTAATAAATGGCTTGTTCTGTGCCACAACATTTACTGTTACTGGTACGTTCACAGGTTTTTCCATACCTGGAATAGTTACCACGACAGTGCCGCTCTTTTGGCCTTCACTGGAGGTGTCTGGCGTACCGTTAGTTGCCCAAGCAAACTTGGTTCCCTTAGGTAACTCATCCTTATTGGCAATGCTGTTTTCTGCGCTTGGAGAATCACCAACATGCACGCTTACTTTCTTGGCTTCTGGATTTGGCACAACGAGCACGTTGACTGGAATGTCAATAGCTGACTCGCCTGGCACTGTAACAGTCACAATGCCTGGCTGGTTGCCAGTCTTTGACGTATCAGGCTTCTTCTTCCAAGAAACATCAGCATCCTTAGGCAAATCGCTATTATTCTTAATAACTTCCTGTGGCTTAGGAGTGGTATCCGTGCTGTCAGTCTTTTGCAACACAGTTATGTCTTTTCCTTCAGGCGCTGGTGTCACGTTTACCTTGACTTCAACGGTCTGAGGCTTTTGCCCTGGAACAGTTACAACAACGTTTACTGTTTTTTCGCCAGTTGTAGATGTGTCTGGCTTGCCAGACTTTCCGTCTTGTCCCTTGCTCCACTCGAACTTAGTGCCTTCTGGGAAGTCACCATTGTTTTCAATGCTGTTCTTAGGATCAGGATCGCTGTTCTGAATGACGGAGGTGTCCTTTTTTACAGGCTCAGGAGTTACGTTCACAGTAACTTTTACATCAGAAGAAGTTCCAGGCTTTCCATTTACACCTGGAACAGTGACGGTTATTGTGCCGGTCTGTGTACCAGAATCCTTAGTACTTGGCCCATTGTCCTTCCACTCGAACTTAGTGCCATTAGGGAACTTACTCTTATTGTCAGAATCCTTAATAACATTCTCAGCTTTTGGCAGTGTGCCATTTTGTGGAACGTTCACAACCTTCGCTTCTGGCGTTGGCAAAACGTTCACCTTCACGTCCACTTCCACAGGATCTTGACCTGGGAGGGTAACAATAATCTTGCCATTCTTTGCGCCCGGATTGTTAGTATCTGGTTTATCTTCAGGCTTCCACTCGAACGTAGTGCCATCTGGGTACTTATTCGTTTTGTCAGAATCCTTAATGACATCTTCAGCGTTAGGCAAATCCGTGTCTTGTGGCACGTTAATTTGTGGAGCACCTGGATCAACAACGTTCACTGTTACAGGCACTTCTTTAGAAGGCTGACCTGGAACTGTTACAACAACAATTCCTGACTTGCCTGTTCCTTCCGAAGAAGTATCTGGCTTGCCAGTTTCATTGCCGTTCTCTTTCTTCCACTCGAAGGTGGTTCCCTCAGGGAACTTATCCTTATTGGAAATCATATCTTCTGGCTTAGGTTCCGCACCCTTTGGCACAGTCACGGTTTTGCCCTTAGCAGTTGGAGCCTTAATAATTACAGGCACGTTGATCACGGTTTTTGATCCATCCGGATACGTAACTGTTACAGGCGCCTCAAACTTGCCAGCCTTATCTCCAGTAGGGATCTTATCCTTATCGCCATCAGCAATAGAGTAAGTTGGCTGAGTTTCACCTGCTGGCCAAGTAGGAATCGTAACCTTACTTGTAATGTCGTTTTCGCTAGGCTTTCCGCTGTCGATAGCCTTTTCAAGTGGTTCAGCTTGTGGAGTATGTGTATTCGCATCCGTATCCTTAACAACCACATGAACATTTACAGTGTCAGTCGTACCATCTGGGTATTTAACAATAACCGGTACATCGCTTTCGCCTGGAGTATTCGTATCTGGAAGCGTTGTTTCAGTTCCCACAGTCTTAGTCGGCTGCTCTTTGCCATCGCCACTTGGATAATTAGGCACATTTACTTGATTAGTAATATCGTCTTTGCTAATCGTTTCGCCGTGCTTCTTCGTAAGAGTTGTAGCGGTTGGTTCGTAAGAGTCGGAATCCTTATTCAAGATTGTAACGTTTACGTCCACATCTTCGCTTGTGCCGTCCGGATACTTAACTGTTACAGGTACTGTGTAAACTCCAGGCTTTGAGTCTTTCCCTGGAATATTATTCTTGTCCTTGACTGTGTAAGAGATTTTATCTTTATCTCCAGCGAAGTTTGGAACCTTCACCTTACCAATAATTTCATCCTCTTTAATAGTTGAGCCGTAAGACTTTTCTAGTGTAGAAGACGTTGGTGTGTAAATATCCTTGTCAGTATCCCTAACTACCACTGGAACTTCAAGAACAACTTCTGACCCATCTGGGTATGTGACCTTAACAGGTACGTTAGTTGTGCCAGTCTTAGTCATATCAGGCAAGTTGTTTTTGTCTACAAGCTCTACTGTTGTTTTGCTCTTATCCGGGGTCTCTCCATCAACTGTAGAAGTCTTTACAGCATTCGTAATCTCTTCAGCGGTAAGTGCTGGATCATTACGCTTCTTGCTGATAGCTTCTGCGCTTGGCTTGTAGGTCTCTTTATCTGGATTGCCAACTGTTACAGGAACTTCCACGTAATTCTCAGAACCGTCAGGATACTTAACAGTAACCTTAACGTTTACGGTTCCAGGAGTCTTAGTGTCGATATGTGTTTGACCTTTATCAACCGTAATTGTTGTACCATTTGGTTTGTTTGGAACAGTGACTTTAGCAATGATGTCATTGTCAGAAGGCTTGGTTTTACCATAACCAACGTTGATTCCCTCAGGCTGCTTTGGCTCATACTTCTTATTCTGAGGCTCGCCAACCTTAACGGTTACCGTTGCACGACTCTTAGAGCCATCCTTATATGTAATGGTTACAGGAACAGTAAAATCGCCAGGCTGAGTGCCATCTGGAACAGTCTTATCATCATCAATAGCAATACTTGCGACGTCGTCTGGAAGCTTTGTAAGATCGGTTGTTTCGCCATTCTTCTTTAGCTTAATGCCATTACCAGTGCCAACGCCCTTAATCTTGCTGGATATGTTCTTCTTATTCGGCTTCTTATTGTAGTCAATGTTAATCGTTTGACCTTCTGGCGTATAAGTTTCGCTTTGTGGATCCAAAACCTTAACGGTTACTGTTGCAACGTCACTAGAGCCATCCGAATACTTAACCTTAACCTGCACTTTGCTTTCGCCAGGCTTATCGGTGCTTGGAACGGAACTGTTGTCTACAATAGTCACAGTTGGCTTATTTTTATCGTCAGGTTTTGCTGTGCTTTTCCACTTAAGACCATTGTTGTCACCAAAGGACGTAACCTTTTTCTTCAATTCTTCCGCACTAGAATGCCAAGGCACTTCAATTGTTTTGCCTTCAGGCTCAAAATCGTTTGAATCTTTCTGAATTTTTACAGGAACTTCCACTTTTTCTGTTGACTTATCTGGGTAATGAATTGTTACAGGAATAGTGTAATTTCCATTCTTAGTAGGAATATTGCCAACTTCAAATGTTATGCCGTCTTTTTTGATTGGTGCATTTGGAGCATCGTATTTAGTGATTTTAATAGCGTCTTTAATGGCATCTTTATTTGCAGGATTATTAACTTTAGATGCGGTAGCAGTATGCTCTTCAGCATCCGTGTACACAGAAATCTGAATATTTAGCGTGGATTTATTGCCGGCTTCGTCTGTAACAACAAGCTCACGAGACCACTTATTTTCTGACGAATTAGGTATATTCGGATCTCGCTGAGCAGTACCCGTAATAGTAATTTTTGCAGGCTTTTTCGCAGAATTCTTATCGCTATTAGTGATACTAATCTTGCTGCCAGTTATGTTTGTAGGCAAATCCGAACCAAATTTTGCGCTACTGATCTTGCCGCTGTTATCGTAAGCGTTGATATCAATGCTGAACTGCTCGCCCTTATGCACCTTGAATTGGTAGTACATTTGTTTATCGTCATGTTTCACCTGATTTGTAGCAGGCTTCTCAATAACAGGCGCAATATCGTCCGTAACGGTAACTTTTGTATCTACTTCCTTAGTAGAACCATCTGGGAACGTTATGAGAACTTTAGCAGTTGTATCTTTGCCAGTCGTATTCCAATTTGGTTCCTGAGCCCAAGAATACTTAGCGTCCTTAGGTAGTTTCTTCACTGCTTCTGCATCAATGCCGCTCTTAGGATCCGGATGCTTTGTGCCGCTACTCATGTTGTACGTCACAGTCGTGCCTGTGACTTTGCTATACTTCTCTGCCTGCGTCTTAACAACAAACTCCACAGCCACTTTTGTAGTGTTGCCCGAAGGATCCACCGCCGTGATAGTACGCTTATACTTGCCAGGCTGAGTGTTGAGTGGAGTAGTGCCATCAAGCATCAAAGTCTTAGGATTATCAGTTGTGCCAGTTCCGGTAGGATCTTTTTCTTTCTCGCCTGGAGTTTTAGGCGTTAAAGTCAAAGTTGTAACGTTACCGCTATTGTCGGTTGCAGTAATCTTAATATCGTTCTTGTCACCGTGGTACGTGTCAATCTTTGTGTAGTCTACTTTACCTTCAGTAATCTTGTCGGTTACTTCAACCCAAGTGTTGTTAGGGCCTTTCTTGTACACCTTTATTACTGGTTTTACTTTATCTTGAACTGTTACAGCTACATCAATATCCTTAGGTTCTCCTCCAGGAATGCTGACTTTTACTGTGCCTTTCTTTTCATTTCCAGTTGAGTCGGTTTCAGGTTTATTAACCCAAGTGTATGTTGTTCCAGAAGGAACGTTTTTGCTGTTCTCAAATATCTTCTTAGCATCATCATTAGTAAGTTCATGACCTAAGTCAACGGTAATAGGATTTTTCTTCAGTTCGTAAGGTTGCTTAACTGTTAGCTTAACTTCCTTCTCAGTTGTGTTTCCAGCAGCATCGGTAACTGAGAACTTAAGTTTGTGTTCTCCAACTTCATTTGCTTTCATGCCGAGTATCGTAATTTTTACTTTGCGATGTTTAGAATTATCTTTCGTTTCTTGGTATTCAATCTTCAAACGTGAGAAATCACCATTTACAAGTTGTGCTAACGGAGCTGCAATATTGAAGTCGTCAATTTTAATATCATCTGTTGCTTCAAGATTAAAGCTTAAGTTTTCTCCAACTTTTGCAGTTGCGTCGTTTGCTGTAAGTGTTGGAGCTTGTTTATCTTCTGTAGCTTGATGGTTTTCACTTTTATCGGAAGATAAATTGAAGGATCTTGTAATTTTATCCCGAGGGTTGTTGTATGAACTGTTTGTAACTGCATACACGCTTCCTGCAGGTATGCCATTAGCTACAGTAATAGTTGCTTTACCGTCTTTGACTTCGGCAGTAGAGCCAATTGCTCTACCTTTGGCATCGTATAAGGTAACCGTGTTTGTGGCGTCTGGTATAAACCCAGTGCCGACGTTTACTACTACTTTCTGGTTTTGAATTTTTGCGCGACCGTTCAAATCCGTTTCAATAACAGGTGTTTGCGGCTTAACGTTAAATGTTACAGTAGTGTCTTTGCGGCTATCGTCTGTGTAATTTACTCTGACAGTTTTGTTAAAAGTGCCAATTGTGCTGGAATTAGGCTTTCCGCCGCGCCATTCGACTGTTTTCGGCTTAACTTTATTGTCAGTGTTATTTTCGAGTGTTATGTAATTGCTTGGTTGTTTAAGTTCATCCCCAACAGTTACAGTGTTCTCGCTACCTTTTGGTGCGTGCTCAAAAGCAAGTGGTTTTTTAACTATTACAGGAATGTCTACTGTATGACTGGATCCATCTGCATATGTAATCTTTGCTGTAACTTTTAGTTTATTTTTAGAACGTTTGAAAGCGCTTTCGGACAGTTTTGTACTTGGTAGCTTCTTGCCAAAAGTTATTGTACCGTTTCCAGCATTGTTTTTTATCTGCTTCGTGAGCATATCGTCAGTAAGCGTCTTCCCCCAATCAACAGTAAGCTCCTCGGCTGTTGGGGAAGGATACTTCTGGTTCAGGTTCTTAAGATGTACAGTGACATTCTTTTTTGCTGTGTTGCCAGAAGCGTCGGTTGCAGAAACTGTAATCGTGTAGTCGGAGTTTACTGGATTCTTTTTTTCATCCTTGTGCTCAAACGTAACGTCTTTAATTTCGTGTTTGTAAGGATTCTTTTCAGTTGCGTCATAACCGTCCTTATTATTCTCATCAAAGTTTGCATTCTTTATGCTATCCGGGAATCCTTTTACAGAGAACTTCGTCACCTTTTCGCTGTTGTCGGACGTGCCGAAAGTGATTTGTTGCTTATCGCCCTGATACACGGTAATGCTACTGGAATCATCTGTAAGCTCCTTGCCATTCAAATACAGCTTTGGAGGCAAATTGTCGCTTTTTGTGCGAGTGAAGCTTTCGTCGTGAGTTCGTCCGGAAATAAATGTGTAAGCAGAGTGTGTACTTCTTCCGTAAGAGCTTGTGTTCGCATACGTAAAAGCATTTTGAATTTCGTCTCTGGTTACGCCTTTACGCAGCTTTACCTTGCAATGCATGCGTACAGCGTAATCAACATTAACAGTTGTTATACCAATGCCGTAGTTGTATCCGCTATAAGGGCTTGGTCCAGGAGCTATAGCCTTCTTAATAGCGTCATCTAAATCTTTTTCTCTAACGTGGAAGTTGTCGGATATATCTTGTCCTCTACTTCTTCCGTTACGAACGTTCATTGAATACTTATAAGTAGAGCCATTATGAGAACGGTCGTTGTTAAATAAATTCTGATCGAACGATTTGTCTGCAACGTGATCAAACAAACCAATATCGTGCGAAAGATTTGCATACGTTTTAGGTGAGCTGCCATTGCGCTTGTAGAAATCAAATCGTAACTCGGTTACGGTATCGCCTTTATATCTGCCATTGTCTAGGTCTGCAACAGCATAAGGCACTAGCCACACATATTGCTGTTTTTTTGACGATGTAAGCATGGACTTGCCGTCATTGTTAAAGAACACGTCGAAGACTAAATACTTAGTGCCATTAGTTTCTTCAACATGCGCATACATATCCGTCTTGTTCTTTAGGTTGTCGTAGTCACCCTTGTTGTAGTCATCATGACTTTCGTCAGGGTTCACGTATCCTGCATCACCATTACTATTTTGGAAGCGCCAGCGCTGATACTCAAGAATATTCGGCGTATGCAGCCAAGGATTAGGGTCGTTCTTACGCACTTCTTCCGCAAAAGCCGCTGTAGTTGGAGGAAGAAGAATATTAGAGGATGCGAGGATTGGCTGACCGCCCAAGCATGTGGCTGCAGTCAGAACTGTGGCAAGCGTGCTCAATGACACCTTTCGCATAGTTGCAGCAACAGAAGCTGAGTCAATGTTTGTAAATGAACGCTTTACTTGCTCGCGTGCATGCTTTTTGCGGGTGTTGTTTGCCATAATAATCCGTAATCCTTTATTCTTGTGCTTCTTAATTTAACGTTCTCTAATGTGCTGTGTATATAAACTTATGTCTAGTTCTTATTCAAATACTAATTTTGTGTTTGTATAAAGTAGCTGTAGACAACAAGTACGCTTATGCACATACTGCATAATATTATATCGTATTTTTACTATTTTGATGTAATTTTTTATTGTTACATAAGTAACAATTGTAAAATTTTCTGTTTTCGGGGGGGGGGGTAGTAGAAAGTATTGTTATAACGACTTAATATGAGATAAAATTAGAAAATTTGTTACAATATTCGTAACTTATCCACATAAAGCTTAATTGCGCCAATATCTGTTTGCTCTTCAGCAGCGAGCGCTTAAAGCGCGAGCGTTGGCTGGTTTGTGGAACATTTGCCGGAGTTTTACCTGGCGTTTGTAGCTACATCAGCCACTTTTTGGAACATTTGCCGGAATTTTACCTCGTGTTTGTGTACTTGGGTTGGGTGTAAGTCCACAAACGCGCGCATACTTCCTCGGGTTTGTGTACTCGGATTGGGTGTAAGTCCACAAACGCGGGCACCTCGCCTCGCATTTGTAGCTACATCAGCCACTTTTTGGAACATTTGCCGGGGAATTTCAGGAAGTTTGCGGCTACAGGATTTCGAGCATAGCCACAGCGGAGGCGATTGCAGTATTATTCTGCACCGATCCGTCGTGCGTTAGCGAGATATGCCAGCGAATTGTGTTACGAATATCCGCAGTAGTATTCGGAATATTATTAAGTCCAGCAAGTCTATTTGAATCCGCAAGTTTCGCTGAGTCAGTAAGTTTCGCTGAGTCCGCTGAATCCGCTGAATCCGCTGAATCCGCAAGTTCCGTAACTTTCGTAACTTTCGTAACTTTCGCAAGTCCCGCAAATTTTTGTGAAAGCGATGCGTAGAGCTTATTCTGCACTTCTTGCGCAAGTTGCACGCGCGGGCAGCCATGTGAATCGTCAAGAATCTCAATGCCAGACCATGGCATATTGTCGAGAGTATAGGGGTAGTCGGAGGGATGGTCGGCAGTATGGTCGGTGGTGTAGTTGGTTTGGTAAACGGTCGAATAGCCGGTTGTGTAGTCGGTATTGTCCCACGCCAACGCCTCGCACCACGCTTTAATAACGGCTTCTTTCCCTGCCCAACGCGCCGCAATATGCAAAGCCTCATCGTCGTGCTTCATATCAGAACGTAAACTGCACTGTCGGAGTTCGCGCACGGAAAACAGCGCGCGCCAACCATTGCCTTCGCGCATCTGCTCAGCGAATTGCGCAACATTCACCACATCGTGGCCTAATCCTGCAATCATGCGCTCTCCTTACTAATCTGCGCTCACAACTTAGGCTATACTACTGGGAATACTATCGCATTAGTCCGCAGCCGTTATTTTCTTTACAACGCTGTAAAGGAACAATCGCTGCTGTGGAACATTTTGCCGGAAATTTCTCCGGCTTTTGTGATTTTGGTGTTTTTAGGACACTGGCGCAGTCGTCGCGCTGCGTGCGCTTTGACCGAGCTTGAAATCATCGGGATTTCAAGCTCATTCAAAGCGGAAACTTGCTTAGGTTGAAAGCACAGTGTGCTTTCAACGCGAGTTTCGTAAGTGAGCACGTTATCCGTGCGAACGTCACCGTTTTTCGTCACTGGCGCAGATTACGCTCGCGCAAACTTGCCCTATGTCATAAGCTTCTGTATACTTGAACAAGTTGCTATTTTGCGGACGTAGCTCAATGGTAGAGTCTCAGTCTTCCAAACTGATTACGCGGGTTCGATTCCCGTCGTCCGCTCCACTTGGGGAGAGTTGATATATCAACGTTCTTCG
>CAMPNN010000012.1 GCA_946891915.1 uncultured Bifidobacteriaceae bacterium
TGCCTGTAATTCCTTCAAAAGTTTATGGATTGGCAAAAAATTACGATACGCGCTCTGACGACGAGCGCGCTACCTCTCCTGCGGCCGCATCGCATACTGCCGAAGATATGGTCATTTTTACAAAGCCGAGCACTTCTGTGATTGGTCCGGACGATCCGATTGTGATTCCTGCTTGCTCAAACGACATGAATTTTGAGCCAGAAGTGGCAGTTGTTATGGGCAAAATCGCCAAAAATGTGACTGCAGATACCGCAATGAACTACGTTTTTGGCTTTACTTGCGTAAACGACGTAACTTTGCGAGATTGCGCAGGAAGCGACCCAATGTGGACGCGCGCAAAGGGCTTCGACACTTCTTGCCCACTTGGACCTTGGATTACAACCGAGCTAAATTGGCGCGATGCACATATTTCATTTACGCTTAATAGTGAAAATGTGCCAGAAGCCGACGGCACTACAGCTCGACTTATTCACAGTATTCCTGAGCAAATTGCAGCGATTTCAAGCTTCTCAACGCTTCTTCCAGGAGACGTGATTTTGACAGGAACCCCATACCCAGCTGGGACTTTACGCGCTGGCGACGAAGCGATTGTACATGTAGATGGCATCGGTTCGCTGCGCAATGTGATTGTGCACGCGTGAGCAATAATCGATTAACTTAAAACTACACAAATGCGCGTGGGCCAAAGATTGCCGAACCAATCCTAACCATAGTAGAGCCTTCGGCAATCGCCCACGCAAAATCGCCGGACATTCCCATCGAAAGCTCTAATTTTATAGAGTTTCCATCATGATCTTGCGCAAGTTGTTCACTCACACAATCTCTAATTTCTCGCAATTTTGCAAAACCGCTTCTCACTATTTTTTCATCATCCACACGCGCTCCGAGCGTCATAAATCCGTGCAAATTAAGCGCAGGCAAGCTAGATACAGTGAGAGCTTCGTCAATCGCACGTTCTGGCGCGCATCCGGATTTTGTAGATTCTCCCGAAACATTCACTTCCAACATAACGTCTACGCAAAGTCCCAAATTTTGCGCGCGAGCAGATATTTTTTGCGCAAGATCAATGCCGTCAACCGACTGAATACCATTTGCAAGCGGCAAGACTTTGTTTATTTTATTGCTTTGCAACTGGCCTATTAAGTAGAGTGGAATTTCGCCGTTCACGCCAACGCTTAAACCTTCGCGAGCAGCTTGTGCGCGTAAAATTTCGGCTTTTGCAACTATTTCTTGCGGGCGATTTTCCCCAATTACGTGCACTCCAGCTTTAAGCGCTGCCATAATTTCGCCAACATCCCGCGTTTTAGTTGCGGCAAGTAGCGTAACAGACTCAGCTTTGCGACCATAATGCGATTCGACTTGAGCAATGGCGTCTTGCACGCTGTGCACGCCGTCGGCAATTTGACGCGCACGAACACAATCGACCTCAGTATTCGCTAAATCTTTTTGCGTCATGTATGCCATTTATTGCCCCAATCTATCAAACCTAAATACATAGTTTAGTCAAGGAAGGGCACGGATTTGTCGGCTAGGTTTGCGCGAACAGAATCCCACGGCGTGTCAATGCTTTCAAATAACGCGAGCGCATCGGCAGCACTCATATCTACCGGCTGATTTTGACCAGGCTTTTTGTATCCCAAAAGATACATGCAGTAGCCAATCATGCGCTCGGCACTCCAGCCAGCTTCACGAAGAGCGCCAACGTCTAGCGAGTGCTTACTTTTGGCAAGCCTCTCGCCTTGTGCGTTGTCAATCAGCGGTAGATGCGCAAATTGCGGACGCACATAATGCACGCCATGAGCCGCAAAAAATCCCGACTTTTCAAGCAACTCGCCAATCCAAATTTGAAGCGCCGCCGAACGAAGCAAATCGCGGCCGCGCACAATATCATTTACTCCGCTCAAAACATCGTCAACAACAACCGCAAGCTGGTATGAAAAAACGCCATCCGCGCGACGAATCACCATATCCCCCAAGTCGCGATTAATATTAAAAGATTGCGAACCAAAAATCGCATCTATAAAACTCACATTTGCTTGTCTTAAATCAGCAGGCGGCACCGCAAGTCGCAAAGAATGTTGCTGATTATTTTGCAAACGCTTTTCGATTTGTGCCAGGCCTTCCGCAGTTTTGCGCAGATTTCTGCACGTACCCGGGTAACGTATAAAACCGTCGCCTTCCTGAGGAGCTGCAATCGCGCGAATATCGGAACGTGAGCAAAAACACGGGTAAATTAACGAATTTCCGTCTTCGTCTTGCAAAGATTCTAGAGATTCAAGAGCTTCTTGGTAGATTGCAGTGCGCTCATGCTGATAAGTTGGCTCACCAACCCAATCAAGACCAGCCCACTTCAAATCGTCAACCACTCGCGCGCTGGCATCTTTCGGCATGCGCGCAATATCAAGATCTTCCAAACGCAAAAGCATTTGACCACCCTGCGATTTCGCAGAAAGCCAAGCCGCAAGCATAGCAACCATGTTTCCAATATGCATGCGCCCGGAAGGAGTCGGTGCGAAACGACCAATAGCAATATTTGACTTCGGAAACATGATTTCGTCTTTCTTAATATCTTTATTAATAAGCATAAACTTGCAAAGCATAAACTTGCAAAATAAAAAGCGCGTAACGCATTCATACTAGCATTACGCGCTTCTTACAATCGCAACCAATCGCAATAAACTTCAATCAATCACAATTAAAAGCAAATGTTTTATGCAAACAAAACCTTGTACATAAGCACGCCCAAGATTGCGCCGGCAATAGGAGCAACAACTGGAATCCACGCTTCACCCCAGCGAGAAGAACCCTTGTGTGGAATTGGCAAAATTGCGTGAAGCAAACGCGGCATAAGATCTCGAGCAGGGTTCAAAGCAGGACCAGTTGGGCCACCCATAGAAGTCACCAAACCCCAAACAACGAAGCCAACAACGATTGACGCGCCGGCCAAATTCTTCTCACCCCATGGGGAAGTAAGGCAGCAAAGAGCTGCCAAAACAAGCACAAGAGTACCGAAGAATTCGTTAAGGAAGTAGTTAATTTTGTTGTTATACGCATCCGTAGTGCAGAAAGTGCCAAGAATTGCTTCTGGCTCCTCAGTTTCGTTGTAATGCGGCAAATAAGTTACGTACACAATAAGCTGACCAACCAGCGCACCCAAAAGCTGAGCGACAATATAATAAGCTACATTCGCCCATGGGAACATGCCGTTTACAGCTTGCGCAATTGTCATAGCAGGATTGATATGCGCGCCGGAAATTCCGCCAAACATGAGCACTGGGAACATCACGCCAAAACCGTAGCCCATGGCAATATTTAACCAACCAGCATGGTGTCCTTTAGTATTTTTTAATTCAACGTTTGCCACAGCACCGTTTCCGAAAATCATAAGAATAGCGGTGCCAATAAATTCTGCAGCCAGCGTTGCCATAAACGAATGTTGCATGGTCCTTCGATCCTTCTTACCTGTTTCAAACTCCACACACGTAATCACGCGTCAACAAATAACGACTCATCACTTAACAATCGTTCAACAACTCGCAATTGCGATTAGCACAGCATGGAACACAGCATATCCTCATTTTCAAAGAAGCTAAGAAAATGAATTCCAACAATTATCTTTGATAGTTTCCCTTATGCGTGCGACAGCCTGCACGAGCAGGAAAATCGCCCCTCATCAAAAGAGGCCCGCCACTTTGGCGAGCCTCTCACTTACAAAAACAATTTCAGCGGTTTCATCTTCACAACAACATCGTTGCAACGGTTAAAGTCTCATGTTCCGTTCAACGTTCACGGATATTTTATCCATACACCTTTGTGGGTTTACCGCTCTTTTAATTTGTTCTTGTACTTATTATTATTGCCATTTTTCGCCTGTTCGTAAAGCCTAAAATAGTCTTTGTTCACATATTATTGCTACTGTTCATTTGCACACAAAAAATCGAAACTATTGCAGCATTTTGTGCACATGCAAAGGTTTTCATGTGCGCTTACGTTCGCATATACAATAGTCGGCGTGTCGAAGGCTTCGACACTCAGTCGCGCACTTCTATTACAGCGCATACAATTACGGAGTATGGTACAAATTTTTGACGCTCCCTCAAAGGCGATTTTGCGCGGTCAAATTGCAGAGCACATCGCCGAAGACGAAAAGGCAGAAAAGCGTGAAGCTCGTGAGGGCGAGCTACCGTTGCCAAAAGATCGTTTCTTCGACCGCGAATTAAGCTGGTTGAAGTTCAATCGTCGCGTGCTTGAGTTGGCTCAAAATACTGATTTGCCACTACTTGAACGCGCTAATTTTGCCGCTATTTTTGCGTCAAATCTCGACGAATTCTTTATGGTTCGAGTTGCAGGCTTAAAGCGCCGCATCGATTCTGGCATAGCAGTAACTGCAGCATCCGGCCTAAGCCCTCGCCAGCAACTGCGCGCTATTAGCGAGGTTACTCACCGCCGCCAAGATGAGCATGCTCACTATGTTATTGAGCATATTCTTCCTGAGCTTGCAAAGCAGCGCATTGTTTTACTCAGCTGGGATAAGCTTACGGAATCAGAAAAGGCACGCTTGTCTGATTACTACAAAAAGCAAGTATTCCCAGTTCTTACGCCTCTTGCGGTGGATCCTGCTCACCCGTTCCCGTACATTTCCGGCAAGTCTATTAACTTGGCTGTTATCGTCGAAAATCCAAATTCTGGAAAATCGCATTTTGCGCGCGTAAAAATTCCAGATAATTTGAACCGTCTTGTACCAGTTGACGATTTAACAGACGAGGAAGGTCGCGAAGAGCGTTACGGCTTCATTACTATGGAAAAGCTGATTGCAGCACACTTGGAATCGCTTTTCCCAGGCATGATTATTAAGGAAGCCCGCTCCTTCCGCGTTACGCGTAACGAGGATATTGACGTTGAGGAAGATGACGCAGAGAACCTGCTGAACGCTATGGAGAAGGAACTTCTTCGCCGCCGCTTTGGACCGCCTATTCGTTTGGAAATTTCTAACGAGGCCAGCCCATTCCTTTCTCAGCTTCTTGCAAATCAGCTTCGCGTAAGTCCTGAAGAAGTTTATCGTTTGCCTTCGCCGCTTGACATGACGGTATTGTTTGAATTGCAGGCGCTTGATCGCCCTGATTTGAAGTATCGTCCGTTTATTCCTACTACGAACCGTCAGATTGCGGAAGTTGAAACTAGCCACGCGCAAGATATTTTCGCCTCGATTCGCGAGCATGACATTTTGTTGCATCATCCTTACGATTCGTTCTCTACTTCTGTGCAAGCGTTCCTCGCGCAGGCTGCTGCGGATCCAAAAGTGCTTGCAATTAAGCAGACTTTGTACCGTACGTCTAGCAATTCGCCAATTATTGATGCTCTTGTTGATGCGGCTCACGCTGGTAAGCAGGTGCTTGCGCTGGTTGAGATTAAGGCGCGATTTGACGAGGATGCAAATATTGCTTGGGCTCGTAAGCTTGAGCGCGCAGGCGTTCACGTTGTGTACGGCATTGTTGGTTTGAAGACTCACTGCAAGCTTTCGCTCGTGGTTCGCCAAGAAGCAGAAGGATTGCGCCGCTACTGCCACGTTGGCACAGGTAATTACAATCCTAAGACTGCTCGCCTTTACACGGATTTGGGATTGCTTACTTGCGATCCTGTAGTTGGCCAGGATTTGACTCGCTTGTTTAATCAGCTTTCTGGCTATGCACCAAAGTCTAGTTTCCACCGCCTTCTTGTTGCCCCTCGTACTGTTCGAACTGGTATTATTGCGCGAATTCAGCGTGAGGAAGCCGCAGCTCTTGCTGGAAAGGAAGCTTGGATTAAGATTAAGGTCAATTCTGTGGTTGACGAGAAGACTATTGACGCTTTGTATCGTGCTTCGCAAGCTGGAGTAAAGATTGATATTGTTGAGCGTGGAATTTGCTCGCTTAAGCCTGGAATTGAAGGTTTGAGCGATAATATTCGCGTTCGCTCTATTCTTGGTCGATTCCTTGAGCACAGCCGTATTTACGCGTTCGCTAATTCTTGCGGTCCGCAGATTGGTGACGGTCCTGCAAGCGGTCCAGAAGTGTGGATTGGTTCGGCTGATTTAATGCACCGCAATCTTGACCGCCGCGTTGAGACGCTGGTTCGTATCAGCGCGCCTGATCAGGTTGAAGCTTTGATTCAGTATATTGATTTGCAGATGGCTGATTCTACTGTTTCGTGGTGGATGGATGGAGACGGCACGTATACCTTGCATTCTCGCGATAAGGAAGGTCGTCCGCTCGTTGACAGCCAGGCTTACTTAATTCACACTCACACGCGCAAGCCTCGCGGTGCGAACTAATAAAAGCTGCGCGATAGCCAACGTACGCAACGACTGCATTGCAATTAACACGCTGTCTTTCGCGTTTGAATAAAAATAAATCTGAAGCCGGGCTCAAACTGTTTTGGGCTCGGCTTCGGCGATTCTAACACAAATAGACTGTAAGCTGTTATCTCCGTTAAATCTCAAGCGTTCCCACGGCCAAATCTTCTACAGCACCATTTGCCAGTTTTAGCATATTTTTTGAAAAATTATTTGCCAGTTTTGGCATGTTTTTTACGCCACCATTTGCCAGTTTTAGGAATTTTGGGTTATATAACAAAATATCTGATTCACTCAGCACATCTGCATCACAGTCATAAATGGGGGTATCACAGTCGCAGAAGTCAAAATGACTGTCATAGATCTACACATCTCGGCCAAAATACGAAAGATCACTGTCAAAATATAGCCAATAACGTTCAAAATCGAAAAAATGACAGTCATATATACGAAAATCACTGTTACGAACGAGAAAAAATGACAGTCACAACACTTTTATCACAGTCATGACTGTGATAAAATGACAGTGATGTTATGATAGAGCAAACAAACCAACTAACAAAATATTAGAAAAACAATTATTAAGTAACTTCCTCAACTAAATACAAAAACAAATTTAAGCATTAGCAAATCATTACTAGCCGCACATAACCACAGTGAATCAAGGAGCGAGCAATGACAATCGTAAACGAACGAATTAAAGACGCCATCGAACGACTGCGCATCCAAAAAACAGATGACTCCAATTATGAAGCAAAAAGCTGTGACGTAAAGCTCAGCGTAAGCGTGTGGGAAACAGTAAGTGCTTTTGCGAACACAAATGGTGGCACACTGCTACTCGGATTAGATGAAAGCAATAATTTTTCTCCAACAAAAAACTTTGATATTAACAAAGTTCGCGATCAATTCATTGAAGGAATAGGCGATGGTGGCGCAAACGGAGCACGGCTAACATATCCTCCAAGATACAACTTAGAAAGAGTAATCGTAGACGATAATTCTCAAATTCTAGCCATAAAAATCTACGAAAACCCTGCCGATAAAAAGCCTTGCTACATTACAGCTAAAGGAGATAAAGGCGGAAGTTACAAGCGCGTTGACGATAAAGACATTCGCATGTCAAATGATGAAGTTTACGAAATAGAAAACGCGTTACGTCCAAGCGATATAGATTTGTCGATTGTTAAAGAAGCCACAAAATCTGATTTAAACAAAGATTTAGTCGAAAATCTTATAGCAAGACGAGCGAACTCCAAAGCTTTGCGCGGAACTACAACAGAAGATGAAAAACTTACGCGTCTTAATATTACAGATAAGCAAGGGCGCGTACGAATGGCAGGACTTTTAACTCTTGGAAATTATCCACAGCAATTTTTCCCGCGATTATTTATTGATGTAACGGCTCACGCTGGAACAGAAAAATCTTCGACTGGAGTGCAACGTTTTATAGACCGCGAAGAATGCAGCGGAGCAATATCAGAAATGATTGAGGATGCAGTAAACGCGGTTATTAAAAATCTTCGAGTTAGCACATTTATTAACGGCGTCGAACGCATAGAAGAATCGGAGATTCCGCGCGAAGTTCTACGTGAAGCCATAGCCAATGCAGTAATTCACAGAGAATATCACGAATATTTTCAAGGTCAGCCTGTAAGCGTTGACATTTTCCCAGACAGGGTTGTTGTGACAAATCCTGGAGGATTATGGGGAGGAAAAACGCTTGATAACATTGACGATGGCGAATCGAAGTGCCGAAATGCCGCACTTATGCAATTGGCACAATACACACCAATCGAAGCAAATAGAATTGGAGCAGGCCCAGTTGAAGGTCAAGGTAGCGGAATTGCGTTTATGATTAACGAAATGCAAGCATGGTCGCTGCCAAAACCACAATTCATACCTAAACTTGGATCTTTTAGTGTGATTCTGAAACGCGCGAAAGCAAAACTTCCTAGCGACTTAAATTACGTAAATCACGTAAATCACACAAACTGCTCTCAAATAATGGATTCTAACAAAAACCATGTTGAGGAACGCAACGACACTGAACAAACAGTAGGAAATTACATTCACGTTGAACACACGCAAGCGGAAAGCAAAAACAATCCACTAAATGACAATATTTTACTAACGCTTATACCTGTTGACTCTACAATAACAACTCCAGAATTAGCTGAACTAACTAAAAAGTCTCCAGAAACAATCAGACGACATTTGCGTAAGCTAATTGCCGAAAATAAAGTAAAAGCACTAGGAAAAGTAACAAGTAAGCAGCGTAAATATGCGAAAATCAGCAACTAATTTGCTCTAAGTCAATACTAAACTCCGCGCGCCCACACGCCCACACGCGCCACTCACTTACACTAAATCTCAAGCGTTCCAGCGGCCAAATCGCCAGCCACAAACGGCATGAAATAAAATGGCATAGTCGCAATTTTCTGATTTGCGTCATAACCATAATTATTTTTAGAAACTTTTATTGCGAACTCAAACTTGTTATGCGTTGCAAACTTATTTAGAGAATTAAGTGTTCCTCTGCCTTTTTTAACATCAATCGGGAAAAGTTTGTTATTTGATTCAACTATAAATTCCAATTCTGAATCTGATTTTCCACGCCAATAAAACAGTTTTAAACCATTTGCACTAAGTTCGTTTGCAACGTAATTTTCAAAGAAAATACCAGATAGTGTATTATCTCTTTCGTTTGAAATAAAAGATGCTGCATTCACTCCGCTTTGATACGAGAACATGCCAATATCGCACAAAAATAGTCGGAAATTACTTTCGTTTTCTTGCATAAGCGGCATGGTTATATGCTCTTTGAGTTGGAACGACTGATTAACAATATGAGTCATAAGCAGCCACTGAATGGATGTTGCAAAATCTCTAGTCCTACCGCCTTTTTTAATAAGACCGGCTGAAAAGTTTTTTGACTCCTTATTAAGCTCTCTAAAAATATTCTCAAATAAAAGTCGAGATCTTAAAATTGACTCACTGCTTGCCTGATACAACTCCATGTCCGCAAGATAATTGTCATACAGTGAGCGCAAAATCTCACGCGTTTCTAGTAAATCTTTGCGCTCAATATATGCTTCTACCGCTTCTGGCATGCCTCCAATTAGCAGATATTTATACACTTCGTTTAACGCAAGATTATGAATTTCTGTAGGCAGCGCTTGCTTAGAATCATAAGCTTCATGCACCTTTGAATATAGAAGACTGTTGTTGTTTAGTAGAAATTCTCCAAAAGTCATTGGATAGATCGTTATCTGGTCGATTTTACCTACAGGAAAAAGGAATTGGTCTTTTGCTGTTTTTTCAGCATTCTGCTTGCGAGATTCGCGATGCAATTTAATACGCACCATTGAGCCCGTTGCAATTACGCGAATTTTTCTAAAATCTTGGCAAAAATATTTAAGCGACGAAATAATGTTTGGACATTCTTGAATCTCGTCAAAAATCAGCAAAGTTCTTTCATCTATAGCCTTGGAAAATCGCAAAGACAAGTATTCAATAATCTTTTCTGCATTTGCTGTGCTTTCGCAAAAGTTACGAACCTCATCTTCTTTTTTAAGATCGATGTAAATATAACTATTTTTATAATATTTTTCCGCAAAAAGTTCTTTTACTAGATATGTTTTACCAACCTGGCGCGCACCCCATATAATTAGCGGCTTACGATTCGGCTTTATGTTCCAGGCGATTAATTTTTGTAATGCTAGTCGTTCCATGGCTTACTCTTTTTAATGTTGATATTACAACGATTATAGCATTATTTGCCAGTTTTAGTATGTTTTTTACGCTATAATTTGCCAGTTTTAGTATGTTTTTTGAGTAATTATTTGCCAGTTTTGGCATGTTTTTTACGCTGCGATTTGCCAGTTTTAGGAGGTTTAAGAATTATAAAACAATAACAGCGCTTTTGCTACACACTTTTATCACAGTCATGACTGTGTGCAAAATATAAAACATTAAATATATAAAACATTAAAGCACAACTAAAATTTGCGAAAGAAAACCGCTAAAATAGTGAATATGAGTGCAGTAACGACGCAATACGTTGAAGCAGCTGGCGGAATAATCTATCGCAAGCGCAATATTACAAACAGCTCAAACGCAGGCGAAGAGGCAAAAATAGGCGGCAATGCAATAAAGCCAAGCGACGCAATTAAGCCGAGCGACGACGACTTCGAGCTTTGCCTTGTTTACCGTCCTAAATATGACGATTGGAGCTGGCCAAAGGGCAAGAATGAGCCGAAGGAATCGCATCGCCACACAGCCGTGCGCGAAGTTGGAGAAGAAACAGGATATTCAGTCACGCTAGGCCCGCATATTGCCAAAATAGAGTATCCTCTTGAGCGCGAAGGCAAAAAACAAACTTCTAAAAACGGTAACACATCACGCAATTCTCAGCCGGAAGTAATAAAGCGAATCCACTACTGGATGATGCGATTAATCGACAAGCCATCTGCAGCCAAACGCCTACCAGCTTTCGGACCAATTAAGCCAGCAAAACCAACGGAAATTGGCAACGTTTTATGGCTTACTCCTTCTAAAGCGCGCAAAAAGCTTACTCACGACAGCGACCGCGAAGTGTTGGACGCTTTCTTAGATAGACTCCACGACTGTCAAGCAGAATATAGCACGTTGCTTTTGGTGCGCCACGGAAAAGCTGAGTCTCGAAAAACATGGCAAGGGAGTGAAGCGACTCGACCAATCACACCTCTGGGTGCTGCTGCTTCATACGCTCTAGGCCGCGAACTTGCCTGTTACGCGCCGAATAAAATCATATCGTCACCTTGGAAGCGTTGCTTAGAAACGGTTGCGGCCTTTTCGCACGATTCTTCACTCCCTATAGAACAGGTTGCGGAACTTACTGAAGATCATCACGAAAATCAGCCAAAATCTACGTTATCTGTGCTTATAAGAGAAATACAAAATCTTGAGAGTAACACACAAAACTCAAGCGCAGCCAACAACGCAAGCACAGCCAACAACGCAACCGTCATATGCTTACACCGCCCGGTTATTGGCACTTTCTTCGATTATTTGCGCGAAATAACAAAACCTAGAGCGCACAAGCGCATACTCAGCCAAAAATCACCATACATGCCTACAGGAAGCGCAATAGTTTTGCACATAATTAATACTCCTAAAGGCGCTCGTATTATTGATATTGAAAAGGTTATTCCAAGTGTCTACTAGTCTTAATTCGCAATCGAGCTCTATTCATTCAAGCAGATCAGCTTTTATGCCAAGCCCCACAGGCTCTGCCCGCCCAAGCCGACCTGCGCAAATGGATCCTGCAATGCTCGCGCAGATTGAAGGAGGCACGGATCCGCAGGTTGTAAACGAAATTAGCCACACTTCCGCCGCCGTCCTGCTTAACCGCGTTCATAAAACGCAGTCGCCGGAAATCGTTGAGCGCGTGCTGAATTTGGTTGAAAATGAAGGCATTGAAGTTATTGCTGATTTGTGGAGTAGCGCGGAAAGTGAGTCTCTTCCTGGAATGTTGTGGCGACTTTATTTATTGCGCATGTCACTACGAAAGCAGCGTGAAGCTTATGCTGAGTATTGGCGCCTTGGTGAGCCTGAGGCAACGAGCGCTTCAGCTATTACAGGAATTGACGAAGCTCCTACCGGAGAAGATATTGCGCGACTTGCAGATTCTATTCTTTCTGGCGCTTTTACAGGCGATTTTGCTGTAGCGCTTTACCGCGCTTCAGCTTTTACTTCGATTATTGCGCGCGGCATGCGAGTTTACGCAAAAAAGTTGGATGAGCAAGCAAACGAAATACATACACAGAAGATTGCAAAGATTTTGCACACTTCTGCAAATATGCACATACTGTCGTTATCTTTTGCACATGGTGCAAAATTGTGGCGCGCAGGAAAGTTGGAATAAATTATTTGCGATTAGAATTGTGCGGCGCGTGAAAACAGAAAACAAGGTATACTCAAAATGATGCTGGCTTGTGCTTAAGCCCCGGGCTCCATTTTTTGCCGCTGCGAGCGGCGTTTGCGCCGACAGGCGCTTTCGCAAGTCAGTATCGTTTCTGTTTTGAATTTTATAATTTTAGATTTTAGATTTTAGAATTTAGAATTTCGTTAGCTAATTTTAGATAAAATATATTTTTCACTCACATTTGTTTATATTTTGCGCAAAAATAACGGCACGCCGATAGCTTAACATGCCATGCTTGCATTACCCTAGAAGGTATGGATCTTCATGTTTTACATCATCCGCTGGTGGACCATAAGCTCACCGTTTTGCGAGATAAAAATACACCATCTAATATTTTCCGCGAGTTGGTTTCCGAATTGGTAACCCTCGAAGCTTACGAAGCAACCCGCAATTTGGAAGTTAGCGATCGTGAGATCGAAACTCCTATTTGCAAGATGACTGGCAAGCATTTGAACCGCCCACGCCCAATGGTTGTGCCGGTTTTGCGAGCTGGTCTCGGCATGCTCGACGGCATGACTCGCCTTCTTCCAACTGCTGAAGTTGGATTCCTTGGCATGAAGCGCGACGAGCAGACGCTCGATATTGTCACTTATGCCAACCGTTTGCCAGAAGATTTAACCGGCCGTCAGTGCTTCCTTCTTGACCCAATGCTTGCCACTGGTGGCACTCTTATTGCCGCTACGCATTATTTGGCTGAGCGCGGCGCTAAGGATGTTACTGCTATTAACATTTTGGCAGCTCCAGAAGGCTTGGAACGCTTGGAGAAGGAGCTTGATCCTTCTATTGACTTTAAGGTTGTTGTTTGCGCTGTTGACGAGCATTTGAACGACAAAGCTTATATCGTTCCAGGTCTTGGCGACGCTGGCGATCGTTTGTATGGTTTGATTGACTAATATACTTACCAAATCAAACGAAAACTAGAATCCAAAACTAAAATTCTAAAACTACAAAATAGCCTGCTGATTTGCAACACTTTGCAAGTTCAGCAGGCTTTTGTATTTACCGCGGACGAGTTATGGCCACTTTGCGAGCGCGCTCAGCTAATTCGTCTAGTTTGGCAAGTTCTGCACGTTGAGAATCAGTTTGTTTTGGCGTAAATTCGCCGTAACGATTTTGCGCAGCAGTGCGAATTAAAAAGTCAGCCAAACGCGGATTTTTCGGCAAAACTGAGCCGTGCATATACGTTCCAATAACATTGTATTTGCGAGCACCTTCAGTGTGATCTTCGCCATTATTTCCGCAATTTTCACCATCAACAGAGCCAAGCGGCTGCGTGCCATCTTCCAATCTTGTGCGCCCGGAATGGTTCTCGTAGCCCACAATATCGCCAAAATCGTCACTATGCTCTACTAAATTTCCAATCATGCGCACGTCTTGACCAACCGTATGCTCACCGAGTATGCCAATTCCTTTAAGCTTTTGGCCTTCAACGGTTTCAAAATACTCTCCAAAAAGCTGGTAAAGTCCACAAATCATAAGCATTGGCACGCCACTTTTTGCAAGCGCCCGAATCGCGTCAGCACGCGCAAACAAATCTTCAGTAACTCTGCTTTGCCCATGATCTTGGCCGCCGCCGCCAAGAATCATATCCACGCGCTCTGGCCAATCGTCACCAACGTTGTATTCGTGCAGCACTGGCTTGTAACCATATAATTCCAATCGGCGCATAATCGTAAGCACATTGCCATAGTCGCCGTAAATATTCATGTCTTTTGGATATAGCGACACAATATCTAGCACGCGATTTTCTGCTTTACTAGTAGCTTTCTCTTCACGCGTATCACTAATAGCACTCATAGCAACTACTTTCCAACTACTTTCTGATTACTTTCCCGACTACTTTCCCGACTACTTTCCCGACTACTTTCCAACACCAACGTCTTTAACTTCCGCAAGTTGCGCTAAAGCCGAACGAACTCGTAGCATGGCAGTATACGTGCAATATATACGCTTAGCGTTTTTAACATTGCTACTAAAATCGCCATTTACAAAAGCTTTAACATCCTCTTCCAATTCAGTGTTCACATTTCGAGCTGCAACTTTGTCGTATTGCAGCCTCAAAGCCATATCCCACGCGCGAGTACCCGAAACGCACGCAACTCCAGTGCAGCTCAGGCACGTAAAATCAACGTCCCACAGCCAGCTCATATCTCGCCCGTCCGCGTATTCGTCGCAAATTGCAATCATTGTATCGTGATTTTGCGGATGATCCGAAGCAAGCGCAAGCCTAAAACCAATAGGATTCTTCACTAGAACAAGCTCAACAGGAGCTCCATTAACTTCAATTACTTCGCCTCTACCAAATGCAGGAGTTACGTGCGAAATTGCTTCCATAAGCGCATCGTCGTCGAATTTTTTCAGCGAAGAATTTTGTTTTACAGCGTCCGCCAAGATAGCGCGAACTACAGTTGCAGCAGCAGCAGCGTTGAAAATATTGTAAGCGCCGTCAAGTTTTACTGAAGTAGTTTTACGCTGCCCTTTGATAATAAACTCAGCCTCGTGGTCTCCGACTTTTGAAAGCACAACGTCTGCCTTGGGAAGATTGCAATCTTTGTTCACTGCAGAATCTTCGCAATTTTCGCTTTTTTCAGTGCTATTGTGCAAATCATCATCCGTTGGGAACATGCTTTTTACAGCATCGTCCAAACCAAAATAGTGCACGCTAGTAGCGGAAGAAACAACGTCTGCAAGGGCGCAAATACGCGGATCTTCGCGATTTAGCACTACCGTTCCTTCAGTTGCAGCAGCTACGTTGCTTAATAGTTTTGCAGTTGTGTCAATTTCGCCAAATCTGTCGAGCTGGTCTCGCATAACGTTGAGCAATAAAGAGTAGCGTGGCTTGATTTGATTTACAAAATGTACTGCGTACGCTTCGTCAAGTTCTAAAACTGCAATATCCGCGTCTAGTTTTGTGCCAAAAGCCGGCATATTTTTTGCAAGAGCAGCGACTACTCCTCTAGTAAAGTTTGAACCGGTAGGATTTGTAAATACTCTAAGTCCTGCCTCTCGCAGCATAGAAGTTACCATACGCGTTGTGGTAGTTTTACCGTTAGTTCCAGAAACAAGCACCACACCGTACGGCAATGTGGAAAGAGTGCGCGCTAAAAAGCCGGAATCGAGGCTTTCAACAACTTTACCAGGCAATGCACTTCCACCATGATGCAGCAACCTAGAAAGCGCGCAAACAAGCTTTCCTGCAGCCGGCATTGCGAAACTGTACCAATGCTTCTTCAAATCTTTACGCAATTTTTTATATGATTTGCAATCGCCGCTTTCCATACTCAATCACACTCCTGCCTGCTGGTAGTCTTGCGGCATGTCCATAAATTTGGAAGTTGCACCCAAGAAGGCAAGATTAAAAGTATCTGTAGGACCGTTACGATGCTTTGCCATAATAATATCAGCTTCACCAGGGCGATCTTCCTTATTGTAAAAATCAGGACGATGCACAAGGAACACAACGTCGGCATCCTGCTCAATAGAACCAGATTCACGCAAATCCGAAAGCTGCGGCTTTTTGTCGTTTCGCATTTCCGGTCCGCGGTTAAGCTGGCTTAAAGCCACAACCGGCACCTCAAGCTCCTTAGCGAGCAACTTCAGCGCACGCGAGAATTCCGAAACTTCCTGCTGGCGGCTTTCAACGCGTTTCCCGGAACTCATAAGCTGCAAGTAGTCGATAACCACCAGTTTCAAATCGTTTGTTTGCTTCAATCTTCGGCATTTTGCGCGAATTTCCATCAAACTCATATTCGGGCTATCGTCAATAAAAAGCGGCGCATTCTGCATTTTTGCCCAAAAATTATTGAGCATACTCCAACGATCAGGTGTAATATCTTCCGCTCTCCTCATAGCCGCCAGCGGAATATTGGTTTCTGCAGCAATAATTCGCTGAGCCAATTCCACTTTGCTCATTTCCAAAGAAAATACAATAGTTGCCATATTGTGGTGAAGCGCTGCAGACCTAGCAAAATCAATGCCAAGCGTAGATTTACCCATTGCTGGGCGGCCAGCAACAACAATCATTTGTCCAGGTTGCAAACCTTGTGTAACTTCATCAATATCGCGGAAACCAGTTGGAACACCTTGTTCAAGCTCATGATTTTGCATTTTATCGAGCTGATTAAGCGTACTTTGCAAAACTGGGCCAATAGCAACATAATCTTGACGCACTTTGCCGGCACTCATCTCGTACACTTCTGATTGCGCAAGATTCACAATATCTTCCGCTTGAGCGCCAGAAGCAGAGTAACCCATTTGCGCAATTTTAGTGCCTGCGGTAATAACATTACGCAAAACAGCATTTTGGTGAACAATATCCGCATAATACATTGCGTTTGCTGCGGTTGGCACAGATGCCACAAGACTATGCAAATAATCCGCTCCGCCAACTTTATCCAGATTTCCATCCTTCATTAATTCGTTAGCTACAAGCACAACATCAACCGGCTGGGAACCTGCGAAAAGAGTAAGAATAGCATCGTAAATTGTTTGATGCTGCGGCTGGTAAAAATCTGAGGTTTCTAAAACTTGTGACACTTCACCAATAGCATCTTTGCTCATAAGCATGCCACCAAGCACAGCCATTTCTGCGTCAACATCGTGCGGTGGCACACGGTCAAATAGCGTAGCCCCACCTGTTTCAACGCCACGATTTGCAGCGCTAGAACCGTATATTGGAGCACCAGCGCTACCACCACGATTGCTTCCCGAGCGGTTTACGCTTCCCTGAGTAGACTGCCACATATCATTATCTGCCATAAAAACGAGTATAAGCGCGCACACGTATTACAAGGTTGAAACATGTTGTGCAAAATATGCTTATTGCAATTATTGACTTACAAAATCACGCTATAACTGCAGTGCCGCATCCATCCAAGCGTCTGTTCTAATACGCAAACTGTTTCCTACAGCACGACCACCAATATACACAACATTTAAAGCAAGCCATATAGTAATAGTTCGCGTCACATCATGCGCACCAAAAACAACATCAAGAACTCCGGTAAAAAGTAGTGTTGCCAAATATACGACAGCCATAACCGAGCAAGCTTTTGCTAAGTAACGATGGTCACCTGCACCAATCAGAACACCATCTAATGCCCACATCCATCCAGCTAGCGGCAAGAATAAACCTAAGATTGTCATACTTACAGAAATAAGAATCTGAATATCCGCATGCGGGCTAAATAGCGTCGCACAGCACCAACCTAGCAAAATCATAAATAAACCAACAACTACGCTACTTAAAGCACCAACTTGTGCACAAATACGCGTAATAATTCCCGCACGTTTACGAAGTCCCGCTCCAAGAGCTGCAGCAACAATTGTTTGCGCTGCAATTCCAATTGCGTCGAGAATATTCATCACAAAATTCCAGCAAGAATTAGCAACTTGGTAAGCTGCAAGCGTGTTAGTTCCAAGCCTAGTAGCCGTAACAACCGTCGCAACCATGCACACGCGTAAAGCGAGAGTTCGCACAAATAGCGGAACACCACTTCCAGCAGAATGCAAAATACGTTGGAAATGTGGACGAAGTCGCGCATCACTTTTATCGGCCCAAATAATAGCGGGGATTGTGAGCACAAGGCCCATATACCATTGCGCAATCATTGTTGCAATTCCAGAACCGGCAATTCCCATATGTAAGCCGAATATGAAAATAATATCAAGAATAGTATTTAGGGCAGCTCCGCTTACTGCAGCAAATAAAGTAATGCGCACCTTGCAGAGTCCGCGAAATATTCCATTTGCAGCGTATACGAGTAGCATCGCAGGCAAACCAGGCATAACCATTTGAGTGTATATTATGGCACTTTGCAACGTTGCACCACGAGCGCCAATTGCAAAGCATAATGGCTCTGCTGCAAAAATAAGCACAACTGTAAGTATGACACCGAGCAGTAAAGCAAGCCACAAGCCGTCCATTCCAACGCTAAATCCTTCACGATTTTTACCAGCGCCTAAAAGACGAGCAACTTGCGAAGTTGTGTTGTACGCCAAAAACAAGCATAAACCGGTTGTTGTAAGAAGCACTGTTGAGCCAATAGAAAGCCCTGCTAGAGCATTTTTGCCAATGTGCCCAATAATAGCAGTGTCAATAAGAACAAACGCAGGTTCTGCTATGAGCTGTCCAAAAGTTGGTACTGCAAGTAGCCAGATATTGCGCAATATGTCTTTTTTGTTCTGATTATTCAACTGCTGATTTGTCATAATGCCTCATTCTACTGCTACTGCATTATGCGTAGGCAAAAATAAATCATGCTACGTGCGCAAATTAAAAATTCTAAGCGCTAACACAAATATAGATAAATCGCAAACAAAAACGTAATTTAGAAAAGTTATCCGCACAATATCCACAATGTTATCCCCAATATGTGCATAAGTTTGTGAAATATCCACTTAGACACGCCTAAAATGTGGATAACTCATCTTTTTATCCACAATACATAATTCGTGTGTGTCGCAATATAACAAAGCCGCACACTTTATACAAAGAATGCGGCTTGTTATTTGTGAATATCTACTTTGCTATAGCAAATAATCTACTTACGTTATTTTTTATTTATTAGAATCGTTGTGAGACTTGCGAGATTTTTTCTTTTCTTGCTCAGTTTCTTCTTTTTCTACATCAACAGTAGATTCTTCGCTAGTTTCTTCGCTAGTTTGTTCAGCAGTTTCTTCCGTAGTTTCTTCAGCAGTTTCTTCCGATTCAGAATCAGATAACTGTACAGAATCAAAATCAGATTCTTCAACATTGTTATCGCTGAAACCCTGAGTCTCAACATCAGAAACAGCTTCCGAAGAATTAACTACAGGCTCACTGTCATCAATCGCAATATCAACAGAAGTCAACACAGCCATTTGAGTTTTGCTGGCATCGTCAGCAACAGAAACCACAGCACCATCATGACTTTGGGCTATAGCAGAGAAATCATAAGCCCTTTCGCCTTGATCCGCTAAATCAATACCCTTACGCTCCTTCGCCTCAGAAATACGCCAACCAAAAAGTTTCTCCAAAGCAAAAGCAACAACAGCTGTTACTGCTCCTGAATACAAAACCGTAATAAAAATTAAACAAATCTGCGCAACTAATTGATGCCAGTCACCAACAGTAAGCAAACCAGAACCATCTGCAAATAAGCCAACAGCAAGAACACCAATAAGAGCTGCAACACCATTCACACTCACCACATGCAAAGCACCATCGTAATGAACAAAGATGCGCGAATGAGTTACAAGCGACGTAATAACACCAGCAAGAACACCCAAAACCAGCGCCCAAAGAGGAGCAATAACATCTGCAGCAGCCGCAGAAGCAGCCAAACCAGCCATCATTCCAGAAGCAGCACCCAAAGCAGTAAAGCAGCCAGAATGCAAGCGCTCAGTTACCCCCCAAGCCAGCATTGACGCGGAGGCTGTAATCGTAGAACTTACCCAAGCATATCCGGCAACACCAGGAATTCCAGCAGATGAACCAATCATTAATCCAAGCCAACCGAACCATATTAAGAAAATGCCAAGCATAACAAATGGAACGTTGTGAGGATGGCGAGTAGCAACACCATTTTCTACAGCAGATTTCGTAACGGAACTTTCAGCTGGAACTTCAGTTACAGTAGCAATCGGAGAAACCATAGTCTGAGCAGAAGCATCCTGAGCATGTGCAACATCAGCCCACAAAGCACGAGACAAACGACTCTTAGAATTACGAGAGTTAGATTTAGCAGATTCAGAATTTGCTCCCGCACCAGCATGAGCAACATTCTTAATATGCAAAACAAAATGCTTCAACGGAAAATGAGCATGACCACCAATAATCATCACAATTGCAAAAGCAGAAACAGCAGCAGCAATATGCAATAACGATCCGCCCGCAAAATCATGAACTTGAATCCCCAAAGCCTGAGATATAGCGCCATTAGGAGACAGCAATCCGCCTCCACAAACCATGTGCGCCAAAGGAGCAAACACCAACGTAATCCACACTGCAACGAAAATCAGCCAAATTGCATAGCGCACACGGCCAGCCAAAGCTCCTGTAATAAGAGCAACAGCAACCACAGCACACGCTAAACGAAACGCAGCAGGAATGCCTCCAGCTATTCCAGAATTTGCGTCCATAGAAGTAAATACGCCATGATCTGCAACCATAGAATCGCGGAATAATAAACCACTTAGCGGATCACCAATCACGCCGCCAGCCATATCTTTACCCGCAAAAGCTAACGACCATCCCCAAAGCGTCCAAACCAGCGTAGTTACGGCGATGGCGCCAGCAGAGAGCATCATCATATTCACCATAGAAGTGGCGCGTTCACGGCCGCCATAAAACAGGGCAATACCCGGCGTGATAATAAACACCAATGCGCCGGCCAACAACGCCCATTGCGGATCCATTGTGGTCATATTTCACCTCAATTATTTCAAACAGCACAACAATACGACATCATTGCAACTGAAATATTTTTACAGCTACTAGCTATTGTACCGGGAAAGTTAGCATAGATAAAAGTCAATAAAAAATACGCAAAAATAGGTAATGCAATAGCCGCAATTAATTACAAATAAGCTACAAAATTGCAACTATAACAACTACAGCAGCTACCGCAACTACCGCAACTACCGCAACTATAAAGCCTGCCCATTTTACTTGAGCAGGCTTTACTGTTACAAATTATTACGCTAGCAAACCATCTACAAAACTTTGCGGGTCAAATGGAACTAAATCATCCGGACCCTCACCAAGGCCTACCAACTTTACAGGCACACCTAATTCACGCTGAACTGCAACAACTATACCGCCCTTAGCTGAGCCATCAAGCTTAGTAAGCACAACTCCAGTAATACCGATTGCTTCAGCAAATACTTTGGCTTGAGCCATGCCATTTTGACCAGTAGTAGCGTCCAGCACCAACAGCACTTCACCAACAGGAACAGTTTTTTCTACAACTCTACGAATTTTTCCAAGTTCATCCATTAAATTCGCTTTGTTTTGCAAACGGCCAGCAGTATCCACAATAAGAACATCCGCTTGTTCATTATTTGCTTTGTCTGCAGCAATAAAAGCAACAGAAGCAGGATCCGCACCGTCTTTTTCTGCTCTCACAACTGGAACATTAACCGCAGAAGCCCAAGTTTCAAGCTGATCAGCTGCAGCAGCGCGGAACGTGTCAGCCGCAGCAAGTATCACGGAACGATGCTGCGCTACAAATAGTCTTGCTAATTTTCCAGCAGTAGTAGTTTTGCCGGTTCCATTTACACCAACCATCATAACGACGCACGGATGATGCACATCCGGTTTATCTGCATTCAAACGACGGTCAGCGTTTTCACCTACAACTTCCAAAAGTTTAGATCGCAACGCAGCACGCACATCTTCCGCACTAGAAGTTCCAGAAATACGAGCATCCTTGCGTAACGCTTCTACTAATTCTTCACTTGCGCAAGCGCCAACATCGGCCATAAGTAAAGTATCTTCTACATCTTGCCAATCTTCTTCCGAAAGATGATCTTTACTAATGATATTGAAAAGAGCGCGACCAAACGGATTGGCAGTATTAGCTAAACGTTCACGAAGACGCTTAAATCTTGCAGACGCGCTTTCCGGCTCAGATTTAAGTTCAGACTTAAACTTAGACCCTGCTCCCAGCTTCGGTTTCAAAGAAGACTCAGACGCAGCCTTATGCCCAGACATAGCTGCATTACTCTGATCATCGTTGACTGAAATATCGACGTTTTCTGGAATTGATGGCCCTTTGCTGTTGCTGCAAATTCGCAAAATTACCGCCACAGCAACAAGCAGAACAGCAATGACGACCGCTGCAATTGCAAACCAAATAACCATGTTCATATCCATAACCATGTTCATGTCATCAAGCCTATGAAAATCAAGGGACAGTAGCAATATATTTCACTATTTTTTCTCATCTTTGTCACACTTATAAGTCAACTTGGCACTACGCAAAAGAATCCATTACACTAATAAAAGCAATAAACGATAATCTAAAGCATCTAAATTTTGCAAATCAAAATTACAAGGAGGATTTATGCAAGATCAAGCAACAGTAGAAGTATACGGTGCAGATTGGTGCGGTGATTGCATTCGAGCGAAAGCTGCGCTTAAGACGTACGGTGTGCAATTTATTTGGCACGATATTGAAGCAGAAGATGGAGCCGCAAATAAAGCTGTAGAGATTAGCGGACAAAAGCATATTCCTGTAGTAACTTTTGCAGATAATACTTTCCTTGTAGAACCGTCTGCTACGCAAATTAAGGCTAAGCTAGAAGCGTTGGGAATGCTGCAATAGGTTGTTTATAACACGCACAATAGTGTCATATATTCACTTAGTCGCTTCGCTGTAGTACACTTAGCGTTTGTTGCCCCTTTAGCTCAATTGGCAGAGCAGAGTCCTTTTAAGTCTTGGGTTGTGGGTTCGAGTCCCACAGGGGGCACTTGTGATGTCTCAGCGGATATGTGTTCATATTCCGCTGAGATTTTTTGTTTTCTGTCACATGTCTCAGAGAATATGTCTGCTTTTGGCAATACACATAAAAAACGGGGGAGCCGAAGCTCCCCTTACGAAAAATTCGCTTACAAATCAAAGACGACAATTAGCGTCGCCCTTATTGAGAATTAGCTTTTTAATTGTATAACAATCTAAATATAATGCACACAAATCAACTCGCCCAAACACTGGCATCTTGATTATATTCATCAATGTCAACAGCAGAATTATTTGGTTGAGAATATGTATATTCGTCGTCCACTACGCCAGAATCTGCATCAGCATTAATCGCAGCAAGCACACGCTTATCCATCTTATATTGTGGAAGCACATTCTTAATGTAACTTGTTACAGCATCTTGCATAGCAACATCATGGCCAACTTTTTCTGCCATAAACCAACGATGATCAAGAACTTCGTGGAAGAATTGAGCAGGCTCAATTTGCGAACGGAATTCAGGAGGAATCATGCGAACTGTAGGCTCAAATACTTCTCGCATCCAATCCGTTGCAACAATTTCAAGCTCTTCACCCTGACGCCATGTAGAAGTACGATACGCATCCAAATCGTTAAGCAACCTGCGAGCCTGATTTTCCTGAACATCCAAGCCAGTCAAACGCAGCAACTTACGCGAAGCATACCCAGCATCAACCACACGAGGGCGAACCAATACTCGTCGACCATCTTCGGAAGTCTTCATTTCCAACTCGTCAACATCAAAGCCAAGTTCATTAAGACGATTCACGCGACGTTCAATACGCCACATTTCATCCGGACTAAACTTATCGACGTCAGTAAGAGTACTCCACAGCGAGTGGTAACGGTCCACAAGACGGTTACCTATGCTAATCTCATCTACTTCAGTAGGCAAAAGCTGACCCGAACTCAAATCCATAAGTTCGCCAATAATATTTGTTCGAGCCAAATCAATATCGTATTCGCGCTGACCTTCAGTCAAACTTCCATGCAAATCACCAGTTTCTGCGTCAACTAGGAAGGCAGAAAATGCGTCCGCATCTCGCAAGAACAGCACGTTAGAAAGCGAAACATCGCCCCAATAGAAGCCAGAAAGGTGCAATCGAACCATAAGCACAGCAAGAGCATCAATAAGACGTTCCGCAGTATCTGGGCGCAAAGTGCGCGCAAACAACGCACGATACGGCAAAGAGAACTTAAGATGCTTAGTTACCAACATTGCTTCAAGCTTTTCACCATTAGCATCGCGACGACCTGCCACAACAGCTATAGGAGTAACAGTCGGAAGTTCAAGTTTACGAAGCCTGCGCAAAAGCTCATATTCTCTTTCGGCAACCTGACGAGTAATTTCCTTCATGGCATACACTTCATCACCAACATGCACAAATCGCACAATGTGTCGAGAAATACCACGCGGCAAATTCACAAACAAATCAGCTGGCCATTGAGAAAGCGGAAGCTCCCAAGGTAGCATAAACATTTTTGGATTTGAGCTAGCCGCAGTAATCTTAAGCGCCTGTGGCTCCTGAGACGACGCACTCTCATCCTGCGCAGATACCGAAGTTGCCTGCACAGCGCGAGGGTCCATTTGAGGAGCGTCATTCCATTCCATAATGCTCATTTACCAATCATGCTCGTGCCAACAATATTTCTGCATCCAATAGAACGCAGATTAATCACTGGCGAATTATTGATAACAACTATACATAATAGGCCACTCATAATAACGACATTCACGAAAATACGATTTTACGTAGCTTTCATGCGACCTTTTATATATCTTCTTGCTGCCAAAAACGGGGTTCGCTTTATATTGCGAACCCCGCCATACCTTTATACCGAAAGTTTGCTTATTACGCTTTTAGTTCAA
>CAMPNN010000013.1 GCA_946891915.1 uncultured Bifidobacteriaceae bacterium
GTTGGCATGCGCTACTCCTTTTACTAGCAGTCCAGAAAAAGGGGTACATATCAGCCAATTTATGAAACATTTGCCGGAAAATTACAGGGCGTTTGCGCTGACAACCTGCTTGAGCGCGTCGATGTATTTGTTTGCTTTTAATCCGTGGAATCTTATAAAATCATATTTATGCGCTGATGCATGCTAGTTTTCTGCTAGTTGGTAGAAGTTTATGGCTTTGCGAGATTTTGTAGTGTTGCTTGTGATTCATTGGGGGGTTTGTGCTAAGCGCATAAAAATAAAGCAAACTAAGCAAGTAAATAAAATAATTACGTAAAAAACTTGCGCAAAAATTAGGGGAATATATGTCTAATATGTCGAAAATCAAAAAAGAAACTATTGAAGCAAAAGGCTTTACAATTCAGGTTTATATGGAAGATTTTAAAAATGATTACGTTAGTTTAACCGATATTGCGAGATATAAAAACAAAGAAGAGCCTAAAGATGTTGTTAAAAACTGGCTGAGAGTGAAGAATACTATTGAATTCTTGGGATTGTGGGAGAGTATTAACAATCCAAATTTTAAAGGGGTCGAATTCGACTCCTTTAAGAACGAGGCGGGTTCTAATGCCTTTACTTTATCTCCTCAAAGATGGGTAGAATCAACAAACGCTATTGGCATAGTTTCCAAATCTGGTAAGGGTGGCGGAACTTACGCTCACAAAGATATAGCGTTTAAGTTTGCAGCCTGGATTTCGGCAGAATTTGAGCTATATATCATCAAAGACTATCAAAGGCTTAAATCCGATGAGAATTCAAGACTTTCGCTGAACTGGAATTTGAACCGCGAGATTTCGAAGATTAATTACAAGATTCATACGGATGCTATTAAAGAGTATTTGTTGAAGGATTTGACTCCTGAGCAGTTGATGTATAAGTATGCGAGTGAGGCGGATTTGTTGAATGTTGCGCTGTTTAACAAGACTGCTAAGCAGTGGCGAGATGCAAATCCTAAGGCAAAAGGTAACGTTCGAGATGAAGCGAGTATTAATGAGCTTTTGGTGTTGTCGAACATGGAAAGTTACAACGCTGTTTTAATTTCTAAGGGTTTGCCGCAGGCTGATCGCATGGTTGAGCTTAGAAATTTGGCACGAACGCAGATTTTGTCGCTTGAAAAGTTAAATAACGTTGGAATAAAGAGTTTGGATGCCGTAGTAAAAAATTGAGTTTAATTCCTTTTTCTGTTCTGCGCTTAATGCTGATATTTACCTCGTTTTTTTTTGGGGGGGGGGCACGCGCTCAGTATGGTTTCTGCTCGCGTGTGCTCCGACCTACCTTTTCGCTTAAAGCGTAGCGCGAAAAGGTGATTCGGAGCGCCGAGCTTGCTTAGGGTTGAAAGCACGGTGTGCTTTCAACTCAAGCGAGGTCTGTCTGCGTCTTTATTGACGCAGACAGGGCAGGTTCGTGTGGTGGTTCATTGGTGATTTGGTTGTGTTTTGTGTGCGCGGCAATCTGCCTGAGCGCTTAAAGCGTAGCGCGTTAGTTTCTTTACGTGGCTGTAAAATTTTAATCGCTTTTCCGCAAGATTCCGACATTTCCTTTACACGCTTGTAAAGTTTTTGTCGGTTTGCTGGTTTGTTGAACATTTGCCGTGTATTTTCCTGGGTTTTGTCGCTGGATTAGCCTGATATGTACCCCTTTTTCTGGACTGCTAGTAAAAGGAGTAGCGCATGCCAACTAGTAAATATAGTTACGAGTTTAAAAAGAAGTGTGTTGAACTATATCGTAAAAACCTGGAATTACCAACACCTTCTACTATTACTAGAAATAATTTTCGCGGTACCGTCTCGTACTGGTCTCGTTTAGTAGAAGCTAAAGGGTTTGAGGTACTTAAACCACGTACTAAAAAACATAAGTATTGGGATCCCATGGAAAAGCTTCGCATTATCAACAAAGTTCTTGCAGGGAAAAATATTAGCCAGACAGCAGTTGATAACGGTTTACTGGAAGGTCAAGTAAGAAGATGGATGCGAATATACGAAACGGAAGGTTATAGTGGTTTAGTAAAACATACCCGTAAAAAACCAGTAAAAGAGCCTTGTATGAACCGTAAAAACATGAAAAATGTTGATCCTTCAACAATGAGTGAGCGTGAAGAACTTAAGTCTCTTCGTGAAGAAAACGAGTATCTTAAAGCGGAAAATGCAATACTAAAAAAACTCGATGCCTTGAGCAAAGCAAAGAAAGCTGCTCTACTCAAGGCGAAAAAGCAGAATCAGTAAAACAACTCGTTGAGCAAGGCTATAAGCTGAAGCATCTTCTTCATGCTATACGAATGCCGAAATCTACTTACTATTTTGAGTTAAGAAAAATAAACGTAGTAGGACTACGGAATAAACCGTTAATGAGTGTTATTCAAGAAATATTTACTCACCATAAAGGCAGGTATGGTGTTAGAAGAGTCTATAACGAGCTATTAAACCGTGGGTTTAAGGTTAATCACAAGCGTGTTCAACGTTTAATGCACATCATGCAGTTAGTTGGAAAACGGCCAAAAGAGAAGTACAACTCGTACATGGGTGAGGCTGGTAGAGTCGCGGATAATATTATTAACCGTGATTTTACTACTACTGCTCCTTTACAGAAGTGGACTACTGACGTTTCACAGTTTAATTTCTCGTGGGGTAAGTGTTATCTTTCACCAATACTTGATATGCATACGAATGAGATTATTGCTTACGATTTATCATTACACCCTGATTTAAAGCAGATCAAACGCATGTTAGATAAGGCTTTTAAACGTTTCCGAATGGTTGAAGGGCTTATATTCCATTCTGATCAGGGCTGGCAGTATAGGCATGATTATTTTAGGAGTGTTTTGAAAGAACACGGGATTATTCAGTCTATGAGCCGTAAGGCTAACTGTTATGATAACGGTATTATGGAATCGTTTTTTGGTAGGCTTAAAAACGAGTTGTATTACGGGCATGAGAGTGAGTATTCTTCGTTTGAAGAGTTTTCTCTAGCAGTAAAAGAATATATTTATTATTACAATAACGAGAGAATCCAGAAGAAGACTGGGTGGGTGCCTCCTGTTAAATACAGGAAAGCATCCACGCAGACGATATGATTAAGTAAAAAGGGATATGTGTCCAGAAAAAGGGGTACATATCAGCCAATTGATGAAACATTTGCCGGAAAATTACAGGGCGTTTGTCGCTGCTTTTGGGTTTGGAGTGGAACATTTGCGGGAAATTACCCGGCGTTTGTAGCTACATCAGCTGGTTTGTTGAACATTTGCCGTGTATTTTCCTGGGTTTTGTCGCTGGATTAGCCAATTTATGAAACATTTGCCGGTGAATTATATAGCGGCAGAAAGCGCGCACACAATTAGCCCAAGATTGCTGCAATTACGGCTATACAAATCGGGCTGGTAACCGTAGAAAATAGTATGCCGTCGCGAGCAAAACTTAAGCCAACGCTGTAGCGAGCCGCGTAATTGTAAACGTTCTGGCCAGTCGGAAGCGCCGCAAGCACAACGCACGCGTACAAAGTCGCCCCACGAAAACCCATCACAAAGTAAGCCAGCAAAAACGCAATAATTGGCATAATCAAATTTTTCAGCACTGCAACCGTCGCAATCGCAGCACGATTCGAATCCTTCTGCAACGGCCTGCTGCCGTAAAGCGACATGCCGAAAGCCATCAAAATCATAGGAACCGCAGAATCGCCAATCATTTTAATCGGATCATACAAAAAATTCGGCACAGGAAAATAGCCAACTTTAGCCGAAATTGCAGAAATAATAATTCCACCAAGAGATCCAATTAAAAGCGGCTGCTTCAAAGGCTGCTGAGCAATACGCTTGAGCGAGCATTTGCCGGTAGTTGTAATGTCAAGAACCGTCAAACCAACCGGCGTAAACACAGCCTGCTGCATCACCAAAATCGGTGCTACAAGCGCAGGATTTCCAAGAATATAAGTTGCAACCGGCAAGCCAATATTGTTGGAATTTAAGTAAAGCGAATTAAGAGCGCCAATTGTGCAATCGGCTGCAGGAAGGTGGAAAAACATGCGGTTCAGTAATACGAACGCAACTCCAACAATCATCGCCGAAAAGAACGCAACAAAAATTGAGGAATGAAAAATCTCAAAAATAGGCTCTTTAGAAAGAATTGCGAACATTAGGCAAGGGCTTGAAACGAAGAAACTTACGCGATTTAGCACCATCTGCGCTTGAGAGCCGCCGATGCGAAGGCGAGCGGTAATGTATCCGGCAAGAATCACAATGCCGATTACGCAAAAGCCTTGCATAGCGCTGATTAAGCCCATTTCGTGCCTCCTAAATTCGCAAATTTGCGCGCGACTACTTGCGTGTGTGATTGTGCAAATTACTTGCGTGCGCTCATGGTGTAACTATAGGAGCGTTACGTAACTTTTTGAAGTAGAGGCGACAATTACTTTACGTGCGTGTGTAGGAAATGTTGGGATTTTGCGGAAAGGCGATTAAAACTTTACGTGCGTGTGTAGGAAATGTCGGAATTTTGCTGAAAAGTGACAGAAACTTTACAGAGTTGTATAGAAAATAACGGATGTGCGCTGGGAGGTGACTTTCGTAGCGTAATTGGAAGTGACTTTCGAAGCGGAGCGGAAGGTGACTTTCGGAGCTGAATATTTGACTCGGCAGTATGGCATACTTAAGAACGGTGGCACTGCAAGCCGCCATGCAATTGATGGCGTCGATCCCCTCGTGAGCGTGATCCGAGGCTGGCGTCCGCCGTCGCGCAACTAGACTTTGTAAGGAGCTTTGGGGTAGCTCGCTTATGTGCGTGTTCATCTTGAGGCCAGGAAATGCGAGGCGATGCAGCGCTTCGTGAGGAGCATAGTGCCCAGAGTAATAAGAGAAAGCTTCAACGAATCTGAAGCTGAAAATAGTAAAGCTGCGTCTAAAGACGTTTCTGAAGCTGCTAAAAATGCAAGTGAGCGTGCTGCTGAAGCTGCTAAAAACGCGAATTCGGAAGCAAATTCAAACGCAAGTAGCGCAAGTAGCGCAAGTAGCGCAAGTAGCGCAAGTAATGCAAATGGCGCAGATAAAGATGCGTCGTCAGCAAATTCGCCGGATTCTTCTGCAACTGTTGTTCGTCGTCGACGTGGTCGTCGCGTAACGCGTGGCGCTGGAGCGGCCGGAGAGGCTATGGAATTAAAGGTTGAAGATTTGCACAAGGATGGGCCGCACGCTGTTCCGACTCGCACAATCACTTCTTTGCTGTTCCAGGAGCCTGTGATTCCTGTGCACGTGAAGAATCGTGATGATGATGAGGATTCGCGTTCGCGTGGTGATTCGCGTGGGGATTCGCGGAATAGTAAGCGTGGTGAGGGAGCCGTAGCTAATTCATCAGATTCTTCTGATTATTCTGACGATTACTCTATGGGTGATTCGTTTGACGATTTGCGCGACGATTTGCGCGGAGAAACGCGAAATCGCAGAAGTGATCGCAATAGCCGAAGCGACAAAAACGATCGCAACAATCGCAAAAACCGCGATGAGCGAGGCGGCCGTAATAATCGTAATAATCGAGACGAAGGTACTAATCGCAGCAATCGCAGCAATAGCAGCGAACGCAATAATCGTAATTCTCGCAATGATACTCGCGAAAATGAGCTTGATGATACTCGCGAAATAACTCGCGAAACAACTAGAGAATCAGCTCGCGAAACAAGCGGTTCTGTATCTCGTAGATCTGATCGTGACGCAAATAATAGAGAAACGCGAAATTCCCGCGATTTGCGTAACTCTCGTGATTCTCGTGATTCCCGCGATTCTCGTGATTCTCGTGATTCCCGCGATTTGCGTGATTCTCGTGATTTCGAAGTAGAAGACGATTTCGACATCCAAGATATTCGTGAAGATTCTCCTCGTAAACAACAGCGTTCTCGCAGGTCTCGTCGACTAAATGCGGTTGAGCGTAGGGCCGCTGCGGAAGTTGAGCAGATTGAAGAAGATCTTGCGTATGACGATATTGTTTATGCCCCGATTGATACGAGGATTGACGAAACGCTTGATGTCAGCGATATATTGGCTTCCGACAATGCTGATCGCAGATCTCGCCGCAGAGGATCTTTAGATAGTGCGATTGATGAAGATGATGACGAAGGAATGATGACGCGTCGCCGTCGTCGCCGTCGCTCTTCCAGCGAAAATCGTGACGCAAATCGTGACGCAAATCGTGACGCAAATCGTGACGCAAATCGTGACGCAAGCCGCGATTCAAGCCGCGACACAAGTCGTAGGGCTGGCCGCAACGCAAGTCGTAACGCGAATTTTGACGACAATCTTGACGATAATTTTAATAACAAAATTGACGACAAACTTGACGCAGTTTCTCCGGAAGATTGCGATTTAATTCCAGATCCAGACGAGCTTCGTGCGCAGGATGAGGAAGAAACGCTGTATACGCGTCGCCGTCGTCGCCGTCGTTCTAAGTCTTTTGACGATACGCAATCTGCATCCAACTCAGCGTTGTCTATGTCGCGGTCGTCTATGTCGCGGTCGTCGGCATCTTCGGCTTCGTCTGCGTTTGCATCCGGAGCAGAGCAATCGTTGCAAAACGATTTAAGCGACACTTCGGACGACTTATCTTCTCGCCGCTCACGCAAGCAGCAATATATCGACGAAATTACGGATATTGAAGGCTCTACAAGGCTTGAAGCGAAACGTCAGCGCCGCCGCGATAATCGTCGCGAGCGCAGTCGCCAAAACCTAATTATGGAGCAGGATTTCCTCGCTCGCCGCGAAAACGTTGAGCGCCTGATGGTTGTTCGTGAGCGCGATCGCCACACGCAAATCTCCGTAATCGAGGACAATATTCTCGTTGAGCATTACGTTTCCGATATTCAAGAAGTTGCAACTGTTGGCAATATTTATCTTGGTCGAATTCAAAACGTGTTGCCAAGTATGGAAGCTGCGTTCGTTGACATTGGTCAGGCTCGAAATGGTGTGCTTTACGCGGGCGAAGTCAATTGGGATATGGCGCGTCTTGAAGGCCAGCCTCGCAGAATTGAGCTTGCTTTTAAGTCGGGCGATCCTGTGCTTGTGCAGGTTACTAAAGATCCGATTGGCCACAAGGGTGCGCGTTTGACTTCGCAGGTAACTCTTGCTGGGCGTTTCCTTGTGCTGGTACCTTCCGGAGGTATGACCGGTGTGAGCCGTAAGCTTTCTGACTCTGAGCGCTCGCGTTTGCGTGGTATCGTGTCCAAGATTGCGCCAAAAGATATGGGCGTGATTATTCGTACTGCTGCTGACGGCGCTAGTGAGGAAGCAATCCAAAAGGATTTGGAGTCGCTTACCAAGCAGTGGGAGCGCATTGAATCTAAGCGCCAGGAGTACTTGCACGGTAAGCGTCCGAAGCTGCTTCAAGGTGAACCGGATGTGGCTATTCGTGTTGTGCGCGACATTTTCAACGATGACTTCCAGAAGCTTATTGTTGAAGGTGAGGGAGTGTATCATCGCATTGACGAGTACCTTGAGATGATGGCTCCGGATTTGCGAAGTAAGATCGAATATTGGGATCCAGCTGATCATGAAGGCAAGGATGTGTTCGATAAGTGGCAGATTGACAGCCAGCTTCGTAAGGGCATGGAGCGTCAGGTTTATTTGCCGGCTGGCGGTTCGATTGTGATTGATCGCACGGAAGCAATGACGACTATTGACGTGAATACGGGCCGATTTATTGGACGCGGTAAGTCTTTGGAAGAAACGGTTACGCGCTGTAATTTGGAGGCTTCCGAGGAGATTGCGCGACAGTTGCGTTTGCGCGATATTGGCGGCATGGTCATGATTGATTACGTTGATATGGTTATGCCTGCGAATCGCGATTTGGTTTTGCGTAGGTTGCTTGAGTGTTTGGCGCGCGATAGGACGAAGCATCAGGTTGCTGAAGTGACTTCGCTTGGTCTTGTGCAAATGACGCGTAAGCGCGTTGGACAGGGCTTGGTTGAAGCGTTTTCCGAGGAGTGCCCAATGTGCAAGGGTCGTGGCTTTATTTTGCACGATGAGCCGACTGTTTCTTCTGAATACGCGGATCCTTATGCGCTTAAAGGTGGCGATCCGTTTGTTAAGACAAATAAGTATGGTCACGGTAGCGCAACGGAGCAGCCTGCGCCGGTGAAGCAACAGGGTTCGAGTGCGGATGTGCGTGCTAAGTTGGCGCGTATTGCTGCGGCTTCTGCGATTACTGATTCTTCGCATAAATCCGATGAAACGGTTTTTGGCACGGAATTTGCAGATAATCTTGCTGATACGGATGTTTCTAAGGGTTTTGTGGAAAGTGCTGAGCATGCGGAAGGTGTAGAATCTGCTGAAAATGTGGAAACTACTGAAAGTGTAGAATCTGCTGAAACTGCAGAAGCTGTAGAAAAAGTAGAATCTGCTGAAAATGTGGAAACTACTGAAACTACAGAATCTTCTGAAACTACAGAATCTTCTGAATCTGCTGAATCTGCTGAATCTGCTGAAAATAATGCAATTAATGCAGAAAATAATACAGAATCTACGGAAGAATTTGCAGCAACTGCAGAAGAACCTACGGAAGAATCTACTGGCGAATCTTCCGAAAATTCCGCAGAATAAGTGCTTAAGTATAGGGCTTGAGTACAATATTGAATATTGTCTGCATTGCCCATGAAACTAACCACTTGACGTTAGTACATGGGTGGGTGTATTTTTGATAGTCGGTGTCTTGCCGCGCGCTTTTTGCTGTGCGCAAGGCAAAAGTAAGCTTTCAATTGAGCTAAGGAACGAATTATGTACGCGATTGTGAAGGCCGGTGGCCATCAAGAGAAGGTCGAGGTTGGCGACGCCATTCTCGTGAACCGTCTCGATGCAAAGAAGGGCGATACCGTGGAATTCCCGGTCGCGCTCGTTGTTGACGGTGCTAAGGTGACCTTGAGCGCCAAGGATCTTGCTAAGATCACGGTGAAGGCAGAAGTCTTGAACGATGAAGCCAAGGGTCCAAAGATTAGCATTATGAAGTTTAAGAACAAGACTGGTGTGGCTCGTCGCAAGGGCCATCGTCAGAAGTTGACTCTCGTCAAGATCACGGCCATCGCCTGATTGACGGTGTTTGTAAACCTGAAAGGACAGTGAGATGGCACATAAGAAGGGTGCGTCTAGCTCGCGCAACGGTCGCGACTCGCAAGCGCAATATCTTGGTGTGAAGAAGTTCGGCGGTGAAGCTGTAGTGGCTGGCAACATTATCGTTCGTCAGCGCGGTACTAAGTTCCACGCAGGCCAGAACGTGGCTTTGGGCAAGGATCACACGCTGTACGCTTTGGTGGACGGCAATGTGAAGTTCGGTATTCGTCGCGACCGCAAGGTTGTTGACGTTGTGACTGCCTGAGTCATAATAGCCTGAAGCGCTTCAACAATAAGTCGGCAAAAAAGCCGGCGATAAAACGTTTAAGCCGCACCCAATTCGGTGCGGCTTTTTTGTGCTTGCATATATTTCATCGCGTTTTGAGCGTGTCTGTGTGGTGTGACGCTCGCGCGGGTAACGCGCTCGCTTACGAAACTCGCATTGGAAGTCCACTGGACTTCCAACCTAAACGAGTTTCCGCTCCGAATTGCTTTAGCGCGCGCTATGCTGCGCTCAAGCAGGTCGTCGCGCAAATGCGCGCATGACCCCGTGAATTTAAGTGTTTAGCTTCGAGTAAGGTATCGAGTAAGGTAGCAGTATGAGTGATTTTGTAGATCGCGTAACAGTACATGTGAAGGGCGGCGACGGCGGCAACGGTTCTGCCGGCGTGCGTCGCGAAAAATACAAGCCGTTGGCAGGTCCTAACGGTGGCAACGGCGGCGACGGCGGTTCCGTTATTTTCGTAGCCGATCGTAACGCAAATAGCTTACTTGACTACCGATTTATGCCTCATCGCACTGCAGAAAGTGGCACAATGGGCTTGGGTGACACTAAAGACGGCTCAAAAGGTGCCGATTTGCTGCTACCTGTGCCTGTTGGAACAGTCGTGTTCACAGCAAAAGGTAAAGCTGGAGCCGCGAAGCGTCCGGGCGAAGTTTTGGCGGATTTGCAGCAAGTGGGAGACAAATTCGTTGTAGCTCAAGGCGGCGCGGGCGGTCTTGGTAACGCAGCGCTTGCCAACAAAACTCGACGCGCACCGGGATTCGCGCTTTTAGGCGAGCCGGGCGAAGAGCGCGACGTAATTTTGGAACTTAAATCTATTGCAGACGTAGCTTTAGTCGGCTTCCCATCTGCAGGAAAATCAAGCTTAGTCGCCTCAATTAGCGCGGCCAAGCCAAAAATTGCGGACTATCCGTTTACTACTTTGGTGCCAAATCTCGGCGTAGTAAGTTTCGGAAATTATCGCTACACAATTGCGGATGTGCCAGGTTTGATTCCGGGAGCTTCCGAAGGCAAGGGCTTAGGACTTGAGTTTTTGCGTCATATTGAGCGCACAGAAATTATTGCGCACGTAATCGATTGCGCAACGCTTGAGCCAAATCGCGACCCAATTAGCGACTATCATGCGCTTGAGCACGAGCTTGCGCAGTATGCTAACAAACTTGAGCTGCCGTTAGGTGCAATCCCAATTCCGGAGCGTCCGCGCATTATTGTGCTTAACAAAATCGACGTGCCTGAAGCTAAGGAATTGGCTGAATTTGTGCGCGGCGAATTTGAGGCGATGGGATTAGAAGTATTTGAGATTTCTACAGCGTCTCACGAAGGCTTGAAAGAGCTAGGTTTTGCGCTTGGGCGATTGGTTGAAAAGATGCGCGAGAAGATTGCTGCCGAAGAAGCGGCGCGCGAGGAAGAGCGCGTGGTTATTCAGCCGCTTGAGCAGCAGGCTCCGGCTTTGCGTAGGCGTCGTGACGATGGTCGCGGAAGTGGCGCCGACTTTGAGATTAAGCGCGAAGAAGACAGGAACGGCGATTTTTGGTTCACTGTTACTGGTGCGAAGCCGGAGCGTTGGGTTGTGCAGACGAATTTCGACAACGACGAAGCCGTGGGTTATTTGGCGGATCGTTTGGCGAAGCTTGGTGTTGAAGACGAGTTGCGTAAGAAGGGCGCGCGTCCGGGAGACGAAATTCGCATTGGTAGCGGCAGGCACATGGTTTGCTTCGATTGGGATCCAAGCATTGCGGCCGGTGCGGAAGGATTGGACGGCGCTAACTTGGGTGCGCGCGGTAAGGATTTGCGAATTGAGGCTAACGATCCGCGCGGAGCAAGGCGCACGAATGCCGAGCGTCGCCGCGACTATCACAGCATGATGGATGCTAAGAGCGCGGTTCGAGAAGCGATGATGGCGGAACGAAAGTCCGGCCACTGGGCGGATCCTTCCGTGGACGACGATCGTCATGACGAAAATAGCTTGTTTGGACGAGGCGAAGAGCAGGAAAACTAGAAAAATCTAGCTAAATCAAGCTAAAACTATCTAAATAAAGCGAAATCTATCTAAATCAAGCTAAATCAAGGGGTAAAACATATGAGCAATCCGGCAATTGAGCTTACCGAAGACGGGGTTCGGCGTTCAATTCGTGCGGCGCGCACAATCGTTGTAAAAGTGGGCTCAAGCTCGCTTACAAGCGCGTCCGGGCATTTGGACGTGCAAAAGTTGCGTGCGCTGGCGGCGGCAATTAGTCACGCGCAAATGCAGGGAGCGCGGATTGTGCTCGTATCTTCCGGCGCAATTGCAGCAGGTTTTGGACTTCTTGGTTTTTGCGAGCGTCCGAAGGATGTGCCAACTCAGCAGGCCACGGCTTCGGTTGGTCAAGGCTTGCTTATGGCGCAATATGAAGCCGCTTTTGCGCAATTTGGTTTCAGAGTTGGGCAGATGCTGCTTACGGCGGACGTGACTATTTCGCCGTCGCGATACCGTAACGCGCAGCGTACAATGACGCGTTTGCTGGAACTTGGCGTAATTCCAATCGTAAACGAAAACGACGCGCTTTCTAGCAACGAAATTCGATTCGGCGATAACGATCGTCTTGCAGCTCTTGTGGCGAATATTGTGCGCGCGGAAGCGCTTGTGCTACTTACGGACGTCGATTCGCTTTATACTGCGCCGCCGAGCGAGCCGGGTGCGAAACGCGTGAGTTTTGTGCCGGATGTGACGCGTGCGCTGGAAGAAGTGAAGGTTGGCGCAAGCGTTTCGGGAGTAGGTACCGGTGGTATGGTGACAAAGCTGGAAGCTGCGCATGTGGCGGCAGTTTCCGGAATTCCGACAGTGCTAACTTGCGCTGGAAACGCGGGGCCGGCCCTTGCTGGAGACGTTGTTGGAACTGCGTTTGCGCCGGTTCATACGCGCGATTCTTCGAGACGACTTTGGATTGGGTTTGCGTCGCATCCGCATGGAACGCTTGTGGTTGATGATGGTGCTGCGGCGGCGGTGCGCGGTGGACGTGCGAGCTTGCTTGCAGCTGGTATTGTGCGTGTTTGCGGCGAGTTTTCTGCTACTGATCCGGTGTGGATTGACGACGAGCAGGGCAATCACTTGGCTAAGGGGCTTGTGGCTTTCGATGCGGAGGAGATTCCGGAGATTATGGGGCGCACGAGCGACGAGCTTGAGGAGTCGCTTGGTCGGCAGTATGCGCATCCGGTGGTTCATCGCGATAATCTCGTGCTTGTGTGATTTATGCGTTTTGGTCTCTTGTTTCTGCGTTTGTGTTTCTAAAAGGGCGACTTGAGACTGAAACGCAGTCTGTGTTATGCGCGGCGGTCTTTTGCTTTGAGTGGCGCGAGTTCGGGGGGATTTCTCTCCTCGAACGTCCCGTCCTTCGTCGCTCTGGCTGTTAGAGGCTTTTTTGTGTCTGCTTTGTTCTTTAAAGAATGTTGCTTCCTCAGTCCTCTTTTAGTTCTCGTAGAGAAATCCCCCAAACTCTGCGTGTTTAATCTTTAATAACCGTGTTTTATCGCAGAGATTTTTCGATTTTTCTTCTTCGCTCGGCTTGTCAGCAGCCTTCGGCTCTGACGTCCGCCTTCGTTCAGTGCGAAAAATCTCAAATCTCTACCTAATTAATCTCCCTCACTAAAGTAGCTATATCACCTCCGTTGTTTTGTTTGGTAGTGGTTTTGTTTGGTGTGGTGCGTGCGGCAGATTCGTCGTTTCGCGGCTTAAGGTTACACTGGAAATCATGGCAGAGAATATTGCAGAAACTACATCCCCAGAAAATTGGCGCGTATTAAGCAATCGCATTAACAAAGTCGCCCCAAGCGCAACTCTTGCAGTCGACGGCAAAGCAAAAGCTATGAAAGCTGCCGGCGTCGACGTCGTAAGCTTCGGCGCAGGCGAGCCAGATTTCCCTACTCCTTCCTACATTGTTGAAGCCGCCGCATCTGCATGCAAAGATCCGCGCAACTACCGCTATACCGCAACTGCCGGTCTGCCGGAACTTAGAGAAGCAATCGCGCGCAAAGTAAAGCGCGACTCCGGCTACGAAGTCTCCCCAAATCAAGTAGTAGTAACAAACGGCGGAAAGCAAGCCGTTTACGAAGCCTGCCAAATCCTCCTAAATGACGGCGACGAAGTGATTATTCCAGCGCCGTATTGGACCAGCTACCCGGAGGCCGTGAAGCTTGCTGGCGGCGTGCCTGTGCCGGTTTTAGCAGGCGCAGATCGCGGTTTTGAGCCGGATATTGAGGCGATTGAGGCCGCTCGCACTTCACGCACGCGCGCAATTATTGTAACTTCGCCGTCGAATCCTACGGGCGCTATTTGGAGCGCGCAAACTATTCGCGCAATCGGCGAATGGGCTGTGAAAAACCATATTTGGGTGCTGTCTGACGAAATTTACGAGCACTTGCATTACGACGGAATCGCGACTTCGTACATTGGCGTTGAAGTGCCGGAAGTTCGAGATCAGCTGCTGATTTTGAACGGTGTTGCGAAGACTTACGCTATGCCTGGTTGGCGAGTTGGCTGGATGGTTGCGCCTGCGGATGTTGCGAAAGCTGCAGTTAAGCTGCAAAGCCACATGACTTCTAACGTTTCTAATATTTCGCAACGCGCCGCAATCGCTGCAGTTGGCGGATCTTTGGACGTGGTTGCCACAATGCGCGAGTCTTTTGACGCTCGCCGAAAAGCAATCGTGGAAGCGCTGAATAATATTGACGGCGTTACTTGCCCTCTTCCTCACGGCGCTTTTTATGCGTTTGCTAATGTTGAGGCGCTTCTTGAGCGTCCGCTTGGCGGGCATGGTGAGGTGCCGCACACTTCTTCGCGATTTGCGGAAATGTTGCTTGATGAAGCGCATGTTGCTGCCGTTCCTGGTGAGGCTTTTGGCGCTCCGGGTTATTTGCGATTCTCTTGCGCGCTTGCGGACGATCAGCTTGCGGAGGGCATGCGTCGCATGAAGAAGTGGGTTGAGGCTTAAGTTTGCGCGGCTCTCGCGCGTGAGTGCTTGCCTCACGCAAGACTAGCCTCGCGCGACACTCGCTTTACGCTGCGCACGGCTGAAATCATGACCATGAGATAACATATCTATCTGGCGGTTTGCTATGTCTCACCGTTTGGGGTATGATAGGCAAGTTCACCTTAGGGATGTGGCGCAATTGGTAGCGCAACGGTCTCCAAAACCGTAGGTTGTGGGTTCGAGTCCCGCCGTCCCTGCCAGTTTTTAGTTCGCAATTTTACATGAAGGATTCAAGCATGGCACAGGCACATAGCGTTAAGAAAGCAGCAAAGCCAAATTTGTTCATGCGTATTGGCATGTTCGTTAAGCAGACTATTGACGAGACGCGCAAGGTGGTTGCGCCTCACGGAAAAGAGCTGTTTGCTTGGTCGGCTTCGGTATTCCTTTTTGTTGCATTTTTGATGGCTTTCGTCACATGCATGGACTTCGGCTTGGGTAAGTCCGTTATGTGGTTGTTCGGCTGATTTGAAATTTTGAAGGTGTATGCAAGATGACTGATGAGTTCAATCTCGAAGAAGCAGATGAAGCGTCTGTGGCTCAGGCTGAGGTTGCTGAAGCTGCGGCTGACGAAGCTACGGCTGATGCTGATGCTCAGGATGCTGTTGTTGAGGCTGATTTAGCTGATGACGGTGCGGAGGCTGCTGCTGCGGCTGTTGCTTCTCTTGATGCAGATGATGCTGAAGATGAAGCTGCCGATTTTGATGAGCCGGCTGACTTAAGCGCAAATGCTGATTCCGAGGATTCTGCTGATTCTGAAGATTCTACCGATTCTGCATCTTCTGAAGAAGCCGACCCAACCGACGCAGGCGCAATTGCTGTAGCTGAATTTTCTAAGAAACTTCGCACTTTGGAAGGCAAGTGGTACGTGCTTCACACGTATTCCGGCTACGAAAAGCGCGTAAAGACTAACGTTGAATCCCGAGTGCAAAACTTTGGTTTGGAAGATCAGATTTTCCAGATTGAAGTGCCGATGGAAGAAGTCGAAAAGCATACGGAAAAGGGTAAGAAGGTTATTACCCGCGTTCGCGTGCCAGGTTATGTGCTGATTCGCATGTGGCCGGATGAGAATGCTCGCCGCATTGTGCGTGAAACTGAAGGCGTGACTGGTTTCGTTGGTCCTTCTAGGGATCCTGCTCCTTTGACGCGTAAGGAAGTTGTGGCAATGATGGCGCCAATGATTGCTTCCGAAGCTTTGAAGAACGCTGGAGATAAGCCGGCTGCAGCCAAGAAGCGCAAGGTTGAAGTTGCGTACAAGGTTGGCGATCAGGTTACTGTTACCGACGGCCCATTCTCGACGATGGCTGCTGTGGTTTCGGACGTGGAGCCTACAACTCAGAAGCTTACGGTGCTGGTTTCCATCTTCGGCCGCGAAACTCCTGTGGAGCTTGGATTCAACCAGGTGGAGCCGATTGTTTGAGATGGTGGCTTGAGCCGATTGAGCTGATTGAGCCGATTGCTTAAGCTGTTATAACTTTTACAAACCGGGGTGCGTTAATTCGCGCTCCGGTTTTTTTTTTATTTATTGCGACACGCCGTAAAAATGGGAAATAATCCGAAATTTTCTTGCAATAATACTGCTTTTATCAACATAAATAATAAATATTTCCAAATATTTAGTTTGGCTTGCAATTAACCTGGGGGGGGGGGGTATAGTACTCAGTGGTTGGGAGCAGAGTTTTTAGCACAGGTTTAAGCCGTGTGCTTGCGAAGATTGTCTATAGAGAAATTGAGTTTTTAATGTTGTTGTAATAACGGCATTATAATAACTTGGCGAGTTAGAAGGTAGGTGCGTATATGTTTGATTTGCATATATTTAGCCGATTCCTTCGATTAGTGCGCTCAATTCGCCGTTCGCTGCTTGCTTTGTTCGTAGCAATTGCAATGTTGCTTGCTACTTTTGTGATTGCTCCTGCTTATGCGTTGAGCGCTGGTGAGAATGGTGGCGGAAGTGCTACTTCTACTGAGAAGGTTGAGGGTGCTAAGTCTGGTTCTGCTAAGACTGAGGGTGAGAAGCAGACTCAAAGTGAGCCGAATAAGACTGAGTCTGATAAGAAAAATACTGATACTTCAAGTAATTTAAGTAAAGATAATAAGGTATTAAAGCCTGATACCAAGCAGCAGCCTGATAGCAACAAAGCTGGTAATAAGGCTGCTAATAAGGCTGAGTCGGCTGATAAAACTAGAAAAACTGTAGAAAAATCTGCTGCAAATAAAAAAGCAAAAGACTCTAAAAATAAAGGCGCTGATTCTGCGAAAGCTGTTAACGGCACTGACAAAAGTGCGAATGAAGAGCCTCAGCTTCCGGAAGTGTGCAAGAAGAATAAAAGACACAATACTTTCGCAAAATGCTATGTGATTAGATACTATGGTGAGAGTGTTGTCGATGATAATAATCCCGTTTTAGTACAGCGTGGTAGTGCTATAACTATTAAGCCAAAGTTTGAAATTAAACTTGATAGTACTAAGAGACAAGCAGCCCCTATGCCGAGCGGCTTGCGGTTTGAATTAGAAAAGGATGGTAAAAAGAGTGATCCTGTGCCAAGTTGGGCGAATTTTGAAAAAACAGAAAAAAATAGTGTAGTCAAAGTTCAGGATACTAAAGGTCAAATGGGTTTTGACGGTTCTGTAACCTTGCGACCAAATGGTAAGTGGGATTACGGTAATTATAAATTCAAAATTTTTGCATATCACAACAATGAAAAAATATACACTACAATAAGTGTAAAAGTTGATGTATCTGATGCACAAAAAGATGATTTAAAACTGAACTTATATGATTTTGGGAACGCGGATAGTACTGCAAAAAAAGATAATGATAACGAAAGTGTCAGTATTACTATAAAGCCAAAGCCTAAAGGTTCAGCTCCTGCCGGAAGTACTGCCGGCAGTGATGATAATAAAGACACTTACGATTCTATTAATAATAAGCTTTTTATTGAATCGCAATCAAAAGATAAGATTGGTTTTATCTATCATCATATGATTTGCAAAACTGGTAGTGGTGATGATGCCAGTTATACGTTAGACAGTGTTAATGGTTTGAACTTAAGTAATAAAGATGGTTCTACTACGGAGAAGCAGACTCGGTTCAAACACAAGGAAAATAAGGATCGTCCAAAGGATGGTACTGCAGAGAATTTTGCTTTGTATGAGAATGATCCTTATACTGAGGAATCTCAAAGTTGGATTAGTGGCACGCCTACAAAGGCTGGGGCTTTTGAGTGCAAAGTGTTTGCTGTTAAAGATGTTGAGTTAAAACGTATTGTTGCTAGTGGTCCTAAAGGTGCGGAATATAAATCTTCCACTGTGTCGCAAGAATTTAATAGTAGAGTCGAAGCTGATAAGCAATCCCTATTCGATAACCCAGAACAAAACATCGTTGACACGAAGTGGGACAATAAGGCGTCTATTAAGCAAGGCGTTGACTGGGATTATAAGTCAGTTACGATTGAGGTGAAGTCGAGTGAGCCTCCAAAGCCGAAGCCACCAGAAATTGGTAAAAATGATCTTACGCTGAAAGTGTATCCGTTTAATGGTAGTCCTACGCCGTTGACTAGCGACAATAACGATATTTATGCGATGCTTGGTATGGAGCTTAAGCCGTATATTGATGCTATTTCTGCGGCAGATAGCAAGAATAAGATTACGTTGCGCGTGCTCTGCTCGAAGGGCGAGAAGAAGGGTAATGCTGCTGGAAGTGGTGGCGCTTCGGCCGGAGGTGCTGGCTCGACTACTGGAAGTGGTTCTGCGATAAGCGGCTCAAGTGGCGGTACTAGCAGTACTGGCTCGAATGGCGCTAATTCTGGCACTGGCTCGCAACCTGCGCAGCCTTCTGAATCGTCGCAAGATTCGAAGGATCTTGAATACAAGACTTGGAGCAGTAATCTTGCAGATCTTGGGTTGAGTGTGCCTGCGGATGATAATCAAAATACGTGCCACTCTAATAAAGAAGGTGAGACTACTTGCAAGTCGTCGGATCCAAATAAAAAAGTGGCTGCGCGAACTGATAAGGAAGTGAGCATAAAGCCGAGCATCAAGCCGACTGCGGTTGGCGATTACCGGTGCGTTGTGTTTGCGTTGAAGCCTGATGCGCTTACTAAGTTTGATACTTTAACAGGTGACGCTACCCAATCTGGCAGCTTAACGCCTGATTTAATAAAATCTAAGCTAACTTCTGCTAAGCCTACGGCTTTTAAAGAAAATAAGGATTTTGCTGCTTTTACGCTCAATATTCACTTGTCGAGTAATTTTACTTTGCCGAATACGGGCGGTCAGAGTTGGAATTTGCAGCTTGGTATTCTTGCCGCATTGTTGGTGAATCTGCTGGCGGCTGGCTTCGTGGTAAGTCAAAGTGAGAAGGCTAGCAAATTGATTTTGGGAAGGTGGCGAGGCTTATGCAATTACGTATGAAGCAGTTGTATATGCATTTACTCGCGGTGCTTCGCATAAGGCGACTACGTACGCATTTGCGCATAAAGCCTTCCTGTTTCGCGCATTGTTTTATTGCGTATTGTTTTATTGCGCATTGTTTTATCGCGCAGTCTTTCGGGATTCTGGAGCGTGATAACACAAGGTAAATGCTAAAAATTTTAAAACTTTACTCGTATGAGCATGATTAATGCAAACTAATTCTCTAGTTGCCGTAAAACGGCAAATGAAAGGAGTGAACATGAAAAAGTTCACTAATAAATTCGTGGCGGCGGTGGCGTCGCTTGCGATGGCTGGCACGCTGTGCGTCGCCGGCGCTATAACTGTATCTAGTGTTGCGTGGGGTAATGGTTTGATTGGAGACCCGGAAACTTATCCGGCTCCGTGGGCGACTGGTGCTCCATCTACAGGCACTATAAAAATTGTTAAGTGCGAGAAGGATCCTAATCCTACTACTGGTACTGAGACACCTTCTAGTGGGAAACCTGACCCTAACAAGAAGACTAATCCTTGCCCTGCTAGTTTTAAGCCACTTAAAGGTGCTAAGTTTAGCTTAAAGAAAGTTGCTTCCATTAAGGTTGGCACTAAGGATTTAACTCTAAATCTTAAGTCTCCTGAGTCTTGGCAAGAGATTGCGAAACTGGCTACCAAGCTGAATGATCACACTGCTACGGAAGGTGACAATGATGCGGAAGTAAAGTTTGATACCAACACTACTATCCAAGATCAAACGACTGGTAAAGACGGTAAAGCAACTTTCTCCAACCTTGGACTTGGTCTTTACAAAGTAATTGAGACTGAGCCACCTGCAGGCTATGGTATTTCTGATTTGCAATCCTTCTATATGACGCTTCCTTTGCCGGAGTACACTACTACTGGTACTAACGCGAACAAAAAGACCCAAGTTACTTACAACTACAAGCCTGTTGTGAAGCCGAAGAATAAGAATCTCTCGGCTACTATTCAGAAGGTTTACGATAAGAAGAGTTTCGCAGGCGTCAAAGATACCTTGCATTACACTATTACTGCCGGAGTTAATAAGGCAAAAATTGGCACTAAGGATTTGACGGCTAATGATCTTAAGGGTTATATGGTCTTCGATGACGCTCCGGCTGATGCTTTGAAGGCATTCAAAGCTGACTGGGACCCAAGCGATGCAACCTTCGCTGATGCTGTGAAGAGTGTGAAGATTGGTACAACGGATCTTGAAAAGTCTACTGCTACTGAAACTAAAGATTACACGGTTGATTTAATTGATTATTCCGCTAGTAGCACAGATGCAAATTCCACGGGTCTTACAACTGGTCATAAGCGTATTCTTGTAAAGTTTACTGATGCTGGCTTAGGTAAGATTGCTGGAGTTTTGAACGATGTTCAGGATGGCGGAACCGCTCCTCAGGTTACTGTAAATCTTGAGTTTAAGGTTAGTAGCACATATCAGACTGGCAATGCTCCAAAAAATAGTACGGATTCGGAGCAAAACGGCAAGAATGAGATTGTTAACGCATCTGGCTTCTTCCCAGCTCATTCGGATAGTGAAGCGGCATTGCCACCAATCATTCCTAACACTGATAAGAGCAAGTCTACTCTTGATTTCGGTTACCTTCAGGTGCATAAGTACTACATGAAGGACGGTGTGAAAGAAAATCTTTCCGGCGCTGAATTCAAGATCTTTGCTGATAAGGCAAAGGCTGAAGGCTGCTACAAGGCTTTGAATGAGAACAAAAATATTGCTAAGGATAAGAACTGCGAAGCTGCATCAACATTTGAGAATGCTACTACCAATGCTAGTGGTAACTTCGAGAATGCGTATAAGACTCGTGCAGGCGATCCTGTGTATCTTCTCGAAGTAAAAGCTCCTGAGGGTTATGCTAGGTCTACGGCTGTTTATGAGGCAAAGATTACAAAAGATTACACCACCTTTATTGATGTTGAGGATCTCCCACTTCATGGCGGCGAAGACGGCAAGAGCTTCTGGTTCAACCTTCCTGCAACCGGTGCTTACGGCGTGCTGATTTTCGCTGTTGTGGGCATGGGCTTGATTGTTGCGAGCGTGATTATGTACGTGCGCAATCGCAAGGAAGAAGAACAGCAGCAGAACGCTTGATTCGCTTTCTAAAGCTGGTCTTGTAGTCTAATAGCAAAGTGTGAGTCTAGGGTTTACTTAACTAAATCCTAGACTCACTTGCTCTTATGATTGTTTCTTTACAACCACGTAAAGAAATTGTTGGAATCTCACCAAAAACCGACAAAAACTTTACGTGCGTGTATAGGAAATATCGGTATCTTGTGGAAAAGCGATTAAAACTTTACAGCCGTGTAAAGGAAAAATCGAAATTAAGCCGAAAAGTGATTATTACTTTACAGCCACGTAAAAGAAATAACGAAATCTCGCCGAAAATCGACAGTTTCTTTACAGCTGCGTAAAGAAAATGTCGAACAATCTCCGGCAAATGTTCCACAAAACCGCCAACGCGGCTACAAAACCCGGGTAATTCTACGGCAAATGTTTATGTAGCTTTGCAGTAATGCTCTGCAGACGTTGATTGCTTGTTGCCCAAAGAACACTAATGTCATTGCTGCTGCACATGCCACGCCAGGCACTCCTACCTACGCCCAACTCACAATTTTGTTTCGCGACTTTTGTGTGTGGATATTAGTGTGGTAGAGATTTGAGATTTTTCGCACTGAACGAAGGACGCTCGCGCGGTTAACGCGCTCGCTGCTGAGCTTGCACGGAAAGTCCACTGGACTTTCCGTTTGAGCAAGCTCACGCTCCGAGTTGCTTTCGCGCGCTACGCTCTGAGCGCGAAAGCAGGTCGTCGCGCAGAGCCGCAGGCTGCTGACAAGCCGAGCGAAGAAGAAAAATCGAAAAATCTCTGTGATTGAATGAGGTTATTAATGGTTAGCACGCAGAGTTTGGGGGATTTCTCTACGAGCACTAAAAGAGGACTGATGGAGCAACGTTCTTTAAAGAACAAAGCAGACAGTAAAACTTTTAACAGTCAAAGCGACTGAAGGACGGGACGTGCGAGGAGAGAAATCCCCCAAAACTCGCGCCACGTTAGTAAGGCCCCCAAAACTCGCGCAAAACTCGCGCCACATAAAATAAACTTACGTATATAAACACAGAAACGGAGGAAGCATGAAATTAAACGAAGATGTTACAAAAGTATATGCTTTCTTCAATCATCCCAAAGCAACCTCAGCAAAACCTGCAACCGCATCAACCCAAGACTCAGCAACCGCATCAAAACCAGCATCAAAACCCGCGCCAAAACCCGCGCCAAAACCCGCATCAAAGCCAACGAAAAAACCAAAATCCAAACTCCGCCGCACTCTCGAGCCAATCGCCCTCGCAGTTGCTGCAATCTTGTGTTTTACGTACCCTGTTGCGTCAACGCTGTGGAATAACAAGGTGTCGAAGGAGATTTCTGTAGCTTATGATCGTTTGAGTCGTAAGCAGACTATTAGCGCTCGCAAAAAAATTTTGAATGCAGCGCGCAAGTATAATGCGCGCCACAAGTCGATTATTACGGCTGATCCTTACGATGGTACGACGGATTTTATGAAGACGCCGGAGTATAAGGATTATGCGAAGCAGTTGGATGAGCCGATGGGCATTATGGGCATTGTGAAGATCCCGAAGATTGGCGTTAAGTTGCCGATTTATCACGGCAGTTCGCAGGAGGTTTTGGCGCAAGGTGCTGGGCATTTGTACGGCACGGATTTGCCGGTGGGTGGCAAGACTCGTCACACTGTTGTGACGGCGCATACGGGTTTGCCGAATGCGACCATGTTTGATGATTTGCTTGAAATTAAGAAGGGCGACTTTTTCTACTTTGACGTGCAAGGGGAGACGCTGCGCTACAAGGTGTTCCGCATTAGCGTGGTCGATCCGCATGATATTAGGTTGCTTCAGCGCGAGAAAGGGCGCGATTTGGCGACGCTGCTTACGTGTACGCCGTATGGCGTGAACACGCAGCGGCTGCTGGTGACTGGGTATCGCGTGCTGCCAGATCCAGTTTTCGCGCCGGGCGATAAGTTGCAGTGGCCGCTTTGGATGACGATGTTCGTGCTCGCGCTTATTGGTTGCGCTGTGATTCTTACGACGATGATTTTGGCTGCGCTTGGGCGGCGTCGTCGCCGTGAGGCCGCGCTCGCCCACGCTAAGCATGTGGGTGCTTAGAATTGCCTACTTATCGTCGTAGTGGCCTCTGGTATTGTGTTCTTCGAGCTTGATAGTGCCATTTTTCACGCCGTCAATCTGCGATTTCAAATATGCTTGATTTGACGGTTCGTAAAACGGATCTAGCGAAAAATCTAGCGGTATTCTCTTTTCGCGACCAATAGTTTTAATAAACACGTTCAGCGCGGTGCTCATAGAGATTCCGAGCTCTTTGCAAACTCGTTCTGCGTTGAGTTTGTCTTCTTTCTTTGTTCGAAAGTTTACGTTTACTGTATCTGTTGTTGCTGTAGTCATTTTGGGCTCCTATGTCTATGGTGAATTTTGTACTTTTCCTTATATCTCTCATATAAGTATACAATAATTCTATACAATGTAACGTAGATATCATTAATTATGCTTGCAAACTGCTTCTTCCGCTGGCTGTCTTCCAACTTTCGTAAGTTTGCACCCAACTTGGAAGTAGACTTCCAAGTTTCTTAAGTTTGTACCCAACTTGGAAGTAGACTTCCAAGTTGCATAGTTTTATTGAGAGTTTTGTTTTGGAAATTAACTTTTTACTTTGCTTGAGTTTTGGGGAGTAATCTGAGTTTGTTGCTTTTAATCTGTGGAATCTTATAAAATTATGTTTATGCGCTGACACGTGCTAGTTTTCTGCTAGTTTTAGAAGTTTTGTGGCTTGTGATTGATTTTGTATTGTGCTTGCGATTTATGGGGTTGTGTCAGAAGTTTACGGTTTTATTGCAAAACTATGGGTTTTACTTATATTTTGAGGAGGGAATTTTATGGTAGAACGGAATAAAAATTTAGTTATTGTGGACGCTAAAAGCGAGTCTGTTAAAACGCTTATAGACGCTAAAACGATAAAAGAAAAAATTTATAATATTCGCAATCAAAAAGTCATGCTTGATTTTGAGCTTGCTGAAATCTATGGGTATACTACGGCAAGATTCAACGAGCAGGTAAAAAATAACATAGAAAAGTTTGATGATGACTTTATGTTTCAGCTAACTGCTGATGAGTTCAAAAACTTGATGTCGAAAAATTCTACATCAAGTTGGGGTGGTCGCAGAAAGCTTCCATATGCTTTTACTGAGCAGGGTATTTATATGCTCATGACGGTGTTAAGAGGCGAACTTGCCATAATGCAGTCGAAAGCGCTTATTAGAACCTTTAAGCAAATGAAGGATTATATTGTTGAGAATAAGGATTTTATTGGTGCGAATGAGTTGGCGCAGCTGGCGATTCAAACGAATCAGAATACTAAGGATATAGCGGAAATAAAATCTCAAATGG
>CAMPNN010000014.1 GCA_946891915.1 uncultured Bifidobacteriaceae bacterium
GCCGAAGTGGTGGACGACGACAAGGACGATAAGGACAACAAGTAATGTCCGAGTTCAACGCCAACGAATATTTGCAGAATATGGGAGATGCTGACTCGATGGATGTAAAACCTGAAAGCGAATCAGCACCAGACCAGAAGCAAACAACTAACAGCGCAGACGCTGCTGAGCAAGCTGGTGAAGGAAGTAAGAATCAGGCAGAAACGCAAGCTGATGCTCATGCTGACGCTAACGTTTCTGCAGATTCTGCGGAAGACGCTAATAATGCAGAATCTAATGAAGCAAATCAGAATGCTAAAACTGACGATTTGACTCCTTTGGGTAAAGCCAAAAAAGAGGCTGCCGAATACCTAGAAGCGTTACAGCGTGAGCGTGCGGAATTTATTAACTTCCGAAATCGTGCTAAAAAAGAGCAAGATTTGTTCCGCGAGCACGGCATTACTGACGTGTTAAGCGCACTGCTTCCAGCATTGGACGATATTGATCGCATTCGTGAGCATAGCGAAATGGACGATTCGTTCAAAGCTGTTGCAACCAAAATAGATAAGGCTTTTGAAAAGTTTGGAGTGGAAAAGTTTGGTGAGAAGGGTGAAGATTTTGACCCTACCAAGCATGATGCAATTTTGCACAAGCCAGATCCAGACGCTACGAAAGAAACTGTTGATGCGGTTGTTGAAGCGGGATATCGCATAGGAGATCGCGTTATTCGCGCAGCTCGCGTAGTGGTTGCTTCCCCGCAGCAGTGATTCGTTGTTTGACTGTTATTAGATCAAAATAGCGTAAATATGCCAATGTGCTGATAACGAAAGGAGGCACAAATGGCTGAAAATGAATGGTTAGCTAAGGATTTTTATAAAGTTCTCGGTGTCTCCAAAGATGCTGACGAAGCGACGATTACTAAAGCATACCGCAAACTTGCTCGAAAATATCATCCTGATTTGAACAAGACAAAAGAAGCTGAAGAAAAGTTTAAGGACGTTTCCGAAGCCTATGATGTGCTGAAAGATAGTCAAACTCGTCAGCGTTACGACGCTATTCGTCAATTTGGCGCAGGCGGCGCTCGTTTTGCAGGCGGCGCAGGCGGAGCTGGAGGCTTTGACGCATCTAGCTTCTCGGATATTTTCTCCATGTTTAATGGCGGCGCTGGAATGGGCGGCATGGGCGGAAATGGTTCGCGCATTCGTTTTGCAACCAGCGGCGCTGGACCAAATATGGGAGACATTTTCTCCATGTTTAGCGGAGGACGTCAAAATCCGGGTGCAGCTGGATTCCAAGGCGCGAATGGCTTTGCTGGAGAGCAATATTCGCAAGCTCAACCAGCGGAGGATACGCCTGAAGTTGGCGAAGATATAACAACCAGTATCAAACTTACTTTTAAGCAGGCTTTTAAGGGTGCTACTGTGTCGCTTCGTGCGGCAGGTGAAACTTTCAAAACGCATATTCCAGCCGGAGTAAAAGCCGGTCAGAAAATTCGCTTAAAAGGAAAGGGCAAGCAGGGTAAATTTGGCGGTCCTTCGGGAGATTTGTATTTGCATGTGCAAGTTGAGCCGTCAGATCGTTTTACTTTGCGAGATAACAATTTGGTTGCAAATTTGCCTTTGACTTTGAGTGAAGCTGTGCATGGTGCAAAAGTTACGCTTAAAGACGTGGATGGCAATTCCGTAACTTTTAAGGTTCCTGCAGGTTCTTCCAGTGGAGACGAGGTTCGTGTGCAAGGTGCTGGAGTGCCTGGATCTAACGGCGATTTTATTGGCATTGTGCAAATTCGCATACCAAAGCGCGCAACTATGCTACTTAAGCGTGCAGCGAAAGAATTTGATAAAACCGCCGGCGAATCTTATACGGAAGAAATTAGCAACTTGAGACAAAAGTAAGATAAAAGTAAGAAAATCGCAAATCAGAAATAAATCGAAAGTAAATTAAAAATAAAAAAGTAAATTAAAAATAATTAAAAGGAAGGCGTGCTATGACACCAATAACGCGTGAAACTAAAGCACTGTATGAAATGTGTGCAGTTGCTTTAGTGCGTGGTACTGCAACGCTTGACGGGGCAGATGAAGTAGGTTTTACTCTTGATTTGCCAATATTTACCGTAAGCCACGTAGCACGCCTTACTAATACGCATCCGCAAACTCTTCGACAATACGATCGTCTGTGTTTAGTTATGCCTCAGCGCACAGGCGGTGGCGCTCGCCGATACTCGTTAAGAGATATTGGCAGAATTGTTCAAACTCAGCATTTAAGCCAAGATGAAGGTATTAATCTTGCTGGGATTATGAAAATTTTGGCGTTACAAGAAGAAAATCGACAACTTAAAAGGCAAGTGCGTCATTTGACGGAAGCTGCGGAATCTTCAGAACGTAACATTTTTACCGCAAATGCGGACGGCGATATCGTGGAAATGCAGCGCTCGCGCAATGCTAGGCGCTGGAGGCGAGACATTCGCACAGAACGCAGGGCTTTGCCTTCATCGCACTCCTCTTCGGATTATGTAAACTCGTATGAAAATAATTCAGTAGCGGACGAAAAATCAGTGGTATTGTGGAGAGCTTGGCACTTGTAGTAACGTATATGAGTTGCGCTGTTAAGAATAAAACTGTTGAAAGCTAAAACTGTTAAGAGTTAAAACTTTATGAAGAACAATAATTAAATGCTGTTAAAAGTGAATGTAAGTTTTAAGCGCAAACGACAGCAATATAAAGGATTGTGAATGACGGAAAAAAATACGGAAAAATCGGAAAAGTCGGGAAAATTAGAAAAATCTACGAATTTACAATTGGAAAATGCGCAGTTAAATAAGCATGTTTTGCGCGCAGTATTCTGGGATATGGACGGTACGCTTATTGATTCTGAGCCGTATTGGCATGAGTCTGAGTTTTATTTAGTTAAAAAATATGGCGGTTATTGGGATGAAGATTTGGCTTGGGAATGTTCCGGCGGATCTTTGGAAACTGTTGCCAATAGGATGATTCCTTCCGGCACAAAACTTACGGTTGAAGAAATTGGCAAAGGCATGGTTGATTACGTTGCTGCGCGTGAAGCTGAGTCTGTGCCGTGGATTCCTGGCGTACTTGACGTTCTTAAAAGTCTTACGAAGGCTGGTATTCCTTCGATTTTAGTAAGTAATTCGCCGCGATGCTTGGTTGAAAATATTGTGAAGCATGCTCCGGATGGCGCGTTTGTTGGTTATGTATGTGGCGACGACGGTTTTGTGCCTAAGCCGAGTGCTGAGCCGTATCTTGCAGCGGGCCGAATGGTTGGCGTGCATGGTACTGACGAAGAAATTGCGGAACAAATGGCTCATTGTATTGCTATAGAAGATTCTTTAGCTGGTCTTACTGCTGCAGTTAATTCCGGTGCGACTGTAATTGCGCAAACAGGATTTTCACGTGCAGACATAGCTGAAAGCAAGCATCACGCTGAGCTTAACGGCTACGAAGGTGTGACGGCTGAATCACTTGAAAATCTTGTTTTGAAAACTTTGCGAAAGTAGTTTAGCAAGTAGTTTAGCAAGTAACTTAATTTTTCGGCACAGTTTGCTCTTTATAAGCAAGCCGTTAATTAAGATCCGCTAATTAAGCAATACGCTAATTTAGCAAGCCGGCAGATTTATTACTCGGAAGTAGACGGGTTGTACTCATTTTGACCGCCACCAGTAGTGTCGTATGAGGTGTTACCGTAGCTGCTTCCGTCATAATTATTGCCGTATCCGTTGCTGTAGCCGCCGCCAGTCGAAGCGTCTCCGTATTTGCGCAACGGATTATCGTAAGTGTTTGAATCCTCTTTATTTGAGTCCTGTTCAGTACTATTAGGCGTATCTTTATCCTTGCTTTTATTGGTTTCTGCGTCGGCATCAGCATTTTTATCTTTGCTGTCGTTATTTTCGCTTTCGCGCTTATAAGCATGCCGTTCGCCTAATCCCCAAGTTCCGTCCTGGCCGCCAATCTTGCCATTATCTTTTGCTTCAGGGAACTTAACGCTAGGAGTGCCAGCCAAGGCCTGCTTCATATACCGAGTGAACAAGTGCACAGGATAATCGCTTCCTCCAAGATACCCGCGGAATGGCTTAATAATTTGAGGGCTTCCGTTTGCATCTGGATTCCACATGGCAAAAGCAGTTACTACATTAGGCGTAAAGCCTACGAAGCTACCTGCAGTTTCATCATTTGCGGTACCAGACTTACCGGCTATTTCTCTGCCTATAGCGCGAGCCTCCATTGCGGTGCCTCGCTGAACTACCCCTAGCATTGCTTTAGTAGCCAACGCTGAATCTGCTGGAGAAAATACTTGCTTTCCGCTTGTTGGAGCCCTGTAAAACTCTTTGCCGTCAGGGTTTTTAACGCTGGCAACAATATGTAAATCAGGACGTCTTCCTTGATTTGCAAATGTTGCATAAGCGCGCGCAATTTCGCTCACATGTACAGTGTCGTTGCCAAGCACAGTAAACGGATTTTTACCATTTACGCGCTTAGGATTCAACCCTGCAAGAACAGCTGTGTGTGCTACTTTGCTAGCGCCAAGTTTGCTTTGCAAATCCATGTAAACTGTGTTTACAGAATTTGCTGTAGCTCCGTATAAATTAACCATTCCGTAGTTGGTATTTGCAAAGTTTGCAACCGGTTTATCAATACCGTTGAATTTGCGCGGAGAATTGCCATTAAATAGTGTGTTTAAGCTTGTGCCAGCTTGGATTGCGCCAAGAAGCGCAAAAGGTTTCATTGTTGATCCAGGCTCGTATAGCGCTTGCGTTGCGTTGTTTAGAGGCTTTGTAAGATAATCGTCGCCAGCATAAACTGAAATAATTGAACCATCTTTTGCATTTACTGAGATTCCGCCAATTTGTAAGCCTTGAGGCACAATTCCACGCCCGTCCTGCGAAGGGCTTGCAACTTTGAACATTAAATCTTGCTTGGCTTTGTCAATAGTTGTGATAATGCGATACCCGCCGCTATCAAGATCTTCCTGTGTAAAGGCTCCATTACTTGTCAATTCGTCGCGAACCATGTGCAGCAAGTATCCTTGAGGCCCTGCGTACATATTTTGCGTAGTTTGTGTAATAGTATCCGGCATTTTTGCTTTTGCAGCTTGATCTGCCGTAATATACTTGTCTTTTTTCATAATTTTAAGCACGCGCTTAAAACGTATTCCGGCTTCTTTTGGACCGATTGCAGGATCCCACCTGCTTGGTGCAGGAATAATTCCAGCTAAAAGTGCTGCTTGGGATAGTGTTAAATCTTTAGCTTCGATTCCAAAATACGCTTTTGCAGCGGCCTGAATGCCGTATGCGCCTCGTCCAAGATAAATAGTGTTCATGTAATTGCACAGAACAGTGTCTTTATCTTGAGTTTGCGCAATTTTCAAAGCCAAAATCGCTTCGTGTAGTTTTCCAAGATACGTTTTGGTTTCGCCAAGATAATATCGTTCCGCATACTGTTGGGTAATTGTAGAGCCGCCCCAGCGTCCGCGTGTAGTTACGTTATGAATAAGCGCGCGGCCAATTCCCTTAAAATCAATTCCGCCATCTTGGTAGAACGAACGATTTTCTGAAGCTATTATTGCTTTTCCAACGTATTTAGGAAGTGCAGAACAGTTAATAATTTCTCGATTTTGTTCTGCAAACGAACCTAATTCCGTTTTGCCGTCAGCGTAATAAACTTTTGTTTTGTCTGCCATGGCAACTTTGTCTGGAGCAGGTATGTCTGTTGTGGCGTACATAAAAGCAAAAACAAGTATGCCAAGCAAAATAGGAACGAAGATTACAATAAGCATCCAAAAAATAATAGGGTGCCTTCCGTGCCAAGTTTTACGGCGCTGATTCCGAGTGTACTCTCGTGAACGTTCTCGCCTTGAACCATGGTTGCTGTTACCGGATGCTGATTCGTATGCCGATTTTCGCGCGCTACTATTGCGTGGAGGAACCGAGCTTGGCATGCCAGTATTATTCTGCGATTTAGATGATATGCTTCGTGGCGTTTTTGTGCGCGAAGCTGCAGATCGTCGTCCATTATTATGTGCAACCATACATCCCACCGTAGCGCCCGGTGTTGAATTTTTCCATAAAATTATTTATTTTCGCTTAGAAACGACTAAAAATATCTAATATTGGCTCATATTGGTTGGCGATAGTATTATGAAATATGGTATTAGTGCGGCATAACGTAATGTCGCTTATTTTGCAGGCAAGGAGTCTATATGAGCATCCGCGTTGCCATTGCCGGCGTAGGTAATTGTGCTTCGTCGCTGGTTCAGGGCGTTGAATATTACAAGAACGCCGATGACGGTGAGAAAATTCCAGGGTTGATGCATGCTGTATTTGGCCAGTATCGTGTGCGCGATATTGAGTTTGTGGCAGCGTTTGATGTTGATTCGCTTAAGGTTGGGCATGATTTAAGCGAAGCAATTGGCGCTTCGCAGAACAACACCATTCGTTTTGCTGACGTGCCTAATTTAGGCGTGGAAGTTATGCGTGGTCCTACCTATGACGGTTTGGGCGATTATTACCGTGAAATGATTGATGAGTCGGAGGCTGAGCCTGTTGATGTGGCTCAAGTTTTGCGCGACAAGCATGTTGACGTTCTTGTTTCTTATTTGCCGGTTGGTTCGGAGCTGGCAGATAAAGCTTACGCTACTTTTGCAATGGAAGCTGGCTGCGCTTTTGTAAACTGCTTGCCAGTGTTTATTGCTTCCGATCCTGAGTGGGCGCAGAAATTCCGCGATGCTGGCGTGCCGATTATTGGCGACGATATTAAGAGCCAGGTTGGCGCTACGATTACGCATCGCGTTATGGCACGTCTTTTTGAAGATCGCGGTGTGCGCTTGGATCGCACATATCAGCTGAACGTTGGCGGAAACATGGATTTCATGAATATGCTTCAGCGCTCTAGGCTCGAATCTAAGAAAATTTCTAAGACGCGCGCTGTAACTTCAATCGTGCCGCACGAAATGGATGAGCATAATGTCCATATTGGTCCTTCTGATTACGTGGCTTGGCTGGATGACCGCAAGTTTGCTTTTGTTCGTTTGGAAGGTACGACTTTTGGTGATGTTCCGCTTAATTTGGAGTACAAGCTTGAGGTTTGGGATTCTCCAAATTCTGCCGGTATTGTTATTGATGCGGTTCGCGCTGCAAAAATTGCTCTTGATAGGCACCTGTCTGGGCCGATTTTGGCTCCAAGCTCGTACTTTATGAAGTCTCCTGCAGTTCAGCACGAAGATAATGAAGCCCGTGAATTAGTTGAGCGTTATATTGCTGGCGAAGTTGAAGCGGACGAAACGCAGCTTAATGCCGATGTTGAAGAAGCAAAAGAGCACGGCAAAAGCGTGTGGCGTGCGTAATTTATTTAGCTAGCATAATTTATTTAGCTAACGTAATTTATTGCCACTAATTTATTACTACTCGACATATAGCGAAAATCGTGTAATATAGATAAAGCCTCCGTGTGGCACTACGTCACCCAATCCCCCCAGGGCAGAAATGCAGCAAGGGTAAGTGGCCTCTGGTGGGTGCGCGGAGGTTTTATTATTCTCAATTTTATTGTGCTTATTGTGTGCAAAACTCGCGCTGTCGTAGAGACTGTCGTAAAGTCTAAAGTATGAGCGAAGAATTTACAGGAATGCAAGCTACCGGTACAGATAATCAATCAGACGGTTCTGTGGAACAATCTGAATCTGCAGAATTGAATGAAAATTCACGTACTGATATTTTCCACGATATTGAAGAATTGCCTGAACTGCCTGATATTAAGGCATTTTCTGCAGTTCCTAATTCTGAATCTTCAGATTCGTCGTCGCTTAATGCAGACGCGTCTGAAGAAAATATTTTTGCAAAAAATCTGAAGGGAAAGTCTGCTGAAAAAGCGGAAGATAACTCCGCAAAAAACAACAATCAAGATTTTTCTATTGAAGACGAAGTATCCGAATTAGATCCGCTCATGAAACGTCCGCGAATATCCGCAATACTGTGGTGTGTTGCAATCGCAGTTCTGTTCTTACTCTCGGCAGTGGGCTTATGGTTTATTAGCGTAGAAACTGTAACGGGCCAAAGTTACGAAGAAATGGTAATTTCTGGCTTTGGTTCGCATGGTGTTCCTTCTTGGCTGGGATTTTGCTTGCGTCCGCTAAGTGTTTCGCTTGTTATCATTATTCTTGGCGTGATTATTTCTGTTGTTGCTCTTGTTGTGGCATGTGTTAGAAGACGTTGGTGGCTTGTTGGACAATGCGCTGGCATTATTGTTTTGGCTGCTGCAGCAGAGCCTTTGAAAAAGATTCTTCCTCGCCCAATGCTTGTAAATATTGAGTATTTGTCAACTAATTCAGCTCCTTCTGGTCATACTTTACTTATTGCCACGGCTTGTGCTTTGCTTATTTGCGCGGTTTCTCGTATTTGGCGCGCTTGGGCTGCTATTTTTGCTTCGTTTATAACGGTTCTTGTTGAGCTTTCTTTGGTTGAAGCTCATTGGCATAGGTCTTCCGACGTGCTCATATCGGTACTGATTGTTGGAGCTTTAACGCTTATAATCCTCGCATGCACTCGTAGCAGCGGAATGGATATGCCGGCGTATAGACGTTCCTCAATAAGCGTGCAAATTGTGGGAAGCTCTATGATTACGCTGGGTGTGTTGTCTTGCCTATATGCGATTTATTTAGTTTGGCAGATTCTTCCAGGCGTAGATATTTTCGCTCAGTGGGCTGCAAACGTGTCTTATCTTGCAACTTACTGGTTGATTATAGGTGTATCTTTGCTAGTTTATGGCGTAATTATGGTAATGCGTCACGCTACCGCTGCACCTTTGAATAGGCTTGGTTTAGTTGGCGCGCCGCCAACTCCGCCATCTGCCGCATAAAAAATTGTCTACTCTATCTGCTTTTATCCACCGAGGTGGAATTTGATAGACGTATAGCATATGTTTGCGATACAGTTAGCGTGAAACGTACAAAGTTTGCGCTTATATGTTTGATTGTTTGATGAAAGGAGCGAATATGACAGCGGAACATAAGCTAGTCATTGTGGAGTCTCCCACTAAGGCGCGCAAAATTGGCGGGTATTTAGGTAATGGATACACCGTAATGGCGTCAGTGGGGCATATTCGCGACCTCGCTCAGCCAAGCCAAGTGCCGGCTTCACGCAAAGCTGCGTTCGGCAAGTTTGGCGTTGATGTTGATCATGGTTTTGCGCCATATTACGTTGTTGGCGCGGATAAAAAGAAAACGGTTGCTGATTTGAAGTCTGCGCTCGCTAAATCTGACGAGCTGTATCTGGCAACTGATGAGGATCGCGAAGGCGAGGCTATTGCTTGGCATTTGGTTGAAGCTTTGAAGCCGAAAGTTCCTGTAAAGCGCATGGTTTTTCATGAGATTACTAAGGATGCGATTCAATCTTCGTTGAGTAATACTCGCGATGTTGATAACAATATGGTAGATGCTCAGGAAACTCGTCGTGTGCTTGACCGTTTGTATGGTTACGAGCTTTCGCCGGTATTGTGGCGCAAAGTTGGTCCGGGTCTTTCGGCTGGCCGCGTGCAGTCTGTTGCTACTCGACTTATTGTTGAGCGTGAGCGTGAGCGAATGGCGTTTACTAAAGCGTCTTATTGGGATATTAGCGCGGTTTTGCATTCTGCCGACGCGGATGGTCGCGATGTTGATTTTGAAGCTCGTATGACTGAGCTTGATGGACGTCGTTTGGCTGGTTCTAAAGATTTCAATTCAAAAGGTGAGTTGGTTTCTGCAAAAGGTGAATCGCAGCTTGCTTTGCATGTAGATTCTGAATTTGCAACTAAACTTGCGCAATCTTTGCAAAAAGCAGATTTCGTAGTAAACGCAATGGAAACTAAGCCGTATCGTCGCCGTCCTTTGCCTCCTTTTACTACGTCAACTTTGCAACAAACTGCCGGTAATCGACTTTCGATGAGCTCTCGTCAAACTATGCGAGCTGCTCAATCCTTATACGAAAACGGCTATATTACGTACATGCGTACTGATTCTGTAACGCTTTCTAAAGAGGCGATTGAGGCTGCACGTCAGGCTGCGCGTGAATCTTTTGGCGATAAATATGTTGCGGAATCTCCTAAGCAGTATGCAACTACGTCTGCAGGGGCGCAGGAAGCGCACGAGTGTATTCGCCCAGCTGGAGCGCATTTCTTAAGTCCAGATGAGTTGGCAAGTAAACTTCCTGCAGATCAGCTGAAGTTGTATACGCTTATTTGGCAGCGTACTCTTGCTTCGCAAATGGCTGATGCTACTGGTTTTACTGCGACTGTTAAGTTAAACGCAACTGCTGGCGAATATGGCGAGGCTTTGTTCCAAGCTTCTGGCACGGTAATTACTTTTGCCGGTTTTATGAAGGTTTTTGGTACGGCTTCAGCAGCTGATGGTGATAGTGACAAAGCTTTGCCACCAATGCAAGCTGGTGACGTTCTTGCAGCTCAAAACGTTACTGCAGATGGTCACGAAACTCAGCCTCCAGCTCGCTACACGGAAGCTTCGTTAGTAAAAACGCTGGAAGCTAAGGAAATTGGCCGTCCTTCTACATACGCGAGTATTATTTCGACGATTATTGATCGCGGATACGTGTACGAGCGTGGACGCGCGCTAATTCCTTCTTGGCTTGCGTTTGCTGTAATTAAGCTTTTGGAAGCTAATTTCCCAAAGTATGTTGATTACGCGTTTACTGCGGATATGGAAAATGGTTTGGACAGGATTGCGCATGGTGAAGAAACCGGGCGCGATTGGTTGACTAGATTCTATTTTGGTTCCGGTGATGATTCTGCTAAGTCTGCTGATGATGCTCACATTGGTTTGCAACAGCAGGTTGCAGAACTTGGCGAAATTGATGCGCGCGAAATTAACACCATAGATATTGGTGACGGATTGCATGTGCGTGTTGGTCGTTACGGACCGTATTTGGAAGATACTGAGCATTTGGATGATGAAGGGAATCCTCGCCACGCTTCGTTGCCGGAAACCTTGGCTCCGGATGAGCTTACTGTTTCTGAAGCTCGTGAGCTGCTTGAGAATAATGCGGAAGGTCCGCGTGTGCTTGGCACTGATCCGGAAACTGGCGGAACTGTGGAAGTGCGCAACGGACGTTTTGGACCGTATGTGGCATTGGTGGAAGCACAGGATGATTCCGAAAATGAGTCTGCTAAGTCTTCCAAGTCCGCTAAGTCTTCCAAAACTTCTAAATCTGACGCAAAAACTGCTAAGCCGCGTCCAAAAATGGCGTCTTTGTTTAAGACTATGGATCCTGCAACTTTAAGTTTGCAGGATGCATTGCGACTTTTGAACTTGCCACGTTTGGTGGGTGAGTATGAGGAAGTTGATGCCGAAGGTGTGGTAAAACTTGCGCGAATTGAAGCAAGTAACGGACGTTACGGCCCGTACTTAACCAAAACTTATGCTGCTGTGGACGCTGCTGCTGGAGAAACGGTAGAATCCAAGCCTGAAACGCGCTCGCTTGCAAGTGAAGATGCTATTTTTAGCACGACTTTAGAAGAGGCTCAAGCTTTGTTTGCGCAACCAAAGTACGGTAAGCGTACTAGAGGCGCAGCTAAACCTCCACTTCGCGAGCTTGGCGCGGATCCGGAAACTGGTAAGCCTGTGGTTATTAAAGACGGTTTCTACGGGGCTTATATTACGGATGGCGAAACTAATCGCACTTTGCCAAAGCAGTATACGCCAGAGTCAATTGATCCGCAGGAAGCTTTCGAACTTTTGGCTCAAAAGCGTGCCGCAGGTCCTGTGAAGCGTAAGAAGCGCACAACTAAAAGCACTAAGTCGACTGCAAAGTCAACTGCAAAGTCAACTGCTGCCAAAAAGTCGACTGCCAAAAAGACGACTGCAAAGTCAACTGCTAAAAAAGCAACATCAGCAAAAGCGGCAGAGTAGAAATTATAAGTAGGGTTGACTTATGGAATCTTACAATAATGATTTTTCTGGCGGTTGCGCATGCGGCGGAAACTGCGGTTGCGGTGGTGCTGAAGCGGCTGAAAACAGGGGATTGTTTATATCTTTTGAGGGCATTGATGGCGTTGGTAAAACTACGCAAGTTGAAGCTCTACAAAAACATTTGCAATCTTTGGGGCGTGAAGTAGTTGTTACTCGTGAACCTGGTGGCACTTTGCTAGGTAAGTCCTTGCGTGAGATATTGTTGCACGGATCGTTTGTGGCTCCTAGAACCGAAGCGCTGCTTTTTGCTGCCGATCGTGCTCAGCATGTTGCGGAGGTTATTCGCCCTGCAATTGAGCGCGGAGCTGTGGTAATTACTGACCGCTATATTGACTCTTCGCTGGCGTACCAAGCAGGCGGTCGCGAATTAACAATGGACGATATACAAAACTTAAGCGAGTGGGCCACGGATTCTCTGTGGCCTAATCGCACGTATTTGCTAGATATGCAGCCAGAAGATGCTTTTAAGCGTTTGCATCGTGAGCAAGATCGCATGGAATCTGCTGGAATTGATTTCGCAAGACGCACGCGTGAAGCTTTTTTGGATTTAGCGCAGGAAAATGCTGAGCGGTATCGCGTGCTTGATGCCACATGTTCTGCTAAATCGCTGGCTGAGCTTATTTCTAATGATGTGAATAGTTTAATTGCAAAAATTTAGTTCGAATAAGACGCGCTAACAGCGAAATTCAGGGGGTGAAGCGATGAGCGTATGGGACAGCGTAGTTGGGCAGGCGCAAGTGGTTCAGCGCTTAAGGAAAGTAGCCTGCGCAGATGCTAGTAAAATAGCGCAATCCTGGCTTATTTGTGGAGCTGCCGGCTTTGGTAGCGTGCAGGTTGCGCGAGCGTTTGCAGCAGCCCTAGAAAGCCCGGATCACGGCGAAAATGATGGCGAAAATCTTAGTAAAACAGCTAGGGAAGTTTTAGCTGGATCCCATCCGGACGTTCACACTCTTGCAACAGAAGGCGTAACTCTTAGCGTTGATGCAGTGCGCGAAGTTATTGGAATTTCTGAGCAAATGCCAAGTACTGCTCCGTGGCGAATTATTATTATTGAAGACGTTGGCAGAATGCTTGAGCGTAGCACGAACGTGTTGCTTAAAGAGATTGAAGAGCCGAGTAATCACACTATTTGGCTGCTTTGTGCTTCGAACGCTCAAGACGTGTTGCCAACAATTCGCTCTCGTGCGCAACTTGTGCAATTAGCTACTCCAGATGAGCAATCAATAGCAGAATATATTGTTTCAAAAACAGGTGCTGATCGTAAGCTGGCAAATCGCGCGGCTAGACTTTGCCAAGGGAATGTGGAAACTGCGCTTCTTTACGCTACCGATGAGCATGCTTTAAGTAGGAGAGATGAGCTGGTTGCGGGACTTCTTCGCATGCACGATGCTGGTGACGCGGTTATGCTTGCAGCCATGCTTATTGACGACGCAAAAGCTCAAGCAGAAGATGAGGTTCAGCGTAATGTTGAAGCTCAGCAGAATGAATTTCGCCGAATTAACGGTTTAGCGGATTCGGACCGTGTGCCTCCAAAATTGCGCACAGCTTACAACGCAATCGGCAAAAAAGACGAAGTAAAACGCAAAGTTACGCGCGTAAGTCGTGACGTTTTGGGGCGTTCTCTTGACGCAATCGACAGCGTGTATCGTGACTTTTTAGTTGTGCTTAACAAAGCGCAGGATTCTGCGCAACTCATAAATCAAGAGTATAAATCTAACATTTTGGCGTTATCTAAAAATCTTACGGTTTCGCGCGCGTTAAATTGCGTTGATAATATTGCTACGGCTCGTAAGCGTTTGGCTTGTAATGGCAACGTAACTCTTGTGTTTGAAGCGCTATTTTGCTCACTTCTGTAGAAAATAACGTTTGCTATATTCGCCACGGAAGTGACATGTCGCTTGTGCCTATTCTTGGAGCGTTCGTTGACTCGCGGCGCATAATTTCCGGCCTAAACTCCATGTGTGCCGGCAGCCAGTGCTGCTCGGATTTTTCTGCAGTTGTTAATCGAATTGCCTCGCGCGCAATCTGCTGGTACGGAGGCCTGATTGAAGAAAGCTTTGGTTCGGATATTTCCGCTTGCCTGCTATCTCCATAGCCGATTACGCGCACGTCTTGCGGAATTCTAAGAGAAAGCTCATGCAAAGCTAATAATGCGCCCATTGCAACGGCATCATTTGCGCAAATAATCGCATCTGGCATGCGCGCTTGCTTAGCTGACGAATCGGAAAAAAGCTGCATAGTGTCTCTAAATCCTCGCTGATACGTCAGCTCTCCAAAAGTAGTCCAATCAGGCTCAGAAAGTAAGCTTAAACGGCTCGCAGCAGTTTGGAAATTAGCAAATAAGTTTGCGCTTTGCGTAGAGTCAACATTCCCGCTTAAATAAGCAATATTGTGAGCGTCGTGATGCGAAAGATGTATTAAAGCGGCTTCCATCATGGATTCTTGATCCATGCCAACCCAATTAATGTGGAACGAAGTAGCTGCGCCACCAATTTGCACAATCGGAAGATTATTCACGTAGTTTTCAAGTATTTTTGTTAAATCAGTATTGTTCGACGGCACCACAATAAGGCTGTCAACATTATGATCAATTAGCTCTTCTATGCGCTCTTCTTGAGATTCTGCGTCTTTTCCCGTGCCAACAAGAAGTATTTTATCTATTTCATGTGCCGCTTCATCCAACGCGGAAAGCATGTTTATGTTAAAAGAATCGTTCGCCGTATCTGTGCTTATTAGTACGCCAATAGTGTTTGTAGTGTCGCTTCTCAATGCGCTTGCTGCGTAATTTACTGAGTAATTAAGCTGTTCTGCTGCTTTTCTAACGCGCTTTGCAATGTCGTCATCTTTGGTGCGTCTTCCTGAAAGAACGCGTGATACGGTTGCGATTGAAACTTTTGCGAGTGCGGCAACATGCGTTATGGAGGCGTTTTGATTTGTTTGATTTGTCATAATTGCCCCCGTATACGTGCGGTGCTGCAGGGATGATTAGTGCGCAGCACCGCAAGAACGAATATTATTTGCCTGATTGTTTATATATTATTCACCTTTCGTGACTACGTCGACAAGATTGCTTGCTACAGTTTCGGCATCTTCGCCATCTACTGTAATCGTGATTGAATCTCCTTTAGTAATGCCCAATCCCATAATCGAAAGAATGCTGTTCGCACTTACTGGAGCGCCTTCGCCTTTTGCTATTGTTACAGTGCAATTTGAAGCCATTGCGGCCTGTGAAAATTCTGAAGCTGGACGTGCGTGAATGCCAACGGGGTCTTCAATGGTGACTGTGCGAGTTGCAATTGCCATTTTTTCTCCTTTGAATTTAGATTAGATTAAGTTAATATTTTTGTTTTATTTTTTGCTTTCGCGCTTTTAATTTATTGTTTTATTGTAAAAGCATTTTCCAGATTTGCTTAGATTTGGATTGCTATCTGTACTGCTTAGTGTAACACAATTAACTGAAAAATATAGAAAACGTTTTCACTTGTTGTAACAACGTTTTTAATGGTGTATAGTTTCATTAGTAAGAAACGTTTACCTGCAAGAATTGCTTTAACAGCATTGCGGCTGCGGTAAAGCTTCTAAACCTAAAGGAGGGTTTAAGTATGGTAATCACTGGTGTTGGTATCGGTCGTTCAATGGCATCTGGTGAGGTATTGTGTATGGCACCTGCTTTGCATGAGCCAGAAGATGTTGCTCGTCCTGCTGAAGTGTCAGTCGAAGATGCCAAAACTTCAGTAAAAAATGCTTTAGACGCAGTAAATAAAGACTTAAACCAGCGTGCGAACGATGCTCTTAAAGCGGCAGATGAGGGGACTAAAAAAGCTGCGCCAATTATGCAAGCCCTTGCGCAAATGGCATCGGATCCTGCTTTAATAAGCGCTATTGAATCTGGAATTTCTGCTGGTAAAACTGCTGAACGCGCCACTTGGGAAGGTTTCGCGCAATTTGAAAACATGTTGCGTAACCTCGGTGGTTATATGGCTGAGCGTGCAGGAGATTTGCATGATGTTGGACAGCGTGTTATTGCGTCCTTGATGGGCGTTGATGCTCCTGGTGTGCCAGAAAGCGAGTCTCCTTTTGTGCTTGTTGCAAAGGATCTTTCGCCAGCAGATACTGCTTCTCTTGATTTGAGCAAGGTTCAGGCAATTGTGACGATTGACGGCGGTCCTACAAGCCACACGGCTATTCTTGCGCGCGCTCGCGGAATCGTTGCCGTTGTTGGAGCGCGAGATGCAGCTCAGTTAAAGAACCATCAGATGGTTGTGGTAGATGCTGCACACGGAACTGTTGTGAGTGAGCCTTCAGAAGAAGAGATTGCGCGCGTGCGTGAGTCTCGTGAGCGTGCAGATCGTGCGCGAGAATTGCGTGGAATGCCTGGAAGCACTAAAGACGGCCATCTTATTCCACTTTTGGCTAATGTTGGCAAGCCTTCAGATGCTGAAATTGCTCACAAATATGGTGCTGAAGGCGTTGGCTTGTTCCGCACGGAATTCCTGTTTATTGGCAACGAACAGCCGCCTAGCGTAGAAGAGCAAACGGAAGCCTACACAAAACTTCTATCTCAGTTTGAAGGCAAGAAAGTTGTTATTCGTTTGCTTGATGCCGGTGCGGATAAACCATTGCCATTCTTAACGCCTGAGGATGAACCAAATCCTGCTTTAGGGCTTCGCGGTTTGCGTACATTAAGGCAGCATATGGATGTTCTGGATGGACAGTTGGAGGCTTTGGCTCGCGCTGATGCTGCAACGAATGCAGACCTGTGGGTAATGGCTCCAATGGTTGCAGATGAGCACGAGGCGGCGTATTTTGTAAAGCTTGGCAAGTCTAAAGGTCTTAAGAAGGTTGGCGTTATGGCTGAAGTTCCTTCTATTGCTTTGGTTGCTGAGGAAGTAGCTCAAGTTGCTGATTTTGTGTCGATTGGAACTAATGATTTGACGCAATACACGCTTGCTGCTGATCGAACTCTGGGTTCTGTTTCAAATTATCAAACTGCTTGGCATCCTGCGGTTTTGCGCGCAATTAAAATGATTGCGGACGCAGGTAATGCGCATGGCATGCCAGTTGGCGTGTGTGGTGAAGCTGCAGCGGACCCAGATTTGGCAGTTGTTCTTGCTGGTCTTGGTATTAACTCGCTTTCTATGACACCAGTTGCTTTGGATGATGTTCGTGCAGAACTTGCACAAACTACATTTGCTCAAGCGCAGGATAAAGCTCGTGAGGCTTTAGCTGGAAAGTTCTATCACTCGATTATGCAGGAATAACAAAATATTTGCTAATTGCAAAATACAACTAATAACTTAACTAATAACTTAACTAATAACTTAACTAATAACTTAACTAATAACTGATAGAAACTATTAAAAGTATCTATTAAAAAAAATAATTATATTAACAAATAAAATTAGAAAAGGGAAAATATGAGCGCAGATATTGACGAGCTTCTTCCTGACGCTGCAGTTCGCCTCGATGTTGCGGCTGAAGATTGGCGCGGTGCAATTCGTCTTGCGGGCGATGCTTTGAAAGAAGCAGGATTTACCACAGACGAATACACGGACCAAATGATTGAAACAGTTGAGAAAATGGGTCCGTACATTGTTATTGCTCCAGGCTTAGCTTTGGCGCATTCGCGTCCTTCGGCAGCAGTGCTAAAAAGCGGTTTAAGCTGGGTTCGCTTAAGCACTCCTGTTGAATTCGGCAATGCTGCTAATGATCCTGTTTCTTTAGTTATTGGTCTTGCTGGCCACGACGAAAGTGAGCACATTGGCGTTATGGCTGCTGTTGCTGCGGCATTGTCTAATCCTGCAAAAACTAAAGAACTTGCGGAAGCGAAAAATGCCGAAGAAATCCGCACAATTCTTAAAAACTAGTCATAAAACAGCAAAGTTTTGTAAAATTAGAAAGTAACTCAAAGAAAGAGGTAATTATGAACATTCTGTGCGTATGCGGAAACGGCATTGGCACGTCTGTACTGCTCAAAATCAATGTTGAGGCTGCAGCAGCAGACCTTGGTCTTGATGTGACGGTTACTACTTCCGACGCTGGAAGTGCAAAAGGTACCGCAAACATGAACGACCTTGTGCTCACTTCTCCACAGCTCGCTCCTGAGCTTGAGGGCACTACCACTCCTGTTGAAACTATCGAAAACTTTATGGATGTTGAAGAGGTGAAGAGCGTACTCGAACGTTACGCATAAAATTATGCGCAACAAATAAGCGTTTGATTATGCCGATTGCTTGCATTTGCGCAGCTGCATTTGCTTGATTGTGCATATGATTTCGTCCGCTATTCGCTTTTTCTAAATAAAAAAGAAGGAAATGAAAATGAACATTGTAGTTCAGATTTTGAATTTCATAAGCCAGCAGATTTTGAATGTGCCGGCTTACTTGATTGGTATTATTGCTGCAATCGGCCTTATTGCGCTTAAGCGTAGCGCTGGCCAAGTTATTGCTGGCGGCTTAAAGGCTGCTATGGGTTACCTTATTTTGGGTGCTGGTGCTGGCGTTGTGGTTGGCGCTCTTGCTCCATTTGGTGACTTGGTTTTGAAGTCTACTGGTGCTCACGGCGTTGTGCCTACTAACGAAGTTATTACCGCTCAGGCTGCAGGACAGTACGGTGCTACTTCCGCATACATTATTGTGCTTAGCTTCGTTCTTATGCTTCTTGCTGCACGCTTTACTCCACTGAAGTACATCTTCTTGACTGGCCACCACATGGTGTTCATGTCCATGTTGCTCGCTTTGGTGCTTTCTGTGGGCTTCGGCGCAGGTAACCAGCTTCTTATTGTTATCGTCGGCTCCATTATTATGGCTACCGTTATGGTTGTTTTGCCAGCTTTCGCTCAGCCATTTATGAACCGCATCACCGGTGGAGATAAGCTTTCGATCGGCCACTTTAACTCTTTGAGCTACATCGTTTCTGGTGCTGTTGGTGCCGCTGTTGGTAAGAAGTCAAAGTCTACTGAGGACATCAACTTCCCTAAGGGCTTGAGCTTCTTGCGCGATTCCATGGTTTCCACCACCTTGTTGATGGTTGTGCTTTACTTGGTGTTTGCTGTGTGGGCTTCTGTGGTTCTTCCAGCCAAGGAACTCTTCAAGATTTTCGCATCTCATCCTACTGATTACAGCGCATTCTACATGGCTGCATTTGCTCAGGCTTTGCAGTTCGGCATTGGTGTTAGCGTGATTCTTTACGGCGTTCGTATTATCTTGGGCGAATTGGTGCCTGCATTCCAGGGCATTGCTAACAAGGTTGTTCCAGGTGCACGCCCAGCATTGGATATTCCAATCGTGTTCCCATACGGCGCTAATGCTTCCCTCATTGGCTTCTTGGCTTCCTTCGTTGGCGGCCTTGTAGCTCTTGGTCTTATTGCAGTGTGGATGGGTCCAGCTTGGGGCTTGGCTTTGATTCTGCCTGGCATGGTTCCTCACTTCTTCGATGGTGGCGGTGCAGGCGTGTTCGGTAATGCAACCGGCGGTCGTCGTGGTGCTATCATTGGTGGCTTTATTAACGGTTTGATTATTACATTCCTCCCAGCAGTATTGCTCACGGTTATGGGTTCCTTCGGTTTGGCAAACTCCACCTTCGGCGATGCTGACTTTGGTTGGGTTGGTACCGTTGTTGGTAACTTCGCTCACCTTGGTGCAGGCGTTGGTGCTGTGAGCTTGATTATCTTTGCTGTTATTCTCTTCGCTTTGGCTTGGGTATGGCAGGTTAAGGTTGTGAACACCGGCTGGCTTCCTGCAGTGAAGCATGCTGAGTTCATTGAAGGTGTTAAGGAACAGGAGCGCGCTGCTAAGAAGGCTGCTATGGCTGCTAAGGCTGCTGCCGCTCGCGAGGGGGCTGCTGAAAAGTAAAATAGAGTAAAATACATAAAACAGTTTCCGTCATATGACGTGCGCTCAACTTTTGCAGTCGTTGTGCGCATTGCTGAGCCTGGAATCATCATGATTCCAGGCTCTTTTAATATGTTGTTTAACTCATGTAAGCTCATAGTTTTTTTGAGTTGAATTAATAAAAGTGCCTGTTGATTAGTGCTCTGTAATGGTAGATACTTAAATTATGAATATTTCAACAGATTTCACGATTATTCCGGACGATTATTCTAAAGCTGCACCGTCGCAGAATAAAATTAACGGAGTTCCAGTAGTTTCATTCCCTTTTTACGTTGATAATATGCCATCTTTTGTGCACTACTTGCATTGGCGACTTGTTGACGATGACGCAATACCAGTATGCGGTTTTGAGTGGATTCATTGGACAGCTGCGAACGTTCCTGTAGAAGCGTTAATGTTTGATTTTAACGATTCTCACGCTTTGCAAATTCCGGCAGATTTTTCGCGTCAAATGCCTTCGATGATTCCAGAAGCAGTTCAAGGACGCAATTCGCAAGCAAGTAGATTTGTTGGTTGCGAAGACCCGGCAGTTACTATGCGCTATAACGGACCGCAGCCTCCGGATAAAGATCACGAATACATGTTTGAAGTGTTCGGAACGCAAGATCCGCTTCCAAATCTTAAGCAAGGATTCTATATGAATGAATTGTTGCGTGAAGTGCGCAAATGCACTTCCGGCGTAGACGCAGGCGGAATATTCTTAACCGGTCGCGCTTAATTTAAGCAACTAGCGATAGAATCAATCAGGAATAAAAATTAGTAAAATATTAAAACTCACAAATGGGGGATGCTTATGGCATGCACAACAATTCTCGTCGGCCGCGGCGCAAGCTACGACGGATCAACGCTTATTGCGCGTAACGAAGACTCTGCGAATGGCGAATTTAATCCAAAGCGTTTGGTGGTAGTAAAGCCAGAAGAACAGCCTCGCGTTTACAAGTCCGTTCTTAGCCACGTAACAGTTGAGTTGCCAGACAACCCAATGCAATACACAAGCGTGCCGAATGCGGATTTGCGCGAAGGAATCTGGGGAGAAGCTGGCGTAAACGAAGCAAACGTGGCAATGAGCGCAACCGAAACTCTTACTTCCAACGAGCGCGTTCTCGGCGCAGATCCAATGGTAGAGCTTCAAAAAGCACACGGTAAGGAAGGCGACGCTGATTACAAGCCGGAAGTTCCAGGCGGAATTGGCGAGGAAGACTTTTTGACAATCGTTTTGCCTTATATTCGTAGCGCTCGCGAAGGCGTTGAGCGTTTGGGTGCGTTGCTTGAAAAGTACGGCACTTACGAGATGAATGGCGTTGCTTTTTCGGATGTGAATGAGATTTGGTGGCTTGAAACCGTTGGCGGCCATCATTGGATTGCTAAGCGCGTGCCGGACGAAGCTTATGTTGTTATGCCAAATCAGCTTGGAATTGACGAGTTTGATTTAGACGACGCTTTTGGCGATCAAGAAGAGCACATGTGCTCTGCTGATTTGCTTGAGTTTATTAAAGAAAATCACTTGGATTTGTCGGTAGAAAATGCTTCCCCGTTCAATCCTCGCGACGCCTTCGGCTCCCATTCGGACGCCGACCACGTTTACAATACTCCGCGCGCATGGTTCATGGAGCGCTTCTTGAATCCGTACGACGAAGTGTGGGATGGTAAAGATGCTGATCACCGTCCGGACAGCAACGACATTCCGTGGGCTCGTCAGCCAGAACGCAAAGTTACGATTGAGGATGTTAAGTACGTTTTAAGCTCGCATTATCAGGGAACTGAATATGATCCTTATGGCAAGCTTGGCGACGAGCATACTCGTCACATGTTGCGCCCAATCGGCATTAATCGTCAAAGCGAGCTTGCAGTAATGCAAATCCGCCCTTATATGCCGGAAGCTTTCCGCACAATTCAGTGGATTACTTACGGATCTAATCCTTTCAACTCTTTGGTGCCGTTCTACCCGAACGTAAATCGCACTCCAAAATATTTGGAAGATACTACTACTCGTGTCACAAGCGAAAACTTCTACTGGGAAAATCGTATTATTGCAGCTCTTGCAGATGCTGCGTTTAACGACACTGCAAACGCAATCGAACGCTACCAAGAAACTGTTGGATCTCTTGGACACGCAATGGTAAAGGCTACGGATGCTACAGTGGCAGATCTTCTTGGCGTTTCTTTGAGCGAATACGAGCCGGAGCGCGAATGCGACGAAGATGGTTACTTGGGTGACGTAGTGCGAGATCCGGAAGAAATTATTGCTGCTCTTCGTGACGAAAAAGTGCGTGAGGCTTTGGCTGAAGCGAATGACGATATGGCAGCAAAGTTGAAGAAAGAAACTGATTCTTTGCTCGACACTGTTCTGTACATTACCAGCATGCGTATGAAGAATGGTTTTAATCGTTCCGATCACTAAAATTAAATCTTATTAAAAATTAAGTGCCTTCCTTGCGAAATGAACTTTTTATTTCATAAGGGAGGCTCTTTTGTTACGTTTTGTTATTTTGCTATAGAAGTTAGTAATAACGCGCATAGATATTGCGCGTGGTGGCTATGCTGCAAGCAATCAATCGTATAGTATGAATCATGTAACTAACGCTATCCGCGTGCATTGTTGTGAAACTATGCCTATGAAAGAGGGGTACATGAGCATTCTTGATTCATACACTACAACATTCGGTTTGGTTAAAAAAATTGATGCCTTCGGGTATTTAGATTATTTGAAGCAGCATCCTAACGAGCCTCGAAAGCACGGCAAAGTGCTTCTGGTTACTGCAGATACTCCGCTTAAAGCGTCTCGTGGTGAGGGTAAAACAACCACAACTATTGCGTTGGTTGACGCTTTGCGTGAGCGCGGTGTGGATGCGGCTGCGGTTCTTCGTCAGCCAAGCATGGGCATTACGGCCGCTGGTTCTAAAGGTGGCGCAAGTGGCGGCGGTAAGTCTTCACTTTCTCATCCTGAGCTGATTGATTGGGGCTTGTGTGGTGAAATGGCTGCTATTGCTTGCGCGCAGAATTTGCTTGTGTCGTTTGCAGAAAAAGCAGTTGATGAAGGTGTGCTCGATACTATTCTTGTTCCTAGAGTAAGTGAGGTTCCTTCCCGCTCGTTGCGCAGTATTGCGGTTGATTTTGGTAAAGGAACTGTTCCTGAGCGTGTTGTGCTAACGCCTACTTGCGAACTTATGCAAATCGTGGTTCTTTCGCGTAGCATGGATGAGATTTCCGAGCGCGTTGCTGCAATGATTGCTGGTACGAAGGATGGAGTTCCTCGTAAATTCGGCGATTTTGTTGACTTGTGGCGAATTACTAATATTCTTGCCGATGCTGTAAAGCCTGCAAAAACGGAAACTATTAACGGCTCTCCGATTTATGTGCATTGCGGCCCGTTTGCAAACGTTTCGCTTGGTATTCCAAGTTTAGTAAGCGTTGAAATGGCTTGCGCTGAGCATGATGTTGTGGTTGTTGAAGCAGGATACGGCACGGATGCTGGCGCTCAAAAGTGGTTGGATATTGCTTCTCGCGAATTTGGCGCGGCTTGGCCTGCGGCTGCAGTTGTAGTTACTCGTGCTACAACTTGGCGAGATGACGAAACTTTGGCTTGGCGTTACCCGTTCCATGTTGCACGATTGGAATCGCTTAATATTCCTACTTTCCCTCTTGTTAATTTGTGGGAGGGTGAGGATGATCAAGTGCCTGAATTGTTGGAACAAGCTAAGTCTTTAGGATTCAGAAAGCCGATTGTTGGCAATTTGTTCCGCGATGGCGGCGACGGTTTGGCAGATCAGCTTGACGATTTTGTGTCGGTAATTAGTGCTGATGCTGAAACGTTTGTGCCAGAAAGCCGCAGAGGTAAAGCGCTTTTGGATCGCGTTAAGTTGCTTTGTGAAGAAGCTTACGGTGTTCCATCTGAGCGTGTGATTGAAAAAGATGGTTTTGAGGATTCGTTATTTGCAGCGCAAGATTTGTGTGCGAATGCTGGCGTTGATTTTAACAGCCTTGCGCTAGTTGCTGTTAAGTCTCCTGCAACTATGACTGACGATGATCATAAGCCTGCTGAAGAGCGCACTGTGACTTTGAAGAAGGTGGAAGTTCATGCTGGTGCTGGTGTTGTGCAAGTAAACTTGACTTCTTCTCTCACAACTCCAATGCCAAAAATCGTGTGATCTATTTGGCGCGTTCTAGAAAATCTGCCCGCTTAAGCTGTTGAGCTTCTTGCGGGCGCGACGACCTGCCTGAGCGCTGCGATTTAGCGCGCGAAGGCAACTCGGAGCG
>CAMPNN010000015.1 GCA_946891915.1 uncultured Bifidobacteriaceae bacterium
GCTTCAACACTGGTTCGGTTGGCTGTGCGCCAACGCCAAGCCAGTACTGTGCGCGCTCAGAATCAATCTGAATCATGGATGGCTGCTTATTTGGATCGTAAACGCCAATCTCTTCGATGGACTGACCGTTGCGCTTGTTGCGAGAATCAGAAATGACCACGCGGTAGAAGGCATAGAACTTCTTGCCCAATCGCTTAAGACGAATCTTGGTTGCCAAAATGGCTCTCCTTATAACTAGAGTCGTGGAATATCGTTCGGGTGTGGGGCACTCCTTGCGAGCTTCCACATGTTCCTCGCGCGGTCGGGAAGAGGGCGCCGATTCGCGCGAATAACTTATCTATTATGACTGCGAGCTTGGACGTTTTTGGCTATTTAATTTGACGTTTTAGTCGATTGAATGTATTGGTGAAAATGTTGGTGAATATGTTGGATATAGCGCGATTGCGGCGATGTAGGCTAGGTGATCGGTGCCGTCGATTTCCACGTTTTGCTGCCATTCGGCTTTAGCGCGGCAGTTTTTTGCGCAAAATAGCACGTGATCTAGCGTAAGATTTGGCCACTTAAGCCACGTAGGCCATGTGCGAAGTCTATACCTAAGCGAAATTGCCGAGTCTGCGAATCCGGCTTTTATAAGAGTTCTAAAGCTAGGGTGGTCGATTGTTGAGTTCAAATCTCCCGTAAGAATCGTAAGAGTTGCTGATTCGGAAGATTTAGGATTTTCGGCAGTTTCGTAAGTTTTGTCAGTTGCGTAAGTTTCTGCAGGCTCTATAAGATTCGCGAGTGCGCGAATTCCTTCGCTCCAAGCTTTGCAACCGCGCATAGGTGACTTTGGATGCGCGGAAGCAAATTTTACGAAAACGTCTGCAGACGCGTCAAAATCTAACTCGTCAAAATCTAATCGCGCAGTAACGCTCGGCACACTTGCTGCCTCAATTTTTACGGAATTATTGCAAGTCGAAATAGCGGAATATTGCGTAAAAATCGCGTTAAATCCGCCGTTATTATGCTCGCTTTTGGCACCTACGCAAGAAGTCGGAAAAATTTCGTAAATACCGAGTTTTTTAAGATTTTTTACTAAGGATTCGCTTAATTCTTGTAAAAGTAACGTATTTACGTTGTATTTTTTCGCGGTTTCGATTATTTGAGATGCGTTTGCTTTTCCGTATCTGCAATTAAGCGTCATTACGCGAATTTCTTTAGGCTGTTTTTTGGAACATTTGCCGGGAATTTTCCGGCAAATGTAGCTGTTTTGGTGGTTTTGTGGAACATTTCCCGGAGTTTTTTCTCCGGAGTTTGTAGCTGTTTCGGCGTTGATGTGGAACATTTGCCGGGAATTTTCCGGCGAATGTAGCTGTTGTGGCTGTTTTTTGGAACATTTCCCGGAGTTTTTTCTCCGGAAAATGTAGCTGTTGTGGTTGTTTTGTGGAACATTTCCCGGAGTTTTTTCTCCGGAGTTTGTAGCTGTTTCGGCGTTGATGTGGAACATTTGCCGGGAATTTTCCGGCAAATGTAGCTGCGCGCTCCTAAACCTCCCAAACCAATACGGCGCATACGACTTAAGCGAAATCAAAAACAGTACCGCATAAGCAACGCATAAATATGCGTAAGATTTAGCGAAATTATACGATTGCGGATTTTTATATGCGTACAGCACTTGCCATTCTGTAGCTAAAATACTGAAGAAAAGCAGCGCTCCCACAACATAAGTTGCAAGCGGTAGAAGTGCAATAATATACGGAAGTGGGTTATATTTATCCGCGCCAGCCGGCAGCCACCGAAGCAACTGCCAGCAAAGAAGCGCCGCAAATATAACCCACAGAATCGTTAATAAAAAACTCATCTTCCGAATAATCGCTTATCTTCCAAAGAATCCGGCTAATCCGCCGCCGAAGTTAGGTGGAAGTTGATTATCTTGATTTGCGTATTCCGAATTCATAAGCTCTTTAAGACCTTCAGGCAGATTTTGCATATTCGGCTGCTGCGGCTTTGCGAAAGCGGAGCCAGCAACGTCGTTACTGCCATTTCCGGAAGATTCTCCCGAAAGTCGTTCACGCAACGCGCGCTCCTCAGCTTCGCGGCGCATTGGATTTCCGGACTTTCCGCCCTTCTTCTTCGACTTCTTATCCTTGCGCTTCGACTTTCCACCAGGGCCGCCAAATCCAGGCATTCCACCCATTCCAGGCATGCCAGCGCCGCCGCTCATGCGCTTCATCATCTTCGCAGCCTGCTCAAAACGCTGCAAAAGCGCATTAACTTGCGAAACGCTCACGCCAGAGCCAGCCGCAATGCGCGCGCGCCGCGAGCCATCAATAATCTTCGTGTCCCTGCGCTCAGCCGGAGTCATGGAGCGGATAATCGCCTCCGTGCGGTCAATTTCCTTATCGTCAAACTGCTCAAGCTCCTGGCGGTGAGCAGCCATTCCCGGCATCATGCCCAAAAGCTTCTTCATTGAGCCAAGCTTACGAACCTGCTGAAGCTGCTCCAAAAAGTCGTCTAAACCAAAGCTTCCTTCAGCAATCTTTTCGGCAGCCTTACGCGACTCTTCCTCATCAAACTGCTTCTGCGCATGCTCAATAAGCGTTAAAATATCGCCCATATCGAGGATTCTGGAAGCCATTCGATCCGGATGGAAAATCTCAAAATCCTTCAAACCTTCGCCTGTAGAAGCGAACAAAATCGGCTTTCCGGTAACGCTTGCAACCGAAAGTGCGGCACCGCCTCGAGCGTCGCCATCAAGCTTAGAAAGCACAACGCCCGTAAAGTTCACGCCGTCGTTAAAAGCCTGAGCCGTGCGCACGGCATCCTGGCCAATCATTGCGTCAATAACAAACAGCACTTCTTGAGGATTCACAGCATCGCGAATATTTCGCGCCTGCTTCATCAAAGCCTCGTCCACACCCAAGCGTCCGGCGGTATCAATAATCACCGTGTCGTACATTTTTTCGCGCGCATAATTAATAGAATCGCGCGCAACTTTAACCGGATCGCCTTTACTAAACCAAGGCAAAGAGATTGCGTTTCCGCCATTTTGCACGCCTTTTTCCGGCGCAAAAACAGGCACTCCCGCGCGTTCACCAACAACCTGCAGCTGCGTAACAGCGTTCGGACGCTGCAAATCCGCAGCCACCAGCAAAGGCGTGTGACCGGAATCTTTAAGCCAGTAGCCGAGCTTTCCGGCAAGCGTAGTTTTACCAGCGCCTTGCAAACCGGCAAGCATAATCACAGTAGGCGGGTGCTTTGCAAAATTAAGCGGCCTGTCAACGCCTGCGCCAAGCACCTGCGTCAACTCGTCGTTCACAATCTTCACAACTTGCTGAGCCGGATTAAGAGCCCTGGAAACTTCTTCGCCAAGCGCGCGCTCGCGAATTTTTGCTGTGAATGAGCGCACGACTTCCAGCGCCACGTCTGCGTCGAGAAGAGCGCGACGAATCTCGCGAATCGTGCCGTCAATATCCGATTCCGAAAGCTTGCCTTTACTGCGCAAATGCTTGAAAGCATTGGAAAGGCGGTCTGTTAATGAACTAAATGCTGCCATAATGTTTCCATTCTACCTGCTGTTGCTAACGTTGCATTATTGTGTGGTTGCTTTCTTACTGCAAATGCCACGAAGATCCTTTAGCGCCGTCTTCAATTACGATTCCGGCGTTATTCAGCGCATCTCTAATTGCATCCGCTGTAGCAAAATCTTTTGCCTTTCTAGCATCTGCTCTAGCTTGAAGTTGCGAGTTGATTAAAGCATCCAAAGCCTCGCATTCCTTACTGCTTTCCCTGTTTGCTCCTTCTGCGGAAGATTTCGCAGAAGCCCAAGGTTCGCCGTAAATATCCAATCCGAGCGTGTCTAGCATAGCGCGCACTTGCAAAACCGCGGTATATAGCAGTTTTTGCGTGCTTTCGATTTGTGATTGCGCCGCATTTTGCGATACTTTTTGCGCTTTCGCAGCGTTTTGCGTTTGTGCATAATCGTCAAGAAGCGCATTTCCTTGTCGAATTGCTGTAAATATTGCTGCGTTTGCGCCAGAAACGTTAATATCGTCGTTCATTGCGCGCGTAAAATCTTCAGGAAGCGAGTCTGCGTCTACAGATTGCACTTCTTCGCGAGTTGGCGTTGTTTCAAGCAGTCGGCAGGCTCGCTCAAGGAAGTTGCTTATGCGATCGTAAGCAGCTTTTGCTTCTACCAAAGCTTGATCCGACCATTCCAACATTGCGCGATACTGCACAGCTCCCAGCGCGTAACGCACAACCCAAGCCGAATTATTCGCCAAAACTGTTGGCACGGAAAGCCCATTTCCCAACGATTTGCTCATTTTTTCGCCTTTGGCCGTAACCCACGCGGAATGCATCCACACATTCGCGCTTTTCCAGCCGGCAGCGCGAGTTTGCGCCATTTCGTTTTCGTGATGTGGGAATCGCAAATCCAATCCGCCGCCGTGAATATCAAAATCGTCGCCGAGGTAACGGTGGCTCATAGCCGAGCATTCAATATGCCAACCTGGACGCCCCTCGCCAAAAGGCGTTTTCCAGCGTGCGTCCGGCTGGTCGAAATCGCAAGGAGCCTTCCAAAGCGCAAAATCCCTAGGATCGTGCTTGTCTGGGGAAGCGTCGGCTGGGTCGGTCGGGTTGTAAATATCGTTGCCGGCTGCGTCCACGCTCGGACCTTTTGCATCCGCAATTGCGGACGCTTCGTCACAACCGCTTACATCACGATTCTGATTTTGGTGCGTAAGCTCGCCGTAATGCTCCCAACTTGGCACGTCAAAATAAACGTTGCCAGTAGGATTCCCCGAATCGTCGCGAATAACGTAAGCGTGACCGCGCTCAATCAAACGCTCAATCAGCTCAACCATATCCGTAATATGCCCTGTAGCTCGCGGCTCAACCGTCGGCGGCAAAACGCCTAAAGTGCTGTAAGCCTCACTAAATTCACGCTCGTAAAAGTAGGCGCGCTCCCACCAAGTTTGGCCTGCTTCACTAGCTTTTTTCATGATTTTGTCGTCAATATCGGTGACGTTTCGCACAAACGTAACTTTGTAGCCAAGACGCAGCATCCACCTGCGGATTACGTCGAAGGCGATTGCCGCGCGAATGTGTCCAATATGCGGCGAGCTTTGCACGGTCGCGCCGCATACGTACATTCCTACGCGACCCGGTTTTAATGGCGTAAAAGCGTTGGTTGCGTGTGAGGCAGTGTTGTACAGGCGCAAGTTTTGTGCGGCTTTAGTAACTTTTGTAGTCTCTTCGTTCAAAGTCTTATTAAGCATACTTGCCATTATAAATGCTTCTTTATACTCAGACTTGACTATAGTCAAGCGCGCTCGCCTTCGCGCGTTATTTCCTTTACACCGCTGTAAAGTTTTTGTCGCCTTTAAGCGAGATTCCGTTATTTCCTTTACGCCGCTGTAAAGTTTTTGTCGTCTTTAAGTGAGATTTCGTTAGTTTCTTTACGCCGCTGTAAAGTTTTTGTCGGTTTTGCATTTCGCGCGTCGGCTCTTTAGCTAGCGATACAATTATTGCGATTTGGTTTTAGATTTAGCTTTAGTAATCCAGTTAGATTCGTAGCTATTTTGGTAATCCAATTAGATTCATATCTATTACTTATCTATTGCCTAGCTGTTTATTGTTCGTTGTCGAAAGGAATATCATGGCTGAGATTTCATCTGCACTTATGACGGACATGTACGAATATACGATGCTTGACGCGGCTCTTAAGGACGGCACTGCAAATCGCAAGTGCGTATTCGAAATTTTTACGCGCCACTTGCCGCAGGGTCGTCGTTACGGCGTTGTTGCTGGAACGGGCCGCATTTTGGAGGAGTTGCGTAAGTTCCGTCTTTCGGAAGATGATTTGCGTTTCTTAAGTGATCGCAAAATTGTTAGCGCCGAAACCATTAAATGGCTGGAAAATTTCCGATTCCATGGTAAAATTTCCGGTTATCACGAAGGTGAGATGTTCTTCCCAGATTCGCCGATTTTGCAAGTAGAAGGCACTTTTGGTGAATGCACTTTGCTTGAAACGCTGCTTCTTTCCGTGCTTAATTACGATTGCGCGGTTGCGTCTGCTGCAGCTCGCATGGTTTCTGCTTCCGCAGGACGTCCTTGCATGGATATGGGCGGTCGTCGCACGAACGAATATTCGGCAGTTGCTGCTTCCCGTGCCGCAGTAATTGGCGGTTTTAAGGGAACTGCAAACCTGCTCGCAGCGAAACTTTACGGCTTGAAAGCAATCGGCACTGCAGCTCACTGCTTTACGCTTGTGCACGACACTGAGCGCGACGCTTTTACTTCCCAAATTGCCGCTCTTGGCAAGGGCACTACGCTTCTTGTTGACACTTATAACATTGAAGAGGCTGTGAAGACCGCTGTTGAAGTTGCAGGGCCGGAGCTTGGCGGAATTCGTATTGATTCCGGGGATTTGTGCGCTTTGGCTCGTCGCGTTAGGAATCAGCTTGACGATTTGGGTGCTAAGAACACGAAGATTACAGTTACGAACGATTTGGACGAGTATGCGCTTGCGTCTCTACAGAACGCGCCTGTGGATTCTTACGGCATTGGCACGATGCTTGTAACCGGCTCTGGCGCTCCAACTTGCGCAATGGTTTATAAGCTTACTGAGCGAGAGGGTGCGGATGGCGTAATGCATCCGGTTGCTAAGAAGTCGAAGAATAAGGCGACTGTGCCTGGCCGCAAGTTTGCGTATCGCTCTTACGATTACAGCAACGATTCTTGCGGTGTGGCTGATTGTGAGCGTGTGGTTTCTGGTTCGGAAGATTTGTTGGCTAAGTTTAAGCCTGAAGATTCGTGGGAGAATTTGCTGGTTGATTACATGGTTGATGGCGAGGCGGACGAGCAGTATATGGGTCACGATGCGATTATGCGTGCTCAAGATTATTGCGCTCGCCAGTTGCAGCGTTTGCCGTTGGCTGCGCAAAGTTTGATGCGTGGGGATCCTGCAATTCCAACCGAGATTCACGTTTTATAAAAAGTTGCGTAAAATTGCGTAAAGTTACGTAAGATTGCGTATTTTTGAAAGCTCGGCTGCTAAAGTCGGGCTTTTCTAAAAACTGTACTTTCTAAAAACTGTACTTTCTTAATAACCGTACCTTCGTAAGAACAGTACCTTATTAAAAACAGTACCTTCTAAAAACCGAGCTTACCGATTTCTTCGTAAATGCGTTTGCATTCCGGGCACACAGGGTAGTCGTTCGCTTCGTGGCGCGGAATCCAAACTTTTCCGCATAACGCCACAACCGGTCGGCCGGTTAAGCGCGACTCTTCAACGCGATCTTTAGAAACGTAGTGCGCAAAACGATCTGCGTTCCCGCCGTCATCTAAGCGCGCGTCTTCTTCAACTTCCGGGCGCTCCAAAACAGAAGTGCTTGTGCCGGAACCTGAGTCGGGATTAGCGGACTGCGAATCGGCTTCCATAATTGCAGTAAGTGCGTTATCTGCCAATAGTGCTGAAAACATAATCGAATCCCTTTCCGAATCGAATGCAAAAACGAATCTCGCGTCGAATCTATTCTCAAATCTCGCTTCGCATCGAATCTCGCGCTGAACTGTGCTACTACCCAAGCATAAGGCATTATCGCAAAAAAATCACGCAAAAATTGTTCTTAAACGCCGTGTTTTAGCTAGTATTTTTGCTCTGAGATAAATGGGTGATACTCTAAAAGCATGACTATAGCTGTGTGTCCCGGCTCGTATGATCCAGTCACTGCCGGCCATTTAGACGTAATACAACGCTGTACGCACCTATTTGACGAAGTGCATGTGCTAGTTGCGGTGAACGCTGCAAAGACGCCGTTGTTCTCTGAATATGAGCGCGTAAATATTATTCGCGAGGCTGTGCAGAATTTGTGCAAGTCGAGTGATGGTTGTGACGACGCGTCAAAGTGCGATTATTCCGGAAAAATAATTGTTGCTTCTACAACGGGGTTGATTACGGATTATTGCACAAAAGTTGGTGCTACGGCGATTGTAAAGGGGCTGCGTCAAAACGGCGATTATGAAGCAGAACTTGGAATGGCTCTTGTGAATCGCAAATTGGCTGGTATTGAAACGCTTTTCTTGCCTGCGGATCCGGTTCTTGAGCATGTGTCGAGTTCGGTGGTTAAGGATGTTGCGCGTCACGGCGGAAACGTTGCGGGAATGGTTCCAGATAACGTAATACCCTTATTACAAAAGCTTTTTGCGCAATAGCTGCTGACTTTTGCTGTTACGAAACGAAAGTAGTACGAAAGTAACGTAAGTAGTACTTAAGTAATGTAAGTAACGTAAGTAGCAAAAGTAACGTAAGCAACGAAAGTCGGCAGTGACTTACGAAATTGTTAATTATTACAAGAGATTGTTACGAAAATTGTTACAGGAGAGTGGAAGATGACAGACGAAAACGATATGATGCAAAATACCGCAGGTTCGCAATTTGAAGGAGATGACACGATGGAACGAAAGATACAAGCTGACGGAAACCAAAATCTTCCATTGCATCCAATTCTTGTTGACGAAGAAGACAATCAAGATATTGTGGATGCTGGCAATGATGCTGATAATACGGAAACTTCGGCTGTGTCGGCAGTGGGAAGTGTTGCTGATGCTGAAAGTGCTGTAAATGCCGCAAATTCTTCCTCCGGCGCAAAAGCAGGCAATGCTGCAAAATCATCAAATCTTTTCTCATCATTCCCGCTCCCAGATTTGCGCGAGCGCGAAGACGGCGGCGCAATTGACTTTGACGAAGAAGATACTGCGCCCGCTGCAGCCGCAACTAAAGTAAGCGACGAAATCCGTTCAAAAAGCCGCGCCGAATTTACCACAGTTTACGACATCATCGACTCTATGGAATCGACGCTTATGGAATCAAAAGGCGTGCTGTTTTCGCAAGGAATGGTAAAAATTGATCGCGACGAATTTGCGGACCAGCTGTCGCGCTTAAAAGACATGCTTCCAGTGCAATTAGAGCGTGCGTCGGCATTAATGCGAGAAGCAGAGCGCAGACTTCGCACAGCGCAAACTCAAGCAAGCTCGATTGTTTCTTCAGCGCAATCTCAGTCTGCAGAAATTATTGACGAAGCTCGCGAACGTGCAAGATTCTTGGCTGGTCAAGAAAATGTCACTGCGTTAGCAAGGCAGAAGGCGAGCGATATTCTTGCTAAGGCTCAAGAAAAATCCAACAAGCTCACGCAAGGCGCTAACCAGTATTGCGCAACGGTTATGGAAGGCTTAAAGCAGCAGCTTGACAAGTTAGAGCAGGACGTTCAAGCGGGTCAGCGCGTGTTGGATGATCGCTGCCGGGCTGCGGAACATGTGCAAAACGAATTGAGCGCAGCATTGTACAAAAATGCTGGCGAGGCTGACGACGATGGCAGCTACGGAAACGACAGCAACTACGGAAACGACAGCAACGACGACGAAAGGAATGAATAAATGACTTCGCACCCTTCCCAATCACCATGGGCTGTTCCGGTGGCGCAAATGGCCGCTCGCGCTGGTAGCAGTATGTCTTTGCACCGCGCTTTTCCAGCTCCGGAAGGTATTGGAGATTGCGTTATTGGCGTAAAGCCCGGCAGCGACGTTATGGTTGATGGCGATTTCGATGCTGTGGTTGACGGCTTAATGTTCCAGGGCAGTATTACGGCTCCGGTTCATGCGGAGTGCACGCGCTGCCTGATGCCGCTTCGCCGCGATTGGAAGGTGGATGTGTGCGTGTTCTTCCCTTACGTAGACGAGCGCTCGCAGCGTGCGAATGGTCGCGGGGAGCGCGGGGATGTTGACGAAGACGAGTCGCAGATTTGGGATGAAAACGATGAGTCTGGGAATGTGTATCCGCTGGTTGGCGGCGGCGATTTTGCGGATATTGAGGCGCTTATTCGAGACACGATGGTTAGCGAGTTGCCGCTTCAGCCGTTGTGTGAGCCGGATTGCCGCGGACTTTGCCCGCAGTGCGGTGAGAATTTGAACGAGCATCCGGAGCATCATCACGACGTTACGGATATTCGATTTGCGGCTTTGGAAGGCTTAAAAGCGCAACTTGAGCAGGCTGAAAAGCAAAATTAATTGCGGGCGCGACGACCTGCTTTCGCGCTTAGAGCGTAGAGCGCGAAGGCAACTCGGAGCGGGAACTCGCTTAAGTTGGAAGCACAGTGTGCTTCCAACGCGAGTTTCGTAGCGAGCGCGTTACCCGCGCGAGCGTTTCAGCCGTTTTTGACTTACTGCCGACATTTCCTCTACTTGGTTGTAAAGTGATTGTCGTTTTTTGGCTTAATGCCGACATTTCCTTTACTTGTGTGTAAAGTAATTGTCGTTTTTTGGTGTGATTTCGTTATTTTCTTTACAGCGCTGTAAAGGAATAATCGCTTTTAGCTTTTTGGTGGAACATTTGCGAGAGAATTTCCGGCGTTTGTAGTTGTTTTGATGCTGGGATGGAACATTTGCTGGAAAATCCCCGGCATTTGTAGCTGTTTTGGTGGTTTTTTGGAACATTTTCGGGAGTTTTTTCTCCGGCATTTGTAGTTGTTTTGGCGCTGGGATGGAACATTTGCTGGAAAATCCCCGGCATTTGTAGCTACTTTGGACATTTTATGGAACATTTGCTGGAAAATCCCCGGCATTTGTAGCTACTTTGGACATTTTATGGAACATTTGCGGGAGAATTTCCGGCGTTTGTAGTTGTTTTGGCGCTGGGATGGAACATTTTCGGGGAATTGTACGGCGCTTGCTGTAATATACAGAACGCTTAAGCTCAATCGGTTGAACGAAATAGAGGAAAGATTATGGCACTGCCTAAATACAAGACCTCGCGTGCTAATACGCATTCGCGTCGCGCTAATTGGAAGGCGTCTGCCGTGCAGACTGTGACTTGCCCGAACTGCGGTTCTCAGGCATTCCCACACATGGCTTGCCCATCCTGCGGAACCTTCCGCGGTCGCGTGTACCGCGAGGCTATTCGCTCCGCGCACAACAAGTAGGTTGTATTTATTAAGAAACCCTGCCATCGACGGGTGGCAGGGTTTTCTTTTTTTTTTCTTGCGTATTGTTTTTGTGAGGGGTGGGTGTTACTTGTCTTGCAGCGCTCCGCTCTTATACCTTATTTGGACTTAGCGGTTTCATAGTTAAGTTTAGTTTTTTAGTTACTTGCGCGCGTCGAGTGCGTGCCACGCGACTTCGGCAGCCGCAAGTTGCGCTTTGCGTTTGCTAGAGCCGCTTCCAACGCCAAGCACTTCGTCGCCATCATCATTAGCCAAAACTGCGCGCGCCTCAAACACTGGCGCATACTCAGGCCCAGAAACCGCCATTCGGTACTCCGGATCCGCCAATCCCATATCGTGCGCCTTAACCGTAAGCGAAGTCTTCCAATCAAGCGCCGGGCCTTCCGTAAGCACTTCCGCCAAAGTGTCATCAATCAAACGATGCACCACCGCGCGCGCTTCATCAATACCGTGCTCCACGAAAGTCGCCCCAATAAGCGCCTCAACAATATCGCAAAGAATCGAATCCTTGTTATTCCCGCCCTGCTCCATTTCGCCGCGACCGAGCAAAATATACGGCCCAACATGCAGCTTTTCGCGCGCAACAGCCGAAAGCGCCCACTCGGACACCGCCTTTGCTCGCATCTTCGCAAGCTGGCCCTCAGTCATGTCCGGATGCGCAGAAAATAGCGTTTCTGTAGAAACCAGCTCAAGCACAGCGTCTCCCAAAAATTCGAGTCGCTCATAATTGCGCGTACCCGGATGCTCGTGCGAAAACGAGCGGTGCGTAAGTGCTTCCACTAAAAGATCTGGCGAAATCGTTGTGCCTAAAGCGTTTAGAAGTTCCTGCGTTGGATCCCCATCGCGAACCTCGCCGTCGTCTAATCTTAAAACTCCACTTGCAATATTTTCCGTCATAGCTTCGTGCTGATTTTCCTCGCGCTTATTTTCGTGATTTTCGTGATTATTTTGAGTCTTCATAGCAGCAACCATTATAGTCCACGTTGCAAACACGCGCTTTTAGATTAGATTGGATTGAATTAGATTAGATTAGATTCGATTAAATCAAATTAAATCTCTTCGCAGCTTTCGTAGAAGTCTGCAGCTATATTTGTGCATTATGCCTACATATGATTTGGGATTAGAACGAGTTTCGCTAGAGTTTGCTACAAAAACGATTTTTACAGACGTCACGCAGGGTGTTTTTGAGGGCGATCGCATTGGTATTGTTGGTCGAAATGGTGACGGAAAGTCGACGCTGCTTCGTTTGCTTTCGGGTAGTATTAAGCCTGATTCGGGCCGCGTAACTAAGCGCGGCGGGCTTACTTTCGGCATTCTTGACCAGCGCGATCCTTTGGACGACAACGCAACTGTGCGTCATGCTGCGTTGGAGAATCGTGAAGATTACGAGTGGGCTGCGGATCAGCGCTCGCGCGAAATCGTAGAAGCTCTTCTTGGCGGCATAAATTTGGAGGCGAGGGTTGGTACGCTTTCCGGCGGCCAACGTAGGCGTGCTGATTTGGCGAGGTTGCTGCTTCACGACTGGGATATTTTGGCTTTGGATGAGCCTACTAACCACTTGGATGTGGTGACGATTCACTGGCTTGCTGAGCATTTGCTTCACCGTTGGCAGGATGGTCAGGGTGCGCTTTTGATTGTGACGCACGACCGCTGGTTTTTGGATGAAGTTTGCACGTCTATGTGGGAAGTTCACGATGGTGCGATTGATCCGTTTGAAGGCGGTTACAGCGCTTACATGCTTCAGCGAGTTGAGCGCGATCGTCAGGCGGATGTGCGCGAGGAGCGTCGCAGGAATTTGGCGCGTAAAGAGTTGGCTTGGCTTTCGCGCGGCGCTCGTGCTCGTTCTACTAAGCAGAAGTTCCACGTAAAGCAGGCGCGCGAGCTTATTGCAGACGTGCCGCCAGTGCGCGATACTTTGGAATTGAAGAAAATGGCGACTTCGCGTCTTGGCAAGCAGGTTGTTGATTTGATTGACGTTACGCAAATTTTTGACGACGCTAATCAACTAAAAAATATTGATCCGGATATTGCCGAAAGTGCGAATATTGCCGAAAGTGCAGATATTGCCGAAAGTGCGAATGCTTCGGAAAGCGCTGCTACTGCAGAAAAATCAAATAAAGTCGACATTGTAGAATCTGCTTTTGCGCAACCAACTCACGTAGGAAGCGTTACGATTGCCGTCGACGAAAATCAAGAAAATCTTTCTCAAAAAAATCTTTCTGAAAAAAATCCTTCTGAAAAAAATCTGGAAACTGCGGCAGCAGAGCGAAAAACTATTACCGGCCGCGTGATTCTTAACGACGTAACGTGGCTGATCGGCCCTGGCGACCGTTTCGGCATAGTTGGCGCAAACGGAGCCGGAAAATCAACCTTATTAAGCATTATTGACGGCTCGCTAAAACCTACTGTCGGTCACGTAAATATTGGCAAAACCGTAAAATTTGCGGTACTTTCGCAGCGTTTGGAAGAGCTTGAAAAGCTTGGAAAATATAAGGTTAAGGAAGTTTTAAGCCGTTACAAGCCGAGTTACATTATTGACGGCAAGGAAGTGACGCCGGGTCAGCTTATGGAAAGGCTTGGTTTTAAGCCGGAGCAGCTTATGACGCCGATTGCGGATCTTTCGGGTGGTCAAAAGCGACGAATGCAGCTTCTGCTCATTCTTCTAAACGAGCCAAACGTGCTGATTATGGACGAGCCGGGAAACGATCTTGACACCGATATGCTCGCCGTTATGGAAGATTTGCTTGACACTTGGCCTGGCACGCTGATTGTGGTTTCGCACGATCGCTACTTGCTTGAGCGCGTAACTGACCAGCAGTTTGCGCTGATCGATGGCAAGATTCGTCACCTTCCGGGTGGTGTGGACGAGTATTTGCAGATTGTAGAGAAGTTGCATCGCGAGCGAGAGAATAATATTAATTCTGCAAAAACGAAAAATAGTAACGAAAATAGCGGAATAAATTCAGCAAGTGCGAAGGGTGCTGCGGAAAGTGCGAAGGGTGCTGCAGAAAGTGCAGAAAGTGCGGAAAGTGCGAAGTGTGCTGCAAGTTCGGCTTCAGTAAGCGCGCCGAAACTCACCGGCAAAGCCTACCACGACGCAACCCGGCGCATTGCCGCAATCGAACGAAAGCTTGCCAAACTTGAGGATCAAAAATCAAATATTGAATCGCAAATGGCAGCCCACGATCCAAGCGATTTCGTGGGATTGCAGGCTCTTAACGAAGAGTTGCAGCAGAATGCGCAGGAAACTAGCGCGCTTGAGGAAGAGTGGATGGAGCTTTCTGAGCAGATCTAGCGGATTCGCTAATTTAGCAGATCTAGCGGATTTGCTAATTTAGCGATTTAGAAGATAACCGCCACGTGCTAAATTTGTGAATTATGGCTCAAATCAAGGATATGTTGGAATCTGTTAAAACTATTCGTGTTGATGGTCGTGCTGTTGACGAGCTTCGCCCTGTGCGCATAACCCGCAAATTTACTGACGTTCCGGAAGGCTCGGTTTTAATCGAGTGCGGAAATACGCGCGTCATGTGCACTGCAACTTTTACGGTTGGCGTTCCGCGTTGGCGTAGGGATTCAGGCTTGGGTTGGGTAACTGCCGAATACTCTATGCTTCCTAGAGCAACGGCTGAGCGCACTGATCGCGAGTCTGTGCGCGGAAAAATAGGCGGCCGCACGCACGAAATCAGCCGTCTTATTGGCCGCTGCTTGCGCGGAGTTGTTGATATGAAGGCAATGGGCGAGTGCCAGATTCAGATTGACTGCGACGTTTTGCAGGCGGATGGCGGCACGCGCACGGCTTCCGTTACGGGTGCTTACGTTGCGTTGGTTGATGCGCTTAATTGGGCGGAAAAGAATGGTCATATTCGTTCCGCAGCAAGCGTTCTTAAGGATGCTGTTTCGGCCGTTTCGGTTGGCGTTATTAACGGCACGCCTATGCTTGATTTGCCTTATGTTGAGGACAGTCAGGCTATGACGGACATGAATGTTGCTATGACCGGTTCCGGCGCGTTTATTGAGATTCAGGGCACTGCTGAGCATCGTCCGTTTAATCGCAGCGAATTAAATACTTTGCTTGATTTAGCGACTAAAGGTAATCGTGAGCTGCAGGCGGCGCAAAAAGAGGCTTTAGCGAAATAGCTAAATATAGTATATAAAAAAGTAAAAATAGCTTATATAAAATAGCTTATATAAAATAGTAAATAGCAAAATAGTAGATATATTGAAGGAGAGCGGGCGTGAAACTTGTTGTGGCAACACATAATGAGGGAAAACTCGTTGAAATTAAGTGCATTTTGCAGGAGCAGCTGGCGCAATTAGCGGATCAGTTTGATTTAATTACTGCCGGCTCGCTTGGTTTGCCGGACCCTGTGGAAACGGGTGTTACTTTTGAGCAGAATGCGTTGCTTAAGGCTCGCGACGTTGCTTCAAGAACCGGTTTGCCCACTATTGCCGACGATTCTGGTCTTATTGTGGACGTGCTTGGCGCTGCTCCTGGCATTTTGTCTGCCAGGTGGAGCGGTGTTCATGGGGATGATAAGGCGAATAATGAGCTTCTTCTAAAGCAGCTTTTGGATATTCCAGACCAGTGCCGCACTGCGCGTTTCCGTTGCGCTGCTGCGCTCGCAATTCCTAAGGATTGCAGCGAAGTGCCGGAAGGTAGCGTTATGTCTCATGCGCGCGGGTTTGAAACTGTGCGCGTTGGGGAGATGGTTGGCAGGTTGATTCGCGAGGAGCGTGGGGATAACGGTTTTGGTTACGATCCGCTTTTTGTGCCGGATAAGCAGCCGATTCGTGACGGCGTGCAAATGGAAGGTTTGACTAGCGCAGAGTTGACGCAGGAAGAGAAGAACGCTATTTCGCACCGCGGCCAGGCTTTGCGTGCGCTTTTGCCGGAGTTGCAGGCGCTGTTTATTACGGAGTGAGCGCGAAAGTAGTGCGAAAAATTGTTGCATAATAAGCGCGAATAAGCGTAAATATTACGAAAGTATTGCGAAAAAGCGCGAAATAATCGTAAAAAATAAACGTAAAAGCAGACGCAAGATTACGTGCGCGAGATGGGACTTGAACCCACACGTCGTAAGACACAGGAACCTAAATCCTGCGCGTCTACCATTCCGCCACTCGCGCATTGGCTCATAATGTTGAGCGCACAATACAAATCAACTCGCATAACGCAAATCAACGCTAACTAACGCAAATCAGCATAAAATCAAAAGTATTAACGCGCTCGAATGAGTCGAGAGCCACTTGACAGAATCGAACTGTCGACCTTCTCATTACGAGGGAGACGCTCTACCGACTGAGCTAAAGTGGCGTGTAGCCCGAGACGCATTCGCGACTCGCGCACAAATCAAAAACTATATATCATATTTTAGTATTTGTCCAGTCGGGCGCGCCGCACACATCGGTGTTATTGTGTTCATTTTTGTGTTCAGCTTCGCGTGTTTCTGTCTGCTTTTGTGAGTATCTTGTGAAGTGGATGATAGTGACAATTGCTGTCGCATCAGTTAAAGAAATGAAAGGACCAAAACTAATGGCCATCAATCCGCCAGTTGACGCCGTAAAAACCCCAGAATGGGCTGCTCTGCAGAAGCATTACGACGAGTTGCAGGCTGAAGGTGTCTGCTTGAAGAAGTGGTTTGCTGAGGACGCAAACCGTGTGGATAAGTTGAGCTTCGAAGCTGGAGATCTCCACTTCGATCTTTCTAAGAATTTGATTAAGCCAGAAACGCTTAAGCTTTTTGCAGACTTGGCAAAGGCTGTAAAGCTTGACGAGCGCACTAAGGCAATGTACACCGGCGTGCACATTAATAATACTGAGGATCGTGCAGTGTTGCACACTGCTTTGCGTCGTCCAGCCGAGGACGCTGGCAAGTTTGTGGTTGACGGCCAGGACACCGTTGCCGACGTTCGCGAAGTATTGGGCCGCATTTACGATTTCGCCAACAAGGTTCGCTCCGGCGAATGGAAGGGCGTTACCGGCAAGACCATTAAGACCGTTGTGAACATTGGTATCGGCGGTTCCGACTTGGGTCCGGTTATGGTTTACGAAGCTTTGAAGCCATATGCCGACGCTGGCATTAGCGCTCGCTACGTTTCTAACATTGATCCAAACGACATGGCCGAAAAGACCAAGGATTTGGATCCAGAAACCACCATGTTCATCATCGTTTCCAAGACCTTCACAACTTTGGAAACCTTGACCAACGCTCGTACCGCTCGTACCTGGTTGCTTAACAAGCTTCAGGAATCCGGCGCTATTGACGGTTCTGCCGCTCAAAAGGCAGATGCTGTTGCCAAGCACTTCGTGGCTGTTTCCACCAACCTTGAGAAGGTTGAAGAGTTCGGCATTAACCCAACCAACGCCTTTGGCTTCTGGAGCTGGGTTGGCGGTCGCTACTCTGTGGATTCCGCTGTTGGCACTTCTTTGGCTGTGGTTCTTGGCCCTGAGCGCTTCGAAGAGTTCTTGCACGGCTTCCACGCAATCGACACTTACTTTGCTGAAACCCCGTTCGAAAAGAACGTTGTGGTGCTTCTTGGCATGCTCAACGTGTGGTACCGCAACTTCTACAAGGTTGCTTCCCACGCTGTGCTTCCATACGACCAGTACTTGCACCGCTTCCCAGCTTATTTGCAGCAGCTCACCATGGAATCCAATGGTAAGTCTGTGCGCTGGGACGGCACTCCTGTAACCAGCGAAACTGGCGAAATCTTCTGGGGCGAGCCAGGCACCAACGGCCAGCACGCTTTCTACCAGTTGATTCACCAGGGCACTCAGCTTATTCCAGCTGACTTCATTGCCTTCGTGAACACGCCAAATCCTACTAAGGATGGCGATCAGGATGTGCACGAGCTGTTCTTGGGCAACTATCTTGCGCAGACTAAGGCTCTTGCTTTCGGTAAGACTGCGGACGAGGTTCGCGCTGAAGGAACTCCAGAGGAGATTGTGCCGGCTCGCGTGTTCAAGGGCAACCGTCCAACCACGTCCATCTTTGGCGATGCTTTGACCCCGTTCAGCTTGGGCGAGCTTATTGCTCTCTACGAGCACATTACCTTCGTTGAAGGCACTGTGTGGGGCTTGGATTCTTACGATCAGTGGGGTGTGGAGCTTGGCAAGCAGCTTGCAAAGCAGATTACTCCTGCTATCTCTAAGGATGATGAAGCTTTGGCGGCTCAGGATGCTTCTACGCAGAGCTTGATTCGCTTCTACCGCGCTCACCGCAAGTAGTTGCGTGGCAGTTTTGTTTAGCTGTTTTGTTTAGCAGTGTTGTTTAGCTGTTTTATTTAGCGACTGCTAGTTTATAGGCCTCTTGGCGATTATTCGTCAAGAGGCTTTTTGTTTTTTGGAACATTTGCCGGGGGAATTGGCAGGCGGGTTTCTTATGTGGTTGTGAGTGGTGGGTGTTACTTGTCTCGCAGCGCTACGCTCCTATACCTCATTTGGTCTAGTGGATAGGTAGTTAAGTTTAGTTTTTTACTTACTTTTTCTGCAAAAATAGTTATTTATCAACAAGATATTACTATCGCTCCGCTTTTATATTGCTCGACCAAGCAACACCCACCCCTCACTTGTTAATTCACCCACTGTTGTTTTTTGGTTGGGTAGGTGCGTCTGGTGCGGTGTGTGCAGCAGCATAAGCGCTAGTGTTCTTTGAACAGCAAGTACTCAGCGTTTGCAAAGCACAACTGCAAAGCTACTGAAACATTTACGGGAGTTTTTTCTCCGGCATTTGTAGCTGCGTTGGCATTTTTGTGGAACATTTGCCGGATAATTCCTGGAGTTTGTAGCTGTTGGGTGGTGTGCACGTTGGGTGTGCGCGTTGTGCGCGGGGGGTGAGTCGGCGTGTTGAGGGGGAAACGTTGAGATTGCAAGGGTTTGGGGGCGCGGTGGGGGAGTTTGAGGGAGTTTCCTGAGAGTTTTCTGGGAAAAATCTTTGAAAATCTTGAAATTAGTATTTTTTACGACAAAGCAGCGTGAGAACAGTATTTTTTACGCTTTTATTTAGTTATTCTGGATTATTTTAGGAAAGTTATCAACATTTTTTGTGCATGGACGGCATGTTGAGGCTTGACTTTTTCGAACGGGGGGGGGGTATGTTAATAGCAGCTTTCAACCAGATGCTCTGATTCGAAAGTTATCCACAGAATGTGGATTTTGAATTTTTTCTTCGCAATACGCGAAGGAGAAGAAGAAAGGAAAATATTATGTTGAATAAGAAGGCTATCGCCGCATTCGCTGCTGGCGCCACCCTCCTCTCCGGCTTGGCTTTTGCTGCTCCAGCATTCGCTGAGGCTGCTAAGGAAGCTGCTAAGACTGAGGAATGCGAGCCAGCTACTGCTGCTGAGCTTCTTGCTCTTCAGAGCACTATTGATAATGATCTTGAGCAGATTGAATCTGCTAAGAAGACTCTTCATAGCGAAAGGACTACTCTTGCTAAGGAGATTCGTACTCTTAATTCCCTAAAGCGTGCTCTTGATGAGGCTACTAGCAAGGATACTGCTGCTAAGAATAAGCTTGATGAAGCTCAGAATAAGTACAATACAGCATATGGTGCGTTTGCAACAGATCCAAAGAATGCAAATGCTCATGCTACGACTGATTTCGATGGTTCCAAGGACGGTAAGCCACTTGCTAATGCTTTGAAGAAGGCTAAGGACGATTACGGAACTGAGGGCTCTGCGGTTAAGGGTCAAGGTGGTACTTATAGTAATCCGACTGGTAGAGGTACTCAGGGTGCTAAGGCTATTGCTCAGGCGGAGTATGATGCTCAGGCTGCAGTTGTTGAGGCTCAGAAGAATACTGTTGATGATCAGGCTCAGGCTTTGAAGGATCTTCAGGCTGATTTGAATGCTGATAAGGATGAGTTTGCTAAGGCTCAGTGCAAGGGTGAGAAGACAGATCCAAAGAAGGATCCAGACAAGAAGGATCCAGACAAGAAGGATCCAGATAAGAAGGATCCAGATAAGAAGGATCCAGACAAGAAGGATCCAACTCTAGTAACCCCAGCTCCATCTGTTGCCGCTGCTTCTGGTGCTTTGTTGCACACTAATGTTGCTTACAACGAGGCTGCTGCTGCTTATGGTACTGCTCTTAATGAGCTTAAGGATGCTCAGGCTAAGTTTGATGCGGCTGAGGCTCAGCTTAATACCTTGAAGGCTCAGGTTAAGGCTGCTTACGATAATTATCAGAACAACTTCGTGTTAGCTGGTAAGGCTGATACTGATGCTGGTAAGGCTGCTAAGGCTGATCTTGATAATGCTGTGGCTTTGGCGCAGGCTTATGCTTCTCACGAGTATGCTGATGCTAAGAAGACTCGTGATGAGAAGAAGGCTAATCTTGATAAGGCTGGTAAGGCTCTTAATGCTGCCAAGGATAAGTATGCTGCTGCATATCTTGCCGCTGTGAAGGTTGAGGCTTCTGCTGTTAAGGGCTTCCCAGATCCAAGGAATCTTGCGGATGCTCCTGTTGACGTGTTCTCTCCAGAGGGTAAGGCTGCTGTTGGTAAGCTTGCCGCTGCTGCTGCTCAGGCTGGTAAGGCTGGCGCTGCTGCTGCTGCTGCTAACGGTGCCGCTGCTGCTAATGGCGCTAAGGCTGCTGCTGGTGAAAACGGTGGTAAGAAGAAGAACAATGCTGGTGAGGATGCTAAGAAGAAGCTCGGCCAGACTGGTGCTACTGTAGCTTTGGCTGCTGTTGCTGCTTCTGTTCTCGCTGGTGTTGGTGCTGCTCTTCGCAAGATCCGTCACTAAGCTAAAGCACGCTAGTGTTTGAACGCTAGGTGTTTGCACGTTAGTGCTCTGAGTGAGCGTGCTGTTTGAGTGCGCTCACTCCCTATAAAACTTGCACTCAACAGCGGCGGGCTTCTTTCGATTCTTAGCCGCAGGTTTTCTTGCTAATCGTGTTACTGGTTTTTACTGTTTTGCCTAATTTCCTTTTTTCGCAGTGATTGCTGGTGGCGTGGTTTTGCGAGTTGACTGTTGAGGGTGGTAAACAGCGCTGTTTTTGCTAGGGACAGTAATAGTGCTGTGATTGTTAAAGGCTTGGGATTGTGTGCTACTAGGGGCACCACCTCCCAAGCCTTTTGTTATGCCCTCTGTTATGCTCTCTGTTATGCGCTTCGTCTTGCTCTCCGTTAAGCGCGAGTAAATAAAGGTTGCGTTACAATCCAAAAAGTTTGCATCAAAATTGGTGCATTTAACGTTTTTTATTGTATAATTGCAAAGTAGCAATGTCTTAAAATCTAATCTTAAAATCTAATCTTAAAATTTAATCGCTATTGAATAGTTTTGTATAAGGGGACACGTATGGTTTCAGTGGATATTCGAGCGTTGCGTCGTTCGGAAAAATTAACCCAGCAAGAGTTAGCTGAAGCATTAGGAGTATCGCGTAATAGTATTGTGCGATACGAAAATGGCGAAAGTGCTATTTCAACTCGATTAATAGATAAAATTTGCAATAAGTTCAATGTTTCATTTTTTGACATCGTTCAGGAAAAAGAATTATCTGTATCCGATAAGTATGACCTGAATATGAAGATTGAAGTGTTAAAAGAGCGAGGCGCGAAGCTATTATCTCGCTTATATAAGTACGAAGATAGTATGGGCATAAAATTTGATGATTCCTCTAACGCTTGGATTGCGATTAGTGATGATTTATCGGATGTAATTAATACCAAGATTTATGCGTCTAAGAATTTTGAAGAGATAAATCGTTATGTTGGGTATTTAGATGGCGTAGAGCGCGTGCTTGAAGCTGTGAGCTGTAATACAAAATAGTTAGTAATTGTATATGCGATTGTATGTAAATGTGAGTTTGCTATTTTCTTGAATGTGTCTATGGATCTTGGCTGGCGTGTTTTCTGGAGTGGCTGTGTGAGATAGGAATTACTTGTCTTGCAGCAATCTCTATTATTGTTTGATGTGGCGCGAGTTTTGTGGGATTTCTCTCCTCGAACGTCCCGTCCTTCGTCGCTCTGACTGTTAGAGGCTTTTTGTGTCTGCTTTGTTCTTTAAAGAATGTTGCTTCCTCAGTCCTCTTTTAGTTCTCGTAGAGAAATCCCCCAAACTCTGCGTGCTTAATCGTTAATAACCGTGTCTTATCGCAGAGATTTTTCGATTTTTCTTCTTCGCTCGGCTTGTCAGCAGCCTTCGGCTCTGACGTCCGCCTTCGTTCAGTGCGAAAAATCTCAAATCTCTACCACACTACTATCCACACGACTGAATGACGCGCAATTAAGCCGCTAGTGTTTTTTGGTGTAGTAGGAGTACCTGGTGTGGTGTGTGCAGCAGCACGGACGCTAGTGTTCGATAGTCAGCAAATACTCAGCGTCTGCAGAGCACAACTGCAAGGCACAGAAACATTTGCGCGACGACCTGCTTTCGCGCTTAGAGCGCGAAAGCCACACAACCCAAGCCCTCCAAACGCGCGAGTGTTATTTCCTTTACACTCATGTAAAGTTTTAATCGCTTTTTCGCAAAATTCCGATTTTTCCTTTACGTGCTTGTAAAGTTTTTGTCGGTTTTTGGTGAGATTTCGTTATTTCTTTTACGTGGCTGTAAAGGAATAATCACTTTTCGGCTTAATTTCGATTTTTTCTTTACATGGTTGTAAAGGAATTGTCGGCTTGGTGGTTTTGTGGAACATTTGCCGGGGAATTGGCTGGCGGGTTTCTTATGTGGTTGTGAGTGGTGGGTGTTACTAGCGCGACGACCTGCTTGAGCGCAGCATTGCGCGCGCGAAAGCAATTCGGAGCGTGAGCTTGCTCAGGCGGAAAGTCCAGTGTACTTTCCGTGCAAGCTCAGCCGAACGGCGATTAGCCGTGAGGACAGCGCTACGCTCTTATACCTTATTTAGACTTAAAGGTTGCATAGTTAAGTTTAGTTTTTTACTTACTTTCTTTTCAAAAATAGTTATTTATCAAAAAGATATTACTATCGCTCCGCTTTTATATTGCTCGACCAAGCAACACCCACCCCTCACTTGTTAATTCACCCACCGTTGTTTTTTGGTTGGGTAGGTGCGTCTGGTGTGGTGTGTGCAGCAGCATAAGCGCTAGTGTTCTTTGAACAACAGGTAATCAACGTCTGCAAAGCACAACTGCAAAGCTACTGAAACATTTGCGGTAGTTTTTTCTCCGGCGTTTGTAGCTGTTTTGGCTGTTTTATGGAACATTTGCCGGAAAATCCCCGGGTTTTGTAGCTGTTTGACTGGTTTTTGACTACAAATGCCGGGGATTTTCCGGGGTTTGTAGCTGTTGGGTGCGTTGGGTGCGTTGGGTGTGCACGTTGTGCGAGGGTGGAGCGCCGGCGTGTTGCGCGACGACCTGCTTTCGCGCAGTATTGCGCGAGCGAAAGCAACTCGGAGCGTGAGCTTGCTTAAGTTGAAAGCACGGTGTGCTTCCAACGCGAGTTTCGTAGCGAGCGCGTTAATCGTGCGAGCGTTGGGTGTGCGCGTTGTGCGCGGGGGGTGAGTCGGCGTGTTGAGGGGGAAACG
>CAMPNN010000016.1 GCA_946891915.1 uncultured Bifidobacteriaceae bacterium
CTTGTATTGCAAGTCTTAAGACATGATTTCTTACACACTTTTTGGCCTATAACCCGCGCGTTTCGTGTGGCTACTTTTTTATTCTGATTTTGCAATTGCGCGAATAATCACATGATTGTTGTTCATATCGGTTGTTGCAATAATCCTAATATTTCCACCGTCTTGAATTTTAAGTCGTTTGCGTAGAGCTTCTGAAGATACTGGGAAGTTGCGTGTAACAATATTTGCATGCGTAATATCTCCTAGCGTTTTCTTTAATTCGCGTTTATTCATGCTGCATACGTCTTCAATTTTCCATATTTTTCCAGGAAAATCAGCGTTATATTTTTCGGAAACGCATACGTGACTATTGCTTCCAATTTGTTGTATTCCGTATTTTTCTTCTAATACTGAAAAGCATCCAACCTTCATAATTGCCGCGTTCGGTTCATAAACGTATTGTGCCCAATCTTGCCAGTTTTGTATTTTAGGCATGGTGATTTTTTGATTTTCGCAGCCTAGTTCGTTTGATTCAGATTGTATTGTTACTTGCTTTGTTGAAGAATCATAATTTGCTTGTACAACTATGCGCTGATTGTCGTTTACGCAATACACTGGAATTTTTGTGTGAAGATTGTTGTCAAGAATTATTAGTAGTTCTTTACATTCGTTATTATGAGCAACAATATGAACCGATGACACGTTTCCACAAAAATCGCTCACAGCTTTATGCCAATCGAGCATTGGTGAAAGCTTAATCATTACTAGCGAAGATTTTTTAAGCAGATTATCTTTTAGTTCAAGAACGTTAGGAGTGCAATCTTCAATAGCGTATGTTCGTGAACCTTGTGCATCGCGTCTGGCAGGATCAATGTATATCATTGTTGCGCTAGAAATATTGTTAAGCGCGTCAAGACTGTTATTGTTGTAGCATTGTACGTTGTTAATGCCAAGCGCTTTCATATTGTGTTGTGCAATGCTGGAAAGTTCATTCTGCTGCTCAATGCATATTGCTGAATCAAAATATTCAGCCATGATTGTGCAATCAACTCCAAAGCCTCCAGTTAAATCTACTAGTGTGCTAGGGGTTTTATTTGTGCTACTTAGCAAATCTTTCGCAAAATCAGCCTTATATTGCGCTGTGACTTGCGAAGAGCATTGTTCCATAGAAATGTGCGCGGGGTATATTACTTCCTCGCATGAAGCCCATTTTGGCAGTTTTTGTTGAGCTATTTGTTTGCCTGCTATTTGATTAATTGCAAAGTATAAGTCAATATTTGAATTTCGAGGCGCTTTAAGAGCTGCTTTGCTTGGTTTCAGCTGTGAATTTTCTTTAATGAAGGCAAGTGTTGCAGCATTTGCTGGTTCAATACTTGATGGAATTTGAAGTACAGGCATGAATCTTATTTTTAGCGTAGGTGTAGAGAAGTGTAGGTGCAGAAAATTGTGGTTTTTGTGGAAATAAGTTGTAGAAGAGTAGGTATTTGTTAAAGAATCCACAGTAATCTCAAATTGTGGATAATTTTTTGTGCACATATTCACAAGCGCTAAAAAGGTAAGTTATCAACGTTTGTGACTAACTATGTGGATAACTTGGTCAGTTATTGTTAAGATATACCCAACTTATGCCCAGGTTATCCACAATTATGTGCACATTAGTGGAAAACTACACGTGTGTAATTTAATAAATCGAGCCACTTAAGCAAAGTATTGCGCAAACGACGAGAATAATAAAAATCGAAATAAAATATGCTAAGAAACGAGTATTAAATGAAGCTTTTTTCAATAACGGATTTCGCACGCCTAGTAACGCAGCTAATGCAGTGCCAACAATTAAGCCTCCAACATGCGCCTGCCAAGCAATGTTAGGAACAATAAGAGGCATAGCAAGAGTAATAGCAATCCAAATTAACGTGCCCTTCATGCTTTCACCCAAACGCCATTGTGCTACTAGCAGAGCGCCAATAAGTCCCATTATGGCTCCAGAAGCACCATACGAAGCCATAAACCAATCTCTGGTTAATCTGCACCATATTATGCTTGCAACATCGCCTCCAAGCCCTGCAAGCAAATACAAGCCAAAAAACTTCCACTTTCCAAAAAATCTTTCAAGCTCAGCGCCTAAAGACCACAAACATACCATGTTGAAGAAAATATGTGTAATATTCGGAGCGTGAACAAACATTGAAGTAAACCACGTCCAAGGAGTTTGCAAAGCGGTTACTGGAACAAATGCAGTATATTCAATTAACGTTGAGTATGCGCTTGGTATAACAAAGCGTAATACCATTTCTAAAACCCATACGATAATGCATGAGTAAATAATAATAGCAGTTGTAGTGTTGCATCGAAGCTTTATATTATTCCATATGTTTTTCATATCCAAATTGTGCATATCTTTATAGTATAGTTTTTAGCAAATTTAATTAAGAACATTGTTGAAAAAGATGCGACTTAGATAAAAAGCAACTATGATAGTTGTTACGCGTCAATACGCAATATAAATCGTTGACTTGGACGAGCAGGTCAGCTTAACCCGAAAGGAGCCATCATGGAGAACAGATCCTCTGGCGGTTGGAAGTTCTTTGCACTGCTCTTCGGAGCACTGCTCGCAGGCATTGCTGCGTTGTATGTGTATAAGCAGCATAATCCTGATTATGACCCATGGGAGGAGCCGTGGGAGAACAGCTCTTCACCAATTGATTTGGGGCTAGAAAAGGAAGAGACAGAGGAAAAAGACGCTCCTGCTGTTGAAGAATAAGAATAGTAGTAGCGTTTAATAACAAAGGCGATTGCGCATATGCGTAGTCGCCTTCTTTTGTAGTTAATTAAAATGGCGGAAGCTGAACTAGCAGCCTCCGCCATTTGTTTTTAAGAGATTAAACCGATATCTCTATGCTTACTCAGCAACGTGTGCTGGAAGAGCACCAGTGTGCCAAATGCGATCGAGGTAATCTTCGATAGAGCGGTCAGAAGAGAAGTAACCAGAGTTGGCTACGTTCAAAACTGCCATGCGAGCCCACTTCATTGGATCGCGGTAAGTTTCCTCAATCTGAGCCTGAATGTCCATGTAAGAGCTGAAGTCAGCCATTGCCATGAAGTAATCGTGGGTAAGCCAATCGTTGACGAGTGGCTCATACACGCTCTTGTCGCCATTGGAGAAGGTGCCGTCAGCAACCATATCCACAGCAGTCTTCAAGCGAGGATCAGACTCGTAGTACTTACGGGAGCCGCCGTGATCGTAGCCTTCAGCGTAGAGCTTATCAACTTCGTCAACGGTCATGCCGAAGAGGAAGAAGTTCTCAGCGCCAACGCGCTCGCGAATCTCAACGTTTGCACCATCGAGAGTACCAACAGTCAAAGCACCGTTCAAAGCGAACTTCATGTTACCGGTGCCGGAAGCTTCCTTACCAGCCTGAGAAATCTGTTCATCCAAATCGGTGGCAGGAATCAAGTTCATAGCCAACTCGATGTTGTAGTTTGGTGGGAAGAACACGGCAAGCTTGCCCTTGCATGCTGGGTCGTTATTCACCACGCGAGCAACATTGTTAATGAGCTGAATGGTGAGCTTTGCCATAGCATAGCCTGGAGCAGACTTAGCGCCGAAGAACACGGTGCGTGGAAGCATCTTGTCGACGTCGATTGTGCCGTTCTTAATTCCAGCGTATGTGGAGATGACCTGGAGAATCTTCATGGACTGGCGCTTGTACTCGTGCAAACGCTTGACGATGGTGTTGAACATGGTGTCTGGGTTGATTTCGAAGCCATACTTCTGCTTTGCGAAATCAACGAAGGCAAGCTTGTTCTCTTGCTTGACCTTAGCGAACTTCTTTACGAAGGATGGATCGTCAGCCAATGGCTTCAAACCTTCAAGAAGCTCCAAATCACCCTGCCATGCGTCAGTACCCAAGCCCTCAGTAATAAGAGCAGACATACGTGGGTTGCTCAAGCGCACGAAACGACGAGGAGTTACGCCGTTAGTAACGTTCTTGAACTTATCTGGGTAAACGCTGGAGAAGTCCTTCAAAGTGACATCCTTCAACAACTCAGAGTGAAGCTCAGCAACACCGTTGACGTAAGAGCCGCCGTAGGTAGCCAAGTAAGCCATGCGGACTACAGCACCTTCGCCATTTTCGTCAGCGTCGGTAGCGATACGCATGCGCTCAACCTGATCCTCAGCAACGCCCTTGCCGCGAAGCTCGTTGCGGAACTGCTCGCTGATGCCCTGAATAATCTCAAGGTGGCGTGGCAAAAGTTCGCCAATAAGCTTGGCTGGCCAAACTTCCAAAGCTTCTGGAAGCAAAGTGTGGCAAGTGTAGTTGAAGGTCTTTGTGGTGATACCCCAAGCGGTGTTCCAATCGTAGCCATACTCGTCCATAAGAACGCGCATAAGCTCTGGAATGCCGATAACTGGGTGAGTATCGTTCAACTGGAAGTTAATCTTGCTTGGGAAGGTTGTAAGATCCGGCTTGTCCTGACCTGGGTAGAACACGCGGATTGCGTCGTGGATAGAAGCAGCTACGAAGAAGTACTGCTGCTCAAGACGCAAAGCCTTACCTTCTGGAGTGGAATCTTCTGGGTAAAGAATCTTAGAAATGTTTTCTGCTGCAACCTGTGGCTTCACAGCATCCAAGTACTCGGACTTGTTAAAGGTGAGCAAATCGAACTCATCGTAGGACTTAGCAGTCCACAAACGAAGAGTATTCACGCGGCCAGAATTGTAACCTGGAACCATGTAATCGACTGGTACTGCGCGAACAGACCAAGCTGGCTTCCAAACGCGCTTGCCATTTTCTTCAACGACTTCGCCGCCGAAGTTGACTCGCTGGTCACGACCGTAATCAATGTGACCCCATGGCTCTTCATTGCTCAGCCAGTAATCAGGAGTTTCAACCTGCTTACCTTCTTCATCAAAACGCTGCTTGAAAATGCCGTAACGATACTGGATGCCGTAGCCGAATGCTGGAACGCCAATAGAGGCGAGTGAGTCGATAAAGCAGGCTGCGAGACGACCCAAACCGCCGTTACCCAAACCTGGTTCATACTCAGCATCAATTACAGCGCGTGGATCAAAGCCAAGCTTGGTAACAGCTTTGTTGAACTGATCGGTAAGACCAGCGTTAAGCAAAGCGTTTTCAAGCTGCTTGCCCATCAAGAACTCGGCGCTTAAATAGCCGACAGCCTTGGTGTTGCCATTAACCATGTCATGCTGTGTCTGCATCCAAGAGTCCATCAAGTGACGACGAACTGCGGTAGCAGCGGCAACATACACATCTGCCGTAGTGGCCTGCTCTGGCGTTACACCCTGGGTGTACTTGAGGTGCTCTTGAAGTTCTTTGGCAAATGCCGTCGCAGTAGTCTTGGCTTTCGGCGCGACGTGTTTAGTCATATTTGACTCCTTGTGCCGTTTGTTATATTTCCTAAAAAGTGTGCAGCCTGAAACAGTGTTTAGGCAATTAAACCGATACCGCATTGTAGATAACTGTTGCAGATAGCTACAAATGGCATGTAGGAATGCACACGATGTTCCTAACAATACCACAACCCCAATCCCTTTAATTAATTGGTATATAACGTCTTATTACAAATATGCTTTCAAAAGTTGCTGCGACGAAGATAATAAAAGGTATGCCTGTAATACTTGAACGAGATATAAATCGCGGACAGTGCGCTTGGAAAACTTGGCGCGAATCTGCTATCAGCGTACTTAATAATGGCGTTGACGTTATGCGAATAAACAGTAGTATGTTAGATATTTCTCGCACGGACGAGGCTTTAGCGGTTAGGTATTCGCTATATCTTATTGAGAAGAAGGCGCCCGGAGTTGGAGTAGAAGTTCGGGTTGCACCTTGGGGAGCTGTAAAGATTTTGGAAGGTCCAGCTTCTGATCCGCACAATCTCACGCCACCAGATGTAATCGAACTCGAACCAGAAGTGTGGCTTCGTTTAGCAAGCGGTATTACTAAATGGCAGCAAGAAAAACAAGCCGGAAACATAAGCGCAATCGGTGAGCGCGACGATTTAAGTAGTATTCTTCCGCTGTAACGCTGTAACGCTGTAACTACATGCATTTACAAATATCCTGGGGCAAACATTATTTGTTGCACCCAGGATATGTAAAAAATTAGTAAGCTGTAGTTCTACTTATCACGCTTATGCATGAAATTTGGCATCGGCATAGGTATGTGATGATGCACAGGAGTATGCGCGCCAGAATGCGAAGCTGAATTCTCGCTATTTACAGCTTTTGCAGCAGCTTCAGCAGCCCACTTAGCATATTCGTCTAAATCATCATCGTTAGAAGTATCGGCAGATGCGTCTTCTTCAGAAGAATCATCCTGTTCCTGAAGATACGTATCTTCTTCATAACCTTCGCTCGATGCAAATGGATCGAAGGATCCTTGTCCGGGTTCGCTGGAGTTAAGCTCCTTAGCAAGCTCGTCATAATCCGTATCGGTCGTCAGGTATTTGAGCTTACGGGCAATTTTCTGTTGCTTTGCCTTCTGTCGTCCGCGGCCCATCTGACCCCCTCTAAAAAATTACCGTAACAATCAGTTCATCACACAAGAGCGTACCACTTAACCGCAACCGAGTGTATTGTCTGTGTAAACTTTTACCATAAAAGCCATATTTTAAGCGTAAAAATACGTGTAATTAAGGAGCGCAAAATGCCGGAAGAAGCACAAATTACAGCTGCAGGAAATGAGATGAGCGCAAGCTTTCTTGCGGCGCGTAAACGTTCGGACGCAACTCTTGAAAAGTTGAAAACTAACCCATCCTCGTTTACTATGCTTACCGGCGATCGTCCAACAGGGCGTTTGCACTTAGGACATTATTTTGGTTCTATTCGCGAGCGTGTTGCTATGCAGCAGCGCGGAGTAAAAACCAACATTATTATTGCCGACTACCAAGTTATTACAGATCGCGACACAACCGAGCATATTGAAGATAATGTTTTGAATTTGGTGCTTGATTACATGGCAGCTGGAATTGATCCAGAAAAAACCATGATTTTTACGCACTCTGCTGTGCCTGCTGCAAATCAGCTTATGCTGCCGTTCCTTTCGTTAGTTACGGAAGCAGAATTGCATAGAAATCCTACTGTAAAGTCGGAAATGGAATCTTCCGGCCACGCTTTAACTGGATTGCTTCTTACATACCCAGTGCATCAAGCTTGCGATATTCTGTTTTGCAAAGCAAATGTTGTGCCGATTGGTAAAGATAATTTGCCTCACGTTGAAATTACTCGCACAATTGCACGTCGTTTTAATGAGAGATACGCAAAAAAGAATCCAGTATTTCCAGAGCCAGCTGCAATTTTGTCTGACGCTCCAGAAATTCCAGGTTTGGACGGTCGTAAGATGAGCAAATCTTACGGCAATTCGATTATGCTTGGAGCAACTGCGGAAGAAACAGCTAAGTTAATTAAGAAAAGCCCGACTGATTCCGAGCGAATGATTACTTTTGATCCGGTTGCGCGTCCGCAAGTTTCGGCACTTTTGACTACTGCCGGCTTAGTTACTGGCAGGGATCCTAAAGATATTGCTGAAGAAATTGGTAACGCTGGTGCCGGCGCGCTGAAAGCTTACGTGATTGAAAACGTAAATAATTTCTTGGCTCCTCATCGCGAGCGTCGCGCAGAATTAGCAAAAGATATGGATACTGTTCGAGATATTTTGCACGACGGCAACAAACGCGCCAACGCTATTGCTGAAGAAACACTTTCTCAAGTTCGCGAAGCTATGGGAATGAAGTACTAAAGGTACTAGAAGTACTAATTAAATTTTAATAAGCAAATTAATAAACAATAAAGCCGCTCGCAAGAAAACTTGTAAGCGGCTTTTATTTTTTAGCTAAAATCAGCTAAATCACACGTCGTAACGCCAACTTTTATCTGTAATAACTCGCGCTACAGCAAGACCAATCGGCAAGCAAATAATCACCATAAAAGCGCGGAAAGTCCAATCTAACGCTGGAAGCGTGTGGAATTGGCCAAGATAAAACATTGCGCGATACATATAAAGTCCCGGAACCATAATCACAATTGAAGGAACCGTAAGACCTATTCGCGGATAACCCAAGTATTGAGGTGCGAACCCGTGACGAACAATAGCGCGCCAAGCAGAAGCCAGCAAGCCAGCAAGTAAAGCTCCGCTAAACGCCGCAATTTCTGCAGCAATACCGAAATCTGTCATAGTTAAGCGCAAAGTATCGGTAATAGCGCCAATAACGCCGGCTACTAAGCACATGCGTTGTGGAGAATTAAACAGCACGGAGAAGCCCCACACGCCAGCAAAAGCCGTAATAAGTCGAAGAACCGCATTAAGCCAAGGGTTTAATCCGAGCGGAGGAAAACCTTGAGGATTAAGCTGCACAAGGCTTGCAACCGTCCAGCCTGCAAGAGTTCCCATCAAAATAATCGCAAGCGTATAACACAGGCGTTGAATGCCGGAAGGAAAATCTATTTTTGCAATATCTAAGCCGCCTGTAATAAGCGGGAAGCCTGGAATAACAAACAGTACTGAGCCAATATACGCAGTTGTATGATTTAGTGCACTTGGATCAAAATAACCAATAAGTCGCAACGAAGCAATGCAAGAAAGTGCGCCGATTGCAACAGCAACGAATGTAACTACAAATTGGTTAAGATGATGCATAAACATGCGGCGACGAATATAATGGCCGATTCCTGCGCCAATAAAAGCGCCAATCATGTCGTAAATGCCGCCGCCAAGCAAGAAAGCAAAGGATGCGCAGGCTATTGCGGAAGCAAGACCGGCAAACCAAGGCTTATAAAGCGGCTTGCGATTTTTAATCAAATCAAGGCGGTCGTGCACTTCGCGAACAGTAAGAGGATGATTATTTTTAGAATCGTCATTACTGCTGGAAGTGTTTACGTGCGAAAAATGTTCAGCATAAGCGCTTTCTGGCTGTAATGCAAAAATTCCACGAGGCTTTTCTTTTTTTATAACTTCTTGTAAAGCTTGTTCTTTGGCAACTTTTGCTGCATGCTCTTCGGACTGCTTGGCAGTTTGCACAATATCGCGCTCTGCGTCGCTTTCTTGAAGAGTGTCAACTAATTCCTTAGAAACAGCTGCTTTAGAGTGATACAGGGAATCGTTGCCAAGTTTTACGTTAAACCAGTCTGCAAAATGTTCCAAAAGCCAAATGCGCTCAGTGTTTACGCCAGTAGTTGGAAGATCAACAACCTCAGTAATACGCTCATGCTTATCGGTGCAAGTTGCTTCGATGTCGGTGAGATTTACGTCTGCGCGAACATGTACGCCCATAGGTTCACCAATTCTGTGCATAAGCTCGCGAACACGGTAGCTTCCTGTTCCGGCTCCTAAACCGAGCGCGCCTACGCGAATAATAATGCTTGATTTGGCGGCTATGCACGCTTCTGTAACAGGTTTGTCCCAATCTCGCTCAACATCGTCCATGTCAAGCGGAATGGCGTGTGTATGAAAACGGCCAGAAGGTTTGCCAACTACATGCCCGGTTGGAAGAATTTCAGGTTTGTTGCTACAACTATCACTATCTGCAGTATTACAAGCGTTACTGCCTGTGCTGCTATCTGCATTACTGCTTGCATTATTATCTACTCTACTCACAATTTTTCAGTATACGCACCCCTGCTGCCTAGTATTATTTTGCTAAAAAAATGCTGTTCTAAGTACGTCCGGTGGTAGTTTCACAATTAACCTTGGTATCTCGCTAGAAACAAGGCTGTGGGCTTGCAACTTCTGACCTACATAACCGCGGAGGAGCCGCGGAAGTCAGACGACCAAGCAACCTTTGTCTGGCATAAGGAGGTCTGATGACAGCAGAAAATCAGCAGGTTACTCCAGCAGACGCAACCATTGTGACGTCTGGTTTAGGGCGAAAAGGCCCAGAGGAGCGTGACCTTCCAGCATCGCTTAAGCAAGACATGGATTTGTGCTTGCATATTCTGCGCGATGTTCTTGGTGAATTTGATGAAAAATTGCTTGCAGTATTCGACGATGTGCGTTTGAATGCTGTGGAAGCTAGTGCCGCGCATTTCGCGCAAATGGTAGACGCAAAAGTAACAGCCGATGATGGCTTAAGCAAGGCTGTTAGCAAGCTTAATGGAATGAATTTGCATGATACTCAGCTTTTAGCTCGTGCTTTTGCAACATACTTCCATTTAGCGAACTTGTGCGAAGAGAATTATCGAGTTTCTGTTTTGCATCAGCGTGAATGCGAGGTTGAAGATTCGTTGCCGGTTGATCCGGTAAATGAACTTACTTGCGCGTATCACAAATTATTGACGGAAATGAGTCCGTCTGAAGCAAAAGAATTACTTGCAAAACTTGAGTTCCACCCTGTTTTTACTGCGCACCCAACTGAAGCTCGTCGTAAGGCTGTTGCTGGAAAGATTCGCAGAATTTCGCAATTATTAAGCGAGCATCATCGTTTAGGTGGTTCGGATAAGCGTGAAAATTATCGCCGCTTGTATAACGAAATTGACGCTCTGCTTCGAACTTCGCCAATTGCTTTGAAGAAGCCAACTCCGGTTGAAGAAGCTGACACTATTCTTGACATTTTTGACGCTACATTATTTGACACTATTCCAGTCGTGTATCGTCGTTTTGACGATTGGCTGCTTGGTAAGAAGGCTGGTTTGGTGCCGCCTCGCTGCCCTGCATTCTTCCACCCAGGGAGCTGGATTGGTTCGGATCGCGACGGCAACCCGAACGTGACTGCTAAAGTAAGCCGACAGGTTGCTCGAAAGTTTAGTGATCATGTTCTTGCAGCTTTGGAAAATCGCACGCGCGAAGTTGGCAAGTGCTTAACTATGGAAACTCGCACAACTCCTCCGAGCGTGGAGCTGCTTGAGTTGTGGAATCGTCAGCGCGAAATGAGCGAACAGCTTACAGAAAGCGCTTCAGATGTTTCTAATAGCGAGCCACATCGTGCCGTAATGCTTGTAATGGCAGATCGTTTGCACCGCACAATTAGCCGAGATACGGATTTGATGTATCATTCTTGCGAAGATTTTATTGAAGATTTGCAAATTGTGCAGCGCTCTTTGGCTGAAGGTGGCGATCCTCGCGCCGCTTATGGTCCTTTGCAGGATTTGATTTGGCAGGCGCAAACCTTCGGATTCCACATGGTTGAAATGGAATTCCGTCAGCATTCTCTCGTGCATTCTCGCGCTTTGGAAGATATTCGCGAACACGGATTGCATGGCGAACGCGGTCCGCTTCAGCCGATGACTCGAGAAGTGCTCGATACTTTCCGCGCTTTGGGAGCAATTCAAAAGCGCAACGGTATGCGCGCTGCTCGACGTTACATTATTTCCTTCGCAAAGTCCGCTCAGCATGTGCGTGACGTATTTGAGCTGAATCGTCTTGCTTTCGCTCATCCACAGGATGCGCCAACAATCGACGTTATTCCACTGTTTGAGCAGTTGGAAGATTTGCAAAACTCTGTAAACGTGCTTGAGGAGATTATTAAAATTCCTGAAGTGCAGGCTCGTCTTAAGGCTACCGGCCGCAAGATGGAAGTTATGCTTGGCTACTCGGATTCTTCCAAGGATGCTGGTCCTACTTCCGCAACTCTTGCTTTGCATTCTGCTCAGGAGCGCATTGCTCAGTGGGCTAAGAAGCATGATATTGATTTGACACTATTCCACGGCCGCGGTGGTGCTGTTGGTCGCGGCGGCGGTCCTGCAAACCGCGCAGTGCTTGCTCAGCCAGTTGGCTCCGTCAACTGCCGATTTAAGCTTACTGAGCAGGGCGAGGTTATTTTCGCCCGCTACGGTAATCCTATTTTGGCTATTCGCCACGTCGAATCCGTTGCTTCCGCAACTTTGCTTCAGTCGTCGCCAAGTGTTGAGAAAACTAATACTGATATGACGAAGAAGTATGCGGATATGGCTGCAAAGCTTGATGTTGCAGCTCATGAGCGCTTCCTTGATTTGCTCCAAACGGATGATTTCACTCCATGGTTCTCCACGGTTACGCCGTTGAGCGAGATTGGTTTGCTTCCAATAGGTTCTCGCCCTGCTAAGCGCGGTTTGGGCGCGAAGTCGTTAGATGATTTGCGCACAATCCCGTGGGTGTTCTCTTGGGCTCAGGCTCGAATCAACTTGGCGGCATGGTACGGTTTGGGAACAGCTTGCGAAAAGTTTGGTGATTTGGAAACTTTGCGCAGAGCTTACGAAGAGTGGCCGCTGTTTAGTACTTTTATTGACAATATTGAGATGTCTTTGGCTAAGACGGATGAGCGTATTGCTCGCATGTACTTAAGCCTTGGAGATCGTGAGGATTTGAGCGATAAGGTACTTTCGGAAATGCAGCTTACTCGCAAGTGGGTTTTGCAGATTGTTGACGACAAGTGGCCTCTGCAGCACCGTCACGTGCTTGGCCAGGCTATTCGAGTGCGTTCGCCTTACGTGGACGCGCTTTCTGTAATCCAATCTCTTGCATTGCACAAGCTGCGTAACAAGGTAGACAAAGAAGAGCTTAGCGAAAGCCAGCAGGCAGAGTTCATCTACCTTATTCTTTGCACTGTTTCCGGCGTTGCTGCAGGCTTGCAGAATACCGGATGATATTTGTAAATAATTACTAAATCAAGAAGGCTCTCGTATTTGCGAATTGCAATATGGGAGCTTTTTTGATAGTAACTTTGATAGTAATCTTAAATATTTTTAAATATTCGTAAATATTCGTAAATAAAAATTCTTATTTACTACGAAAGATACAATATATTCTAAGTCAAAAAATTTTAAACTTTAAGCAACTAAAATATTGCCAATGCCAATGTAGGAGGTAATAATGCAGGAAGTAATCAGCGAAGATTTTGCTAATGAAGATTCAGTTTTAGCTACATCAGTATGGAGTGCAATGCTTGCGGGTAATCGCAAGTTTGCGGAAGGTAAGTCAACTAATGCAGGCGTAAATTTAGAAATGCGCATGAAACTTATTGACGGCCAGCATCCTGGAGCTGTTGTGCTTTCGTGCGCGGATTCTAGAGTTGCTCCTGAATTTATATTTGATGCCGGTTTGGGGGATATTTTTTCTGTTCGCACGGCAGGCGAGATGTTGGATGATGCTGTAATTTCTTCGCTAGAATACGCTGTGGCTGAGTTTGGCGTAAAAGTGTTGGTTGTGCTTGGGCATGAGCATTGCGGTGCAGTTAAAGCAGTTCTTCCTAGCGTGCAAAAGCTAGTTGAGAAGTACGGTGAAGATGAAACAAGCGAAATAATTGAGTCGAGCGAGTCAATATTGCTTCGTTCTTTAGGGCCGGCTGCGCTCGCAGGTGTTGAAGAAGACTTGAGCACGGACGATATTGAGCGCATTCACGTGTCTAATATGTTGGCTGAAATTTGCGAAAAATCTCAAACAATTCGCGAATCTGTTTTTAGCTACGCTTTGATGCTAGTTGGCGCAAGATACCGTATGAGTGACGGTTTGGTGGAAGTATTGTCATGCTAAAAACCGAAACCCAAGCAGAACTAGCAAGTCAAGCAAGTCAAGAAAAACAAGCAAATTCTGCGCACTATCTTTTTTTGATTGCAGGCATACCTTTTGCGGCTCTTATTATTGCTATGGCACCGGCTTTACAAGCGCGCTGCCCATGGCTTCTTATTGACACCACTGTTCGAGGTGTTGCTGGACTACTTTTGCAAGCAATTCCTTTCACTCTTATTGGCGTTCTTGTGTCGGCGGCTGTGGAAACTTGGGTAACGGCTGATTTTATTGAAAAACACGCTCCAAAATCCACTGCGAACGGCTTTTTGGCTGCAATACTTGCAGGCGTATGCGTGCCTGTGTGCGACTGTGTGGTTGTGCCAACATTTTCTAGGCTGGTTGCGAGAAAATTACCGCTTCCTTGCGCAGTAACGTTCCTGTGTGCGGTTCCTGTTGTAAATCCTGTGTCTGTGCTTGCAACTTGGTACGCTTTTGCAGACGTTCCTGCAGTAGTAGTTATGCGCGTAACTTTAGGTGTTGGTATCGCTTTATTGGTTGGATTTAGTTTTGTAATTTTTCCTACAAAATCGCAAATTTTGCGTAACGAAAATCTATTAAAAAATAATCTTAAACCAAAATGTTCTTGTGAACTAAAATGCGATTGTAATAACGTAATGCAACCAACTAAAGTAGCGCAGCACAATCGCGTAAAATCAAGTATTTGCTCGCAAATAAAGCTGTACATACAACATATTCACGAAGATTTTTTGAAACTTCTGCCAATTATTGTATGCGGAACTATTGTTGCTTCTATTATTCGCGCTTGGCTTGGTGCAGATCCTGCATCTCGCGTGCAAGCAAATAATATTTGGATTGCAATTCCTGCAATGATGTTAATTGCTTATTTAAGTTCGTTGTGCTCAAGTTCGGATGCTGTTATTGCGCGTAGCTTGGCAGCATCTTTGCCGATGTCTTCAGTGCTGGTATTTTTGCTATTTGGGCCAATGCTGGACTTAAAAAATACGCTTATGCTAATTGCTGATTGCCGCGGCAAATTTGTTCTGCGATTAACACTATCTATTGCTGGCGTATGCTTCCTTGCTTCGCTATTTTCTAACTGGGCTTGGGGATTCATGCTATGAAACGCACCGGTTTTTTCGCAACTAAAAGCGAGCAACACAATCGCGTTACTTTTGCTGGGCTTGTAGAAGCTTTCTTATTATTGTGCTTAGCTGCAGTGATTGCTGTAGTAACTTTAAGTGGACAGTACACTCTTTTTACTACTCCTCGAGCTTTCGTTTATTTGATAATTGCGTCAGTTTTGCTAGTAGTTTTAGCATTTTGCGCTGCATGCGGCTGGTTTGCGGTTTCTTCACGCGATTCGTTGCGCATATTAATTTCCATAGCGATTCCAGCTCTTCTAATTATTATTCCTTTGCAGTCGTCGCAAAGCCTTAGTTCAAGCGGTTTTGACCGTTATGCAGGCGGCCGTGCGATTGCGATTCGTAGCTACAACTCGCGACTTGCTGGTTTGAACGAAAAATCTCGCGAAATAAAAGTAAAAAATGACGATTTTGGTTTATGGTATGACGAAATTGACCATAATTTGTCAAAATATGAGGGCTACACGATTACGATTACGGGGTTTGTAAGCCGCGACGCTACTTTAGGCGCTAACCAATTCCGCATTTCTCGCCAACTAATGTCGTGCTGCATACTAGACATGTCTCCGTTTGGCCTAGTTGCTGAATATTCCTCGTCCAAAAATCTTGCCGAACATAAGTGGGTGCAGCTTCGTGCGCGAATTGAGCGAGGAAATGTTGGAGTTCACGGGTACCAGCGTGCTGGAGTAGTCTTGCGAGTAATCTCTTTAAGAAGCACTCAAGCCCCAACCGGATATTTTTACCGACCGTAAATAATTTTCTACTAAAAATTATTTTCTACTAAAGAATTGTTGATATCGCATAGAAGTAAACTAAGATAACAATTATGGCGATTGGTTTTAATATTCTGCTCATTATGATTTTTTTGCTGTTTGGTTCCGTTTTTGCGGCAACTGAGTTGGCTTTAGTGAGCTTAAGAAGTTCGCAAATTGATCGCATGGAGATGCAGGATGCTCGTGGCGCGCGTGTTGCTAAAATTGCGCGCGATCCTAATACTTTTTTGTCTGCCTTGCAAATTGGTGTAACTCTTTCTGGTTTTCTTTCCGCATCCTTTGGTGAGTCCGCGTTAGCGCCTTACGTTGTGCCTGTTGTGCGCTCGTGGGGTGTGCCGGCTCATGTTGCAGGCCCTCTTACTACAATCTTCTTAACTCTTATTATTTCGTACTGTTCTATAGTAATTTCGGAACTTGTGCCGAAGCGTATTGCAATGCAGCGTGCTGAGCAAATTTCGAGGGCTGTGGTTCCTGCTGTAGATATTTTCTCGAAAATTTGCAAGCCTTTGATTTGGCTTATTGGTAAGAATACTAACGGTTTTGTGCGCTTGCTTGGATTTGATCCTAATGAAAAAGAAAGCGAAGTTTCTGACGAGGAATTGCGCGTGCTTGTTAATAGCAATAAGCGTTTAAGTCAGGATGAGCGCAATATTTTGGATGACGTGTTTGATGCTTCGGAAACAATTGTTGCTGAAGTGATGCGCCCGCGTGCTGACGTGGAATTTCTGGACGGCTCTTTGAGTCTTGAAGAAGCAGCTGCAAAAATTCGTGAGCTTCCGTATTCCAGATACCCGGTTATTGGCAAGGATTTTGACGACGTTATTGGTTTTGTGCATGTGCGCGACTTGTTGGATGTTAGAGATCCTAACGCAAAAACTGTTGCAGATGTGACTCGTGAAGGCATTAGTTTGCCTGGAACTTCTAAGCTTCTGCCGAGCCTAGAGCTGCTTCGAAAGCGCGGAATCCACTTGGCTATTGTTATTGACGAATACGGTGGAACTGACGGCATTGTAACTCTTGAAGATATGACAGAAGAGTTGGTTGGAGATATTCGTGACGAGTACGATTTGCCTGAAGAATCTGAACAAAGTAATACAAATAAAACCACGGCTTTTGTAAACGGTGTTGCGAAAATCGATGGCGGTATGACCATTGAAGATTTTGCTGACATTACAGGCATTGAGCTTGAAGATGGCCCTTATGAAACTGTTGCAGGCTATTTCTTAGCGCATACTGGTTCTATGGGAAGCGTTGGAGCAGTTTTGCACGATGCAGACGGCTACGATATGACTGTAACTGCGGTTGATGGTCGACGTATTGCTACTCTTGAAGTGCGTCGCCGCGCATAATTTAAGCCGTAGCAGTAGAATGTAATAGTAATAAAAAATCTAAGGAAGGATAAATATGGCCTTATTGCATATTTTGCCAGGTCTCGACGAAGCGGCCAGTGAAAAGGCTGTTGCTGTTTTGCAAAACCGTTTAAGCCATGAGCAGGAAGCTGCTTTGGTTCTTAAGCATGCTCATTGGAATGTTACTGGCCCAGATTTTATTGCTGTGCACGAAATGCTTGATCCGCAGGTTGCTGAGGTTTTGGCGCAGGCGGACGAAACTGCTGAGCGAATTGCAACTTTGGGTGGCTCTCCACTTGGACGTGCAGACGATGTTGTTGCAGCTCGCACATGGAAGCGTTTTGCTTTAACTGGTCGCAAGTCAACTAAAGAATATTTGCAGGCTCTTATTGAGTATTACAACGATATGATTGCAGATGATCGCAAAGCTATTGCGGAGCTTGATAATCTTGACATTGTGAGCTCTAACATTATTCAGGATCACGTGCAGCAGCTGGAGAAGTTCCAGTGGTTTATGCGTAGCCATCTTGATTAATTAACCTCTGTTTGATTTTTTTTGATTCAAGCCGCAACATGCCGTTTTCTTTTTATGGCGTGTTGCGGTTTGACATTTTCTGTGTCTGTGCTAATGTAACTACTTGTATGTTTTAGGCATACAAGTTGGGCCCGTAGCTCAGGTGGTTAGAGCGCATCCCTGATAAGGATGAGGTCGGAGGTTCAAGTCCTCCCGGGCCCACGGAATTGAGTGATTATTCCATTCAATACCGAATGGGGCTATGGCGCAGCTGGTAGCGCATCTGCTTTGCAAGCAGAGGGTCAGGAGTTCGAGTCTCCTTAGCTCCACAAGCAAGGTTCTGGTTGATTTTTCAATCAGAACTTTTTTGTTTATCAATTTGTTTTTTGAGTGCGTGTTCTTAGTTTTGCTTTAACTTGTGTTTGTGAGAATGTTTCTCATCAAGGCTTATTGGTATGATTACTAAATACAAATAAATATAAATAAATACAAATATAAATTAAATATAAATCTTTACGCCGTGTATTGAGTGCGCTATTTAAGTTGAGCTCAATGGGTTAACAAGGCGTGAAATCGTGTGTTAAACGTCTTAAGCGGTTAACCTGATCAGCGTAAGGAAAGTGTATGCGTAAACTTTTAGCATATTGCCGTCGTGCACCTCAATTAACAGTCGTAACTCTTGCTTTTCCATTTATTGCGGCTTTCTACTCATGCAATTTGCCTATATTGGCTACTTTCAATGAGCAAATTTATAATTTTTCGCAACAAATCTTTGATTTTTTAAATCTTGATTACGATATTTCAATAAGTATCAGTCTTGGAAAAACTATTATCGCTATTCTAGTTTTATATACCAGCCTTATTTCTTTGCACAATATGATTAAAGATTTGCGCGATGGCACTTTAGGCATTGATTTGCTTGCTTTTGTTGCATTACTTGCAACGCTTGGTATTGGCGAATTTTGGGCGAGCTATCTTATTGTTGTAATGGTTTGGACGGGAGAAGCAATTGAAGATTTTGCGCATATGAAAGCTCAGCGCAATCTATCTCTTTTAGTAAGCGCAGCTCCAAAAACTGCTCATCTTATGACTTTGCCAGGTATTGAGCACGGAATGAATCATAATCAAGCAAATGATGAATCCTACGAACCGCCATGTTTGAGTGAAAATCAGTGCAAGCCTAGCTCGTGTGTTCTGTGCCAGCATGCCGAATTTAGAAAAGTAGATGCCGCTAATTCTAAGCAATCTAATAGTAGCGAGCAAAATAGCGAAAGTAATTGCGAAAATAATAACTTGCAAAATTGCAATTGTAAACGAAATAATTGCCCATTTTTGCAAGCATCTGCAGACGGCGAAATCTCCTCAAATTTGCAGCGTTACAAAACGGTTCCAGTTGATGAATTAAAGATTGGAAACGTAATTATTGTGCTTCCTGGCGAAACTGTGCCAGTTGACGGTGAATTACTAAGTGGTTCTGCAATTTTAGACACAAGTGCAATTAACGGTGAATCTGTGCCTAGAGAAGTGTATGCGGGAGCTGCAGTGCTTTCAGGCTGTGTAAACGGCGGTGTTGTGCTTATTATGCGCGTAACAAAGCTGTCTAAAAACTCGCAGTATCAGAAAATCATGCAGCTTGTTGAGTCTGCTAGGTCGTCTAAAGCTGCAGTAGTTAGATTTGCAGACATGCTATCTGTGCCTTTTACAGTATTGTCTTTTGCGATTGCTGGCTTTGCTTGGAGCTTTTCTGGCGACGCATTGCGATTTGCGCAAGTATTGGTTCTAGCAACCCCATGTCCTCTGCTTATTGCAGTTCCAGTTGCTTGCATGGCTGGTACTGGGCGTTTAGCAAAACTTGGAATTGTTGTTAAAAGTCAGGATGTGCTTGAGCAATTAAGTCGTGTAACAGACGTATTTTTCGACAAAACCGGCACGTTGACGGTTAAGCAGCCGCAAGTTGTAAACGTAGATGTAATCGATACTACGCAGAAAGCTGATCGTATTGTAATGCTCGCAGGCGTGCTTGAAACGTATTCTCAGCACATACTTGCAGGCGGTATCGCTAAAGCTGGAGCAAGCTTGTGGGAAAACGCTCACCCATCGTCAGTTCCGCAACTTCCTAGCGTACGAGAATACCCTGTAGTGCACAGTGTTAAAGAAACTGCAGGCCAAGGCATTCAGGGCGTTGTAGACGGCGTTTTGGTGCGTGTAGGCAGGCACAAGTACGTTACAGAGCAAAACACGAATCAAACTATAGGTAAATCTCTTGCAGCAGACGAAATGGCAACCTACGTGTCTTTTGATGGTGTGCTGGTAGGAAGAATCGTATTAAAAGACGTGCCGAGAAATAACGCGAAATCAACTGTTGAAAATTTGCGTTCGCTTGGAGTTAAATCAATATCTATTCTTACTGGCGACGGCATTAAAGCCGCAGCAACCATTGGCAAAAGCGTTGGTATTGATTCTGTGCATGCAGATTTGCTGCCGCAAGATAAATTAGCATATGTAAAAAAGCACAATTACAATGCGGCCAAAAATAAGAAAGATTCAACCGTAACCATGATGGTTGGTGACGGAGTAAACGATGCTCCAGTTCTTGCAGCTGCAGATATTGGTGTGGCTGTAACGGATGGTACGGATACTGCGGCATCGGAGTGCGCGCAAGTTGTTATTATGAACAACAATATTGCGTCAGTTGCTGGTGCAATACGCGTAGCAAAACAAACTAAGCGCATTATGGTTCAGTCAGTAATGATTGGAATTGGTTTAGCGATTATTAGCATGATTTTTGCAGCTTTTGGCTTTATTCCAGCAGTTATTGGAGCCATGATGCAAGAAATAATCGATGTTATTGCAATTACGTGGGCTTTAACAGCATTGCGCGAACGCAAGTAATTTTTAGAAGTATTTTTAGAAATATTTTTATCAATAGTAGAGCAATATTTATTTGAGCATGTTATAAGACGAAACAATGCGCTAGTCTAATTATGAAAGCATACGAGTTAGCTTCGCCTATTAATAATTAAGCTGGAACGTAACTTATTTTTTGCAACGTACAGATAACGCTTTTTAGTTACGTAGAAATAGAAGCAACCTATGCTTGTAGGCCGCGCAAAATAGCGCGAACACGGCAAAACTGCCGTATATACAGCTCAATATGGGGATAATAATGGAAAAAAATAATTTAAACGAAAATGTTTCACGCGAAACATCTCAATTGCGAATTGCAGTAATTGGTGCAGGTCCTGCTGGAGTGTATTCTTCAGATATTTTCTTGCGTCAGCTTGCTAAGCGTGGCGAAGAATTAGGACTCGGCACAAGCGCTCGCATTGATCTCTTTGAAAAATTGCCTGTGCCTTTCGGCTTAGTGCGTTATGGAGTGGCTCCGGATCATCCAAGTATTAAATTTATTGCCGACGCGCTCGAAAAAACTCTTGATAATCCAAATATTCATCTTTATGCAAATGTTGAATTTGGTAAGGATATTACTTTAGAAGATTTGCTGGCGCGCTACGATGCAGTGCTGTTTGCAACTGGTGCTGTGGAAGATAGGCCGCTTCGAGGAGTTCCAGGTGCCGATTTAGACGGAGTTTATGGTGCTGCAAAATTCGTAGAATGGTACGACGGCTACCCAACTAGCAAGCGCACGTGGCCGCTTGAAGCCAAGGAAGTAGCTGTTATTGGCGGCGGAAACGTGGCAATGGATGTTGCTCGTGAGCTTTTGCGTGATCCTGATTATTTGCGCGCGCATACGGATATTCCAGACGATGTGTATGAGGGATTATTGCAGAATCAAACCCGCACTTTGCATTTATTTATTCGCCGAGGTGTAGCTCAAGCGAAATTCTCCGTGCAAGAATTGCGTGAAATGGAAAAGTTGTCCGGAGTGCAAATTGTTATTAACGAGGACGATTTTGAACTAGACGATGAAACAATAGAAGTTGCTGGTAACGATAAGCTCACGCGCCAAATGGTTGAGGAACTTTTTGCGATTAGAGACATGGCAGAAGACATGGAAGACGGCGGAGACGTTGATTTTGAAGGAAATCCTGCCAATCGACGCTACGTTATTCATTTCAACTCGGCTCCGGTTGAAATTCTTGGTGAAGATGGGCGAGTTAAGGCGATTCGTGTTGAGAAAACTGTAACAAGCGCAGATGGCACAATGTCTCGCACAGGTGAATTTGAAGAATATCCTGTGCAAGCTGTGTACCACGCTATTGGCTACCATCCTGCTGAGGTTGCAGGTATTGCTTACGACGAAAAGCGAACTTTGCTTGCGAATAATGACGGCCGAATCGTAACTTCCACCGAAAGCGGCGAAGTGCGCGAACGCTTGTATGCTACCGGCTGGGCTAAAAGAGGACCTGTTGGTTTAATCGGCTCTACTAAATCTGACGCGCTTCTTATTGTTGACCGCATGCTTGAAGATTTAGCTAAATCTGGACTTATTGCAAAAGATCGTGACGAAAAGTCTATTGACAATCTCTTGGAGTCTCGCTCAATAAAACACGTTGATTACGCGGGTTGGAAGCGAGTTGACAATTACGAACGTGAGGCTGGGTCTGTTGAGCAGCGAGCGCGTAAAAAAGTAGTTTCATCCGAGGATCTTTTAGCGATTGCTTTAGGAAAATAATTAAAGCTTAATATTTCTGGTTTGTAGTTAGTAAATACGCAGTATACATTCAGAAAAATTTAAGTTCTTATTATTAGACTGGCTAACATGTTGAATGGCGCAAGAAATTACCACTATAACAGCGTTAAAGCTGCTCTGTTTTTTGGCGTTGTGTGGTTTATTCTTGCGCTATTCTGGGTTATTTTAGGTACAAAATTTGCAACGCTTATATGGCTTTTGATTATTGGAGTTGCTTTAAGTGCCAGTGCTTATTGGTTTTCTAGCAAGCTTGCAATTTTTGTTATGCGAGCAGTTGAAGTTACCGAGGATGAAGAGCCTGTTTTATATGGAATAGTTAGGGAGATGTCTGCGCACATCGGGAAACCTATGCCAAGTGTAATGGTATCTCCTCATCAAAGTCCTAACGCTTTTGCGACGGGAAGAAGTGAACGTCACGCAAGCATATGCTTTACGAGAGGTCTAATAAACATACTCAATGAGCGCGAGCTTCGTGGGGTAGTAAGTCATGAGCTAATGCATATTTACAATCACGATATTCTTGCTTCTGCATTGGCTACATCTACCGCAACAGTACTCACATATGCTGGTTCTTGGCTTGTTTATGTTGGTAACACATATAGTGAAGATGCTCGTAAATATTGTAAATTTGTTGGTGTGGCTTTGAATATGCTGTTTGCACCTATTGCTGCTGTTATTATGAACTTCAACATACCTATTTCTAGAGAGTTTGATGCAGACAGGGGTGGGTGCGAAATAACTGGAGATTCTGCAGCTCTTGCTTCTGCACTAAATAAAATCTCTTACGGTTTACAGCTTCATGAGATGAAATCTACTGCAGGATTGCAAGCTGTTGCCTCGTTAATGATTATTCAACCTTGGAATAATCACGCTTCGACGTTAGTTAGATTATGCGCATCGCATCCGCCTGTAAAAGATCGAATTAAGCAGCTTATTAGCATGGCTGCGTAGCGTATAGTTTTTAATAAATATATTTAGTAGAAGAACATGTTGAAGCGGTGAGCCTTGCATGATACCCTTAAATGTGCTGCCACTGCTTTGATTTAGTTGCTGCATGCGGACATAGTTCATCGGTAGAATGGAAGCTTCCCAAGCTTCAGAGGCGGGTTCGATTCCCGTTGTCCGCTCCATTGAAAATTGTATTTT
>CAMPNN010000017.1 GCA_946891915.1 uncultured Bifidobacteriaceae bacterium
TAACCTTTACAAGGTTATAACATCATATTCAACTTAATACAAGCCGCAATTTTATGTAATATTATGCACGTTCGTAAGACGTTGCTCAAATAAAATTTGGCGTGCTAATCACATTTTTTCAAATTTTATTGATTAACACGCCAAATTTTTACTATTTTTTGCTATAAAACAGGTATATTTTGCAGCAGCTACAGCCTTCTGCGTCTCATCGGAGGAATCGTTCTACGACCACTCCTAAAAGTCGCACGACCATTTTGAGCTGCAAAATTCACGAAACGACCTACGCACAAACCACTAGCACACATGAGAGTAATTACAGCAATTAGAATCACAATCATGGCCGAAGAGCCAGTAACAGCAAGATCCGAAGGTGCTTTGCTTTCCTGACCATCTACATAACTTTCTACCGAATCAGCAGCATCCAATTCGTTGTTATTGTTACTTACTTCGTTAGTTTTGCTTTCACTAAAGTTATTTCCAGTTGCGTTAGGACTCGTAGATTTTGTGAATTTCCCGTATTTTGCAGTATTGCAATTAGCACTTTGAGGATTTTTAGAACAAATAGACCTAGATTTTTTATCAGATTTCTTACCAAATGCACCAGCAGCATCCTTCGTAAGATTCTTCCTAGATTCTCCATTAGTCTTATTGTCAGTCTCATTACCATATGCTTTGTCAGTTACATTGTCATTTTCATCACCTGGCACAGAATCAGCATGCTGAGATTCGTTCTTATAAGCCTTGTGAGAAGACTTACTATCGCCCTTATTGGAATCGAAATGTAAACCAAACATTCTGCCAATAGACATAACAATCTCCTTGCCAAGATCAAAACCATACGCCGCAAAGCTTGCCTGCTTACTAGAATTGTTGCTTAACTTGCCGTTAGAATCATTAGCATCCTCAGTATCAGCTGTGCTATCTGCGTATTTCTTTTCTTCTCGCTTGCTGCTTTCATAATTGCTGTGCTCACTATTGCTGCTTTCATAATTGCTGTGCGCATAATTATTCTGGAGGTTCTTATTGCCATCATTAGAACTGACAGTATTACCTGCACTACCAGCACCACTTGCGTTACCAGCGTTACCTGCATTACCAGCATGACCTGCACCACTTACGTTACCTGCGCTACCAGCATGACCAGTAGGATTACTGCCCGTAGAAGCACTCACAACAGAATTACCGGAATCATGCGCACCAGGCTGAGTAGAACCAGAAGCACCACCCTGAGCAGAACCACCAGAGTGCGAAGAGCCGCCAGACTGAGAGCCGCCAGACTGAGAACCACCAGACTGAGAACCACCAGACTGAGAAGTACCGCCAGAAGTTACACCAGAAGCGTTTCCGGAAGTATTATTTCCAGCACTACCAGCATGACCTGCGTTACCAGCGCCACCTGCGTTACCAGAGCTACCAGCGCCACCTGCACTACCAGCACCACTTACGTTACCAGCATTACCTGTAGGATTGCTGCCAGTAGAAGCACTCACAGCAGAATTACCGGAATCATGCGCACCAGGCTGTGTAGTACTAGAAGCACCACCCTGGGTAGAGCCACCAGAGTGTGAAGAGCCACCAGTCTGAGAACTACCAGACTGAGAAGCACCGCCATACTGAGAACCACCAGAGTTAGTACCACCAGACTGAGAAGCACCACCAGAAGTTCCACCAGGAGCGGAAGGCGACTGCGAATTGCCATTCCCAGTTACTGTCGTAGTTGATGTCGAATTATTCGAAGACGTTGGCTCCACAAGAACACGACTTTGCGAATTGTTGTACGCGGATTTATATTCAACAGCACGAGATGATCCTGGGAAATCATACACAAACACGTACCATCCCGACTGCTTGTTGTTATCGGCGCGAATATGCACATTCTCTTTCAAAATTCTCGCTTCAGTAGCAGGTTTACCATCTACTGCAGCGGGCTTTACAGTAATGTTTCCATTACCAATTTCATACACACCATTAACAGCCGGAACATCCCATTCTCCAACTAGACGATGATGATCATCTTTTGTTGGCTCCTCAGCTCCTGACGTGCTATTTTTAGCTGGATCATACGCATCGTTATCTTGTTTCGTAGGATTTTCCGTGCCTGCTCCAGCCCACCACACACGAATATGAGCGTCCTTATCACCGTCAAAACCGTAATTTCCATTGCCTTTGAACAATCCATACGATTCCGGCAAACCTTCTACGGCAATTTCACCTGCAATTTCCGAACCCACACTAAACGTTTTCTGCTTTGCAGTAACGCTTGCTTTAACTGCTGACTGATGCACTGCAGTAGTGTCTGCTGAACCAAACACTTGCACAATGTCATCTTCCAACATATTTGCAGCATCTTCGTTTTGCGCTTCTCGAGCAATAACCCACACCCACGTGCCAAATTTACCAACTTCTTCATTACCAACTTTATAATCAGCAGCATTTTTTAAGTCGGCAGAATTAATATCCCCACTAGCACGTTTCGCTTTCGGCAGAACCTTCTCATCCGCATTTGAAAAATCTGCTTCAGCTGCAGCAACTTGACGCAAATTTTTTACTTCACGAATTCGTTGCAAATATTTTTGTGCAGACTCATTATTTCCTGGTTTGTCAATGTGCAAAATCGCATCATCCGAGCCAACAAAATAGTAGCCTTGCGCGTGCAAATTAAGCTTATTAGGCCAATCATCTTTACCAGGTATTGCAACCTTTACCTCGCTATCAACCTTTTCGTTAGCACGCAACTTATGCTTATTCATTTTTGAAGTCAAAACTGGGTAAAAATCTTTCCTAACGTTAAACGATTCACTTGTTTCGTACGCCCTATCACTTTCAGTACGAATATAATCTTGTGATTCAGAAGAATAAAAACGCTCAACTTTAGGTGCTTCGTAAGAAGCAGTAACTTTAGCGGTACCTTCTTCTTTAGCACTCCACGGAATATCTATTACTTTGTTATCTGAAGTAACTTCAACAGAGCCAGGAACACTACCAAATTTCACACGATTATCGTCAGAAGTAACTTTGATTTTTGTGCCATACACAAACTCTTTATCCGCGTTTCGCAAGGCTAAATGCAACACTCCGGTACGTTTTCCGTTTGTATATTCATTTTGAATCTCAAGTGTTGTTGGAGTTGAAGCTCTTGCGCTTTCCCACATACTTTTAGCTTTATCAGCTAACTTGTCGGTTTCAACACCTTCAAATCCATTTTTAACAACTGTTTGCCACAGGTTTTTATCTGAATCAAGGTGATCGTGAATTGCATAAGCAATAGACGCCTGATTAAAATCATCGTTAATATACTTGTAAGAATTTATTAACTTTGCAGCAATCCTATAATCATCATATGGTTGGTCATACCAAGAACCATGCGCTAACATACTATAAGTCTCAGTTGATTCAACGCAATAACGAGTATAAAACGCACTATTACTATAATTAGGAATTGGAGCAAGCTTAAAATTATGCTTCTCCTTAAATATTGGCAAAGTATCTGATTGATTGTAAAAATAACCTGGAAGTTGATCGAAGCCTAAAGCAATTTGCCCACACAATGCAATTGGAATTAAACAAAATGAGGCCACTAATAATGCGATTAAGCGAGTTGCCTTTCTTTTCGCACAACTTAGTAGCTTATTTACACAATAAACATTTAGGTGTTTCCCTCCATATTTTTTCATAAGAACCTCCTTATCCCATCCCTTAATGTTTATATTGAACGCCCTTATACGAGCGCTCATGACATCAACTATGGTCATAAAGAAGCATTGCGTAAATATTTTTTTAGCAATGTGGTTAAAAGGTACATAAATAAGGAAAGTTATACACAAATCCACAAATTTTGGGATTATTAACCGAAGGAATTATAAAATTGTGGGTTATTTCGGGTTATTTCCCAAAATTGCACACAAAAAGAATCAACTTACGACGAAAACAAAAACTCCGGACTGCAAAAACAATCCGGAGTAATCGCGGAGTCAGAGAGATTCGAACTCTCGAGCCGCTTACGCGACTAACACCTTAGCAGGGTGCCCCTATCGGCCACTCAGGCATGACTCCAATTATTTGTTGCTTACAATCAGCAACAGATTGACACTATAGCACCTCTTAAGGACTGCAAACAAGCCCGACGACACACTTAAAAATCAATCAAAGCACTAAACAGGATTATGATCACCAGAGAACGTAACAACCACAGCACACATAACTAAAACTATGCCAGCAATATCAGTTAAAGTTGGAATTTCGCCAAATCCCATTCCAATAACAACCGCAATTGCAGGATACAGTGCTTGCATAACAGAATATTTTGCGGAAGTAACACGCTTAAGCAAAACTTGGTCAAGCAAAGCTGGGAAGAATGAAGCACATACAGCAATCACAAGCATTAAAACTAGCAGAGCAAAAGAGCCTCCAGGGCGAGCAGCCCACGTAGCTTCCGCTTTAGGCCAAACAACGTGCTGCACTGAAGGAACCGCAAGAACTGTGGACTGCAACAACCAACCAATAAGAGCAGCAATACTTACGCGGTCAATAGCATGCGAAGCTTTTGCAATTTTTCGCCCAGAAACAATATACACGCCCCACATTGAGCCGCCAATAAGAATAGCACATAAACCTATTAGAAAATGCGAGCCTACCGCACTATGCATAGAAGCGCTTGCAAGCAAAGCAATTCCGCAAACCGCAATCACTATTCCAACTCTTTCGCGCCACTCATGCCCAGTAATAACCGCCACAAGCAAGGGGCCAATAAATTCTATAGTTACAGCCACACCAACTGGCATGCAGCTAATTGCCACATAAAACATGGTATTCATAGCAACTAAAGAAATTCCAACCGCAACAACAACAGCCCATTCGCGCAAAGTTTTTGGCAAAAAGCTACGTTTTTCGCGCGAAAATGGCCTACGCCATGCCAGTAGCAGCAAAGTCATAAAACCAACGCGATACCAAACAGCATAAAGTGGATCTAACTGACTAAACGCAACTTTCGCAACAGACGTCGCCGTATACACCATCGCAGCTTCAATCACTATGATCAGCAGCACTGGCATGCGGTGTAATACATTTACGACAAATTGCTTCATAGCAACAACCCTACATGAATATATCGCCGAAATTCGCCTTTTTGCAAAAAAATTTTAGTTTTCTCAATAAAATCGAACGTTTGTTCTATTATAAATTTATGAGCACAGCACCGAGAGTACAAGCAGCAAAACGCGATTGGGGGCACGACACCTCCGGCTGCAACATGCTTCATGTTGATATGGACGCGTTTTACGCTTCATTAGAAGCAGCAAGGCACCCGGAACTTAAAGGAAAGCCGCTAATTATTGGCACTGGAAACCGTGCTGTTGTTTCTGCAGCAAGTTATGAAGCGCGCGCTTACGGAGTTAATTCCGCAATTCCCGTTGTGAAGGCGCGAAGTCTTTGTCCGCGAGGAGTTTTTCTGCCGGTTGATATGCCCTACTATTCAAGCGTTTCCAAAAGTATTTTTGAAGAAATTTTTTTGCGTATTACTAATCAAGTCGAAAAAGTTTCTGTTGACGAATGCTATATGAATGTCGAATCAGCTTTATTGCAATGGAAGTCGCCTGTAAATATTGGAGCTTGGATACGAAAAGAAGTATTTGAAAAATATCATATTACTTGCTCGGTTGGTATTGCCAGTAATAAACTTATTGCAAAAATGGCTTCAACTAACGCAAAACCTAATGGCATGCTTCTTATTCCGCAAAAATGTAATGAAGATTTTGTGTCAATAATGCCTTTGCGAGCAATACCAGGAATTGGACCATCTTTAATTCATAAGCTTGAAGATTGGGGGTTATCTACAGTTGCGTCGCTTAAAAATGTTGACGAGGCAACGCTTACTCGCATAACAGGATCTCAAATCTTAGCGAGGATGATATATCAAGCAGTTAGAGGCATAGACGAACGCACTATAACACCGCACGCACCGGAAAAATCTATTGGCACTGAGCAAACTCTTGACGCAGACACAACGGATGAGAATGTTGTTAAACAGTTACTCCAGCAATGTTGTAGCGAAGTAACTCAGCAATTGCGCAAACGCAAGCTTATGGCGCGCACGGTAACACTAAAGCTGCGATTTAGCGATTTGCATTATGTTACTAGATCTTCCACTTTGCACAATGCAACTGATTCAACGCACGAGTTTTACAAACATGCTATAGATTTGCTTTCTAAAGCTAATCCAACAGTGCATAATTACATTCTCGGCGGCAATAACACAAAGCTTTTAAGCCCTGTTCGTTTAGCTGGTATTACGGCAAATAATCTTGTTTCTGCAAATCAGGTTTCAATTCAGCCTTCTCTAAACGATATTTTGGAAGAGAATACGCGCGAATCCAAAAATCTTACGCAAAACAGCGTATCTGCAATGAATAAGAATACTAGATTGCGTCACGCAGAGCACGCTTTAGACGCTGTTCGCAAAAAATACGGCAACAACGCTGCCCACATTGGATTGTGAACTCGCGCCACATTAAACAATACTTTGCAAGTGGTTAGCTACCTGCTTTATCTGCGCGCGAAGGAAGTGCCGCAACATGCTCTTCGTCCCACCCGGAAGCTCCAGCATCTGTAGCTCCACCTAAATCTCCAAGCTTGTCAAAGTAGTCAACCGCCGCATCGCGATACCACTCCCAGCCTTCTGGCAAGTCATCCTCGTAAAAAATAGCTTCTACAGGGCAAGCTGGCTCGCAAGCACCACAATCAACACACTCGTTCGGGTTAATGTAAAGCGTGCGATCACCTTCGTAAATGCAGTCAACAGGGCATTCGTCCACACAAGCTTTATCTTTTACATCCACGCACGGCTCTGCGATTACATACGGCATAAATGCCCTCCTTTCTGCATATTTACTTTCCACGCGCAAATCATATTTTTATGCAACTTTTCTATTATAGTCCACTTTGAAGCAGTCTTAAAACAAACGGAGTCGACACACGAAAATTCGCATGTCGGCTCCGTAATTATTTAGGTAATGCTAGTCAGCACTATTTTATTGCTGGCTTTTATTGCCAACTTTTTTATTACTAGTTTCGATTACTAGTTTCGATTACTAGTTTTATTCAGCAGCAGCTTGCGCAGTAGCAGCTTCAGCTTTAGCTTCTGCACGAGCTTGCTCTTCTGACTCGCCTTCTGCAACCTTTTCTGCAGCAGCAGCATCTTGAGCAAACAAGGTTTCAACCGGAACACCTAGCTTCTTAGCCTTACGAAGCTGCTTTCCAAGCAACGAGTTGCGGTAAGAGTAGCCGAAGTACACTGCGAAACCAATTGCCAACCATACTGCGAAACGAATCCATGTGAGCACAGACAAGTTAAGCATGAGCCAGAATGTGGAAAGTGCTGCAAACAGCGGAAGCCACGGATTTCCTGGCACAGTAAACGAACGATGCAAATCAGGCCTGCGCATACGCATAATCGGCACACCTGCGGAAACCAGCAGGAACGCAGAAAGCGTACCAATATTAACCATGTCAGAAAGAATGCCAATATCGAGAGTGGAAGCCACAACTGCCACAACAACGCCGGATACAATCTGAAGCCTTGCAGGAATACCACGCTTACTCACCTTGGAGAAGCTACGTGGAAGCAAACCATCGCGGCTAACTGCGAAGATAATTCGCGTAAGACCAAGCAAAAGAACCATAACAACGGTTGTTAAACCAATAACAATACCGAGGGAAATAATCTTTGCAGCCCAAGTAGCACCCACGAGTTCGAAGCTAGTAGAAAGCGAAGGAGCTGCCTGCTTAGCCAAATCCTTGTAGGAAACCATACCGGTTGTCACAACTGCAACGAGGATGTAAAGAACGGTAACAATAAGCAAACCAAGGCCAATGCCTCGTGGAATGTTCTTATGCGGATCCTTAGTTTCCTCAGCAGTGGTTGCCACAACGTCAAAGCCGATGAATGCGAAGAACACGAGTGCTGCACCGGAAAGAATGCCAGGAATGCCATAAACGGCTGGCTGCATGCCGGTTACCCACTGCCACAAAGGCTGTGACATAACGCCGGAAACTTCCATTCCCTTTACACTAGCAACATCAGTTGCAGGTGGAACAAATGGCGTAAAGTTAGAAGCCTTAATGTAGAAGAAGCCAACAACAACCACGAACAGAACAATACCAATCTTCAAAATTGTTAATGCACCGTCGAAGCGTGCGGAAAGCTTAGTTCCAAGAACAAGCATAGTTGTAAAGAATGCAACGATTATAATTGGTGCCACATCAACGGTAAAACCGCCCAAACTAAAGCTTGTGGTCATATTCAAGCCAAAAAGCTTCATCAAATCGTTAAGGTACACGCCCCAATACTTTGCAATCACCGAGCCAGCCATCAGCATTTCCAGGATCATATCCCAGCCAATAATCCAAGCAATAAGCTCGCCAACTGTTGTGTAAGTAAAGGTATACGCGGAACCAGCAACCGGAATCATTGATGCAAATTCTGCATAGCACATTGCAGCAGAACCGCACACAACACCTGCAATAATGAAGCTAATAATTACTGCAGGACCGGCATGGAATGCAGCAGCTTGGGCACCGACCGAGAAAATACCGGCACCAACAGCCACAGCCACACCCATAACTGCCAAATCCCACGCATTTAAGGTACGTTTAAGATGGCGATCGCCATCCATTGTCTCTGCGATAGTCTGTTCAACAGACTTTTTTCTCCATATTTGCATAATAAACGCACTTTCGTTGAGATATAGGTATAAAGGTATAGACGCAATTAGCAACGCATCAACGAATTATGCGGAACACTTGCGACGTTATTTATATAAAAATTCTTATTTAATTCACAAATGGGGATAAATAAGAAATCTTATATAAATAATTTAGGTAAATATTACACAAAACACCGCTTATACGGTAGTTTTACCGTGTGTTCCTTTATTATTTACGAAATTTTATTGAATAGACGGATATATTACTGTATAGCCTAGAATATAAGCGTAAAATTTTCAGTTTACAGATATTCCTATTAGCACTGGTTCAGGCACTAATGTGATTCCAAATTTATTTTTAACGCCATAAATAACAGTTTTTGCCAAAGCAAGAACGTCACTAGAAGTAGCATTATTACGATTAGTAAGCGCCAAAGTATGTAAAGAAGAAAGACCAGCAGGAGAAGCCTTACCGTCCTCCACAAGCCTAAACCCCTTGTGGAATCCAGCATGGTCAATAAGCCAAGCAGCAGAAGTTTTTACGCCGTCAGAGCCATCGGCAAGAACAGCGTCAAAACGCGGAGCATCCTCCGGAAGCAAAGCAGCTTGAGCCTTAGTCATAATTGGATTCATAAAGAAACTACCGCAACTATGACGATCACTGTAAAAATCGTCACCCTCATGCCACTGCCCAGCAACATAATCTTCCTTCTGCAAATTCAAAGCAGATTCCACTCCCGCAGCACTTTTTGCACCCTGCATCCACTTATTTTCGTAACGAGAAGCATCTTCAAGCATGCCTTTAGAAGCGCGAACACGCAAAACTTCACGACGAATTGCTTGAGTTAGCATGCGATCTCCAACTTCTACACGCAAAGCACGAGCAAGCTGCGAATGAGCCACAATGCCAGTGCTGCTATGATGCAAGCAGAACGTAACCGACAACACAACGTAACGCGGAGTAGGAAAATAGGAATCCGCTGGAACTCCTGCAACAGCATACATGCTTTGCTTAAGAGCAGAAGTGCGGTAGCCAAAACGCAATTGATCTTTTTGCAATTCAAGCGTTACTTTATTTTCACGATCCCAAACTTCCACAGAAGTAACGCTCTGAGACACTTCCTGACCATACGCGCCAATATTTTGCACAACCGACGCTCCAACAGTGCCAGGAATACCAGAAAGCCCCTCAACGCCTTCAAGGCCAAGCTCAATTACGTGAGAAACAAAATCATCCCAATTGCAACCAGCTTCAGCGTTTACATGCACTAAATGAGCGCCGCTTTTATCAACACCATCTTCTGCTGGAGCTGCTTCATCAAGAACATGAATAGCGCGACGAGCATCACGAACCACAACTCCGTTAAAAGGCTCATCACTTACGAGCATGTTAGAGCCGCCGCCAATAACACATAAAGGCAGATTCGCGCAATCTGCATCCTCAACAGCCTCAATCACATCAACACGCGTTTTTGGCTCTACAAAACGAGCAATTTTGCCACCAACTCCAATTGTTGTAAGGTCCGAAAACGCTGGATTATCTGCCAAAGATGCCAAAGATGCTTGCATAGTCATGGTTCAAATTCTAACAGCAACAAATAACAAAAACCCCGCAAAAAGCGGGGTAATAAGTATAAAATCTGCGCAATCAAATTAAGTCTAAAACAAGACGCTATATTAACGCAGCAAGCTGAATATTTTCAGCGAGTCTCGCGATGAAGCGTATGCTTGCCGCAACGTGGGCAGAACTTGTTCAACTCAAGACGATCAGGCGTGTTACGACGATTCTTCGTCGTGATGTAATTACGCTCCTTGCACTCCGTGCATGCCATCGTAATGCCCGGACGGATGTCAGCGCTCTTGCTTGCCATTTCGTTCACCTCTACAATTCATTGTTGGCCAGCCAGTCTCCTACTGGCCGTTGTAGCGAGGAAGAGACTCGAACTCTTGACCTTACGATTATGAGTCGTACGCTCTAGCCAGCTGAGCTACCCCGCCAGAGAGCCTCGAGTGAGAATCGGACTCACGACCTCTTCCTTACCAAGGAAGTGCTCTACCACTGAGCTATCGAGGCGTGGCGGGTAGTGGATTCGAACCACTGAAGCACGAAGCGGCTGATTTACAGTCAGCTCCCTTTGACCACTTGGGAAACCCGCCAGCAGTCTCCGTAAGAAGTGAACTTCAAACGGCAACTTTGTTATTCTGCCACGAGCGCGCGACTAATGCAAGTCTAAGACACGCCGAAAGCGGAAAAAATTCCAGCAAAAAGCTAGTTATTTAGCGAAAAACCGTCATTTTTTAATTTTTCACAAATTGTCAACACGCGGTCATTTGCCTCACGTTCGCCAATACTAATGCGGATACCCTCACCAGCAAATGCACGAACAGACAAGCCAGCTGCCACAAAACGCTCAGTTGCACGCTCAGTTTCATCGCCAAACGGCATCCAGAAGAAGTTTGCGTAAGCATCAGTAATATTCCAACCCTGCTCACGCAAAGCGGAAACAATACGCTCGCGCTCAGCAACAAGAGCTTCAACGCGAATCTGCATCTCCTTGTTAGCAGCATCTTCCAACGAAGCCAACGCAGCAACTTGAGCTACTTGAGACACACCAAACGGCACTGCAACCTTACGCATGCCCTCTACAACGTCTGCAGGAGCAATCGCATATCCAATTCGCAAACCAGCCAAGCCATAAGCCTTAGAGAAAGTCTGAGCCACAACCACGTTTGGATACTCTTTGTACAACTTCATGCCATCTGCCGTGCCCTTAGCAGTGTTAAACTGCACATAAGCCTCGTCAATAAGCACAAGAACGTCACTTGGCACAGCATCCAACACCTTGCGAGCTTCTTCCTCACTAAGCGAAGCAGAAGTTGGGTTATTAGGATTATTCAAAATAACCAAACGCGTACGCTCGTTAATAGCAGCAATCATAGCGTCAATATCGTGAGAACCGTCAGCACGGTTAGGAATCTTAACGCTTGTAGCGCCCGCGCCAGTCACAATAATCGGATAAGCCTCAAAGCTTCTCCACGGGTACACAACTTCGTCGCCAGGACCAGCAACTAAATCAACAAGCTGCGTAATAACTTCTGTAGATCCGCAACCAAGCACAACTTCATCCGAAGTCACACCAAAACGCTTAGCAAGTTCTTCAACAACTTCCGTTCCACGCATATTAGGATAACGGTTAATCACATTAAGTGCGCGAGTTGCAATAGCTTCTTTTACGCTATCAAGCGGCTCATATGGATTTTCATTACTTGAGATTTTATACGCACGAATGCCGTCCAATTTAGGAGCTGGCTTTCCCTGCTTGTAGTTAGGAATCGTATCTAAAATATTACGGTGTTTGTATGTCATACTTCTCCATGATACTACTTGCACGACTTAATTGCACAATAAAAAAAACGCTGGGAACAACGTTTCCGTCATTACCAGCGTAAGTTTTATCGTTTCAACAGGCTAAATACTAGCCAAGAATAGCAAGCACATCACGAGAAGATACAATCAAGTAATCCTCGCCCTCGTAATGCACTTCAGTGCCACCATACTTGGAATACAGCACCTTATCGCCAACCTTAACATCCATAGGAATGCGCTCACCCTTGTCGTCACGACGGCCAGGACCAACAGCAAGAACCTCACCCTGCTGCGGCTTTTCCTTCGCATTATCTGGAATATACAAGCCAGAAGCAGTCTGAGTTTCCGCCTGAGCCTGCTTCACAATAATCTTATCTTCCAACGGTGTGAGTTTAATCGACACTGTCGCCACCTCTTTCTTAAGAGAGATACTATCTTTGCACGCAAGCCACAATCCGACGAGGCTGACGATCACGTCCGCAATCGCACTTGCGTTCTGTCTTTTATGGTACCGCGAATTTAGCACTCTGCCAACTAGAGTGCTAAATTTTTTAGAAAATCTTTAATTTAAGCATTGCGACGAGCAAGAACGTCATGCAGATTTGCAACACCAAGCGAATCTTCGGAGCTTTCTGGCGCTTCTACATCACTCGTCTGCTCTTCAGCATGGAATTTCGAAGAATTCGCGTTTGCAGAAGATTCAATAACTTTAGAAGATTTAGCAGATTTAATAGTTTCAGCAGATTTATCAACAGGAATTGCCTTAGCCACCTGCTTAGTTGACTTAATTTCCAAGCTTTCTGGAGCGAGATTTAGTGAAGAATTATTCGATTCATTTTGCGAATCAGAACCCAAAGAGAACGAAATCAAATCCTGACTATTATTAGCGTTCGAAGCAGCTTCCGCATTATCAGAAGCATCTTCAGAAGAACTATTCACAAATTCACTACTCTTAGACGCATTGCGCTCACGCAAAACAGCATCACGTTCTTCTGCAGCCCTACGCAAAGCCACCCTAATCTCATGCTGCTCCATAACAGAAGTTGCGGTATCGTCGCGAGAATCACCACAATTCTCCACCAAAGCACGACTTTCAGCGCCAGAAGCAGAATCCTCAAAATTCTCAACCCTATAGGCATCCGCAAATGCATCTCCAGCAACCGAAGCACAATCAACCACAGCGCCATCAACCGCAGTGCCATCATCAATAGCGCCTACACCGCTACGATTACCCAACCTACTCACAACATCACTGTTATGGTTCTCGTACAACGAATCTTCCACATTGCGCTTTGAATTTGCACCCATTTTCGCAACGCGCGCTTCCCATTGACGCGCATGCTTCGACGCACGCGAACCAAAATAAAGCACAACAGCAAGCATTGCTCCAGGAATAAGCGCAAAAGCCGGCGAAAACAGCCCAGAGCAACCTGCTAGTAACACAAGAAAAGTCAACACAGCAAGAGAAGCAACCAGCACACAACGGCGACGAATTGCAGCACGTCGAGCTGCACGAATACGCGCAATACGTTCAGGTGTTAATTTTCGTTTTTGCTGAGTCGGTTGCATACAAGCCTCTTTTGCCAACATACCGGTACCGTCACAAATACGCGCGATACTCCACTCACCTACAAGATGGAGCGTTGGTGAAAACCTATCTTCACGATGCTCAAGCATAGTCTTCATGCCGTTAATCGTGTGATTAGGCAACCACCCGAACCATAAGGCTACGAGGATGATTAACACAATTAGCGCACTCACCGATTCATAACCCATAGTTATTAATATAAGGAAGTCGCGGGATGTGTAGCAATATAAACGTTTCGGCGTGTCGTCAAAATGTAGGCTTAAAGCCTCAACCCCCACACAATATGCTGTGTAGTCGCGTTACCAGCTATTCATGTCACTTTCTATTTTCGCAACCAACTATTTTCGCAGCCAATTATTTTCGCAACCGCCAATTCTCATTACTGACTATTTGTGTGCTTCATAGCAACAATCGCAAGTGAAGGATTCGCAGACTGAGCTTGCAGTAATCTCAGAGCGTCCGCCGCAGGCATGGCTAGTGTAGTCGTATTTTGCTGATTTTGCGCCTGTTGCTGGGTTTTAGATATTCGCATCACAATAGCGTTATGCATAATTTCAACATACCTATTATCAATACCATGAGTATCGGTTTCGTTAAATTCGTCATCATTTTTATTGCTTTTGTTTCTTTGTGAACCGTTATTTTTGGGTGAATTATTAGCGTCTTCTGCAGAATCTTGAATAGGTTTACTAAAAGCAAGATCTATTTTTTCGCCAGGTATAAGCGTGTGATCCGCGCTAGATAAGTGCACGGCAATAGCGGTAAAACCTTGAGGAATATTCGGCACGTGACTCACAGAATTTTGGAAAATTGGCATTCCTGATTGTATGTCACAAGTTGCAATAAGAAGATTATGCGAATATACGCGCTCGTATAGTGTGTGACGAAATACGGAATGCTTCGGCACTCGAATGTAATTAACGTCGTTAGCTGTAACTTTCGAACCCTGCTGAATATTACGCGTTGCTACTGGTATTACTTGCGTCGCTTGCGCATCGACAATTGCGGATATTACTAGCAAAGACATAACGCCTGCGCATAAAACGACGATAATTTTTTGCATAAATGCACGCTGCCGCCTACGCGCTAACACACTGTGCTTACTAGAGCGTTGAAGATTCGAAAATAAAGAATATTGTTTACTCATATTTGCATTGTTACGTATGCAAAAGAGTCGCGCAATAAAAAATGCGCGTTGTGGATAAAACATACCAACGCGCAATAATTGCAAATATTTACTTACTATTTACTATATTTTTGCAAGTTACTTATTAGTAAGTATTTATTAGTAAGTATTTATTAGTAAGTATTTATTAGTAAGTTACTTATCTGTGCGATAAAAACCCTTGCCTTTAAAGTTAATTGGAGGCGCAGAATACACTTTGCGCACAGACTTTTTGCCACACTGAGGGCAAAGAGTAACAGGCTCATCCGAAAATGATTGATATTTAGAAAAATCGTATCCGCATTCTTTACAACGGTAATGATAAGTAGGCAAAAGTCCCTCCGAAATCACGCGAGCACGTAAGCGTAATCTTACTGTTCCTTCACATATCCTAGTACACACCATGACAGTTGAGCAAAAGCATAGCTTACAAACAAACTCAGCGCACAAACTCAACTACACGACGCACAAACTCAACTACATGCCGTCAAGTTCAAGCAGACCGCTTAGTGTAAAACACAGCCCAATGAGGCGGCAACTCACCTAAAATACGCTTATCGTCATCTTGATTACGCTGCTGCAAAGTAAGCTCGTCAGAAGGCTCCAACTTTACGCCATCAGCGTCAAAAAGCTCAGAACCTTTACGAACAACTCGCATATTTTTACGCGGGCAGCGTCGATTCGGATCGTACGGAGCTACCATTATTCGTTATCACCATACAATTCACCAAGGCGAGAAATAACGCGATCAACTTCCTTTTCGGGATTAACAAACGCGCCAACACTCCACACTGTCATAACAGACCAGCCCAAGGATTCCAAATCCTGAACAATCATGCGATGACGTTCACGCGTAGACTGAATGCTCATAAACTGCGCGTCATCCGTAAGAACAGCCAAAGCAAACGGCTTATCCGCAAGTCCAACCACTAAAGGAATTCGAAGTCCGTTATCAAATCCGTAATTAACAGCCACGCGCAATCCGCGAGCGCGAATACGCTCAGCCAAATCTGTGAACAACACGTTGTCTTTGGCGGATTCTGCGGCAAGTTTTGCTTCAACGTCGTGAGCATCTTCCGGACGCAACGGATCTCCGCTTAACTGTTCAGCCCATTGCAACATAGTCTTCAACAGCTTAGGACCGCTCTTATGCAAACGATCATCTTCCATATCTTTAGAAGTAAAAGCGCTGACAATATCTAAGTGACGGCGAGCAAGAGCTAAAGCGTCAAGAAGCATGGCACTTCCGCCGTCTTCTTCGAGCATGCCGAATTGCTGCAGCAGGCGGCCATGCGAAGTTTTGGCGTAGCATAGCGAAAGAATCACGTCTGTTGCAGCCGCTCCGGAAGCCTCATGCACACTCATCAAACGCACGTGACGCAAGAATCGAGCCATATTCTCGTCTTTAATAGCCAGCGACTTAAGCTCAGCACCCAACCTAGCACGAAAAACGTTCGTTAATGTCACAACAACTAGAACGTAGCTTGAAGGAACAACAGTAAAAGTCTTAGCACGTTGACGAATAAGCTCCACAACTTCGTCAATTTCGCGCTGACTACTTTCAATAAGCCCCGAAGAAAGCACCGGAACTCCGGTAGCTTCAATCTGATGCAAACGAACTTTACCTTGCAAACGCTCAACAGGAACGTCATGACGAAGCTTACCGTAGCCGTTCTCTTCCAAGAATCTAGCCAAACGCAAAGAGCGCCTTGTGGCACGGGATACAACTGTTACTGAAGGTAGGAGCGAAATAAGAGCGTTCAAACTTTCAGAGCTTACAGTCTGCTTGTGCGCTAAAACGACTACTTGACGCGCGCGAGCAATAATAGACAAAATTTCAATATTTGATATATGCTCTGCGGAATCAATAATTACAGTATCTGCAATAGGATTTAGCGGCGTCATCATTGTTAGGGTTGATGGCATAGCTACCATAATTGGCTTGGCTGCAAGAACAATCTCAGGATAATTGCGTAAAAGCTTTGCAAGTGTAATGCCGGAACGGTTGCTTGCAAGCATAGTATGCAGTTGATTTGCTTCCTGCGTGCGCGAGAATAATAAGTCACACAAGTGTTTCATTGCTTCTTGCTGAACCATTGGTCCAATAGAACGCACATGTTCAGTGTCTACTTGCACAAAGCGGTCGGAAGCATCCTGCATTGCAGATCCGTCTTGGTGAGAAATAATTGCGGAAGAGTTTACAATATCCTCAAAAACTGTGGTCCACCAAGCGAGCTGCAGTTCGCCGTCAAGAGCCTCGCCAGTAATGTGACGATGCCTTAAATCGCTTACTAAATCAGCTAAACCAGCATTGCTAAATTCGCGCTCAAGCTTAGACCGCCCTGGAAGAGTATCCAACGAAGCACGATCGTCGTGCAAGGCCTGCAACCTGGATTCAAGTTGCGCAAACTCAATATTTTCAAGATCTGCGCCTTGGCGAGTTGTGGCCAAAGCCGTGTCAAGAGCAATCAAATTCCTTGACAATACTTCTTGCGTGTTCACAATTTCGTCTAATTTTGGAGGCAAAACCGGCCACCCGCCGTGCGGCACAAACGTACGCCACTGCGCAGCTTGTTGAGCAACAATCTTCAAAGCCTCATGCAAATCGTCAACTTTCGCACCAACGCGAAGTAAATTACGAGCTTCGCGCACATGGTGGCGGCGCTCCCAGAAGCCCATAACGGTGCCTTCGGCTTTTCGCACAGCTTTTGGCTTACTCGCTTCAATCATGGCATCTAAGTCGCGCTCAAAAATTTCTGGCTGGAACACGTCAAGCACGCGACGCAAATTCTTCAAAACTGTAACTTGGCGGCTCCATTCGCGCGCTGTTGTTGGCACTGGGAATCCGCAGTTTTGCACGGTGCTTTTAACTTGTTCGCGAGTGGCTGGCAGCAGTTTAAGCAGCAGGTCAACAACTCGCTGGTAGACTGTTACAGCTTCGTTTTCGTTAAAAATGGACGCTCCGAACCATGGTGTGTCTTCTGGATTAATGTTGAATTCGCCAAGTTCGTCTGCTTGATGCAGTTTTTGAGACCATGCGTCAATTTTTCCAGCAATAGCGTGAGCTGCAGCAATATCCAAACGCACGTGCGTAGAAGGATGCGATGGAAGCATTGCGATAGCAGCAAGGTTTTGTATAGTTTGGTAAGCTGAAACTCCCCAAGTTTCGCTAATTCCGTGAAGGTCACCTAAGTAGCGTGTAAGTCTTGAACGCACGCCAACCAGCTCGTCTGCAACCTGCTCAAAGCGTGAAGTTGCAACGCTTTGACGAGCTCCAACTGCGCTAATAAGCTGCGCGTCCACGTGTTTAGCAATATGGCCGTCCGCAACATCTAACGCAAGCGAAGAAATTTCGTGAGAATTAAGCGTGTATCGGAACCTGCGCTGTTGCTCAACAACATTCGGCACATACAGCACAGAGCGCCCTGCAAGAACGGAGCGTGAAGCTATAGCCGCTGCGATTGCTGCAGAATCAGAGCAGGAATCAACGTTTACGAACAGCGAATTGCCGGACGCTGCAAGAGCTGCCGCGTAGCGCACAGTATTGTCAACGTCGCCAACTTCGCACTCTCCGTGCGGGTCTGCGTCAAATGGGCTGTATGCGTGCTTGTTCGCCGCTTTAAGTATTTCAATTGAACGCTCGTCTCCAGCCATTGCGTCAATCACGGTATTTCCCACGTTTCCGGAACGTAAGGCTTGAAGGATTTTCTCACTTTCTGCCACGAATCGCGAACCTGCGTCTGTAAAGCAGCCGAGCACAATATCTCGCTCAATATCAAAATCTGGGAAACTATGGCGTGCTTGATTGCAAATGGCGTCAAATACTACGGACGTTTCTGGAGTGCCGCTTTCGTAGTGCGAGCCGTCAAATAGCACGTCTTCGCGAAGTTCAATTCCTCGTTCGCTTAAGCGTCGAACAAGCGCATGGTTTAGTCCAACGCTTCCGGAGAAGTAAATGGTTGCTGCAGTTTCGTCTTGTTTTGCGTCGCGTACTACGTGCACCGGGTATGTGAGGACTGGCACATGGTTACCGTTCCACGAGGCAACTCCCACGATTAAAGATAGTTCAGAAATGCCGCTTTCGTGCGCTTTTGCGTCTCTGTCTTCAAAAACGCGATCAAGCTTACGGCCTGCAGCGCGCAACATGCCTGCATCGCGGAATAAAGCTTTTAATGTGACTTTCCCGCTTGCAAAAAGTTGCGCAATTCCGGAAGGATGCGCGTGAGTTAGCTCTAGCTGAGCTGCCAGCTGCGTAATATCTTCTAACGGCGATGGAGCTAATTGCGACTGGTACTGCTGCTTCCATGCAGAAATGTTTTGTAGTGCTTTAGCGCGCAGATTGGCGACGTTATTAGCAGCGTTATTGGCAGCGTTATTAGCAGCGTTATTGGCAGCATTATTGGCAGTATTTTGAGCTGAATTATTATCCGCAGGCAACTCTGCGTTTGTTGATTCTGCGTTTGCCGATTCCGCATTCGCTAATTCTTCATTCGCTGATTCCACGTTCGCTGAAGTTTCGTTAGGCAAAACGCCGTCCGCGCCATTTACATTGTTTACAGTTTCAGTAAAGCTTTGCTCCGGTAAATCTTGTTCAATATTGTTTGTGTCACTCATTTTCTTACCTACTTGCTTACCTTGCTTACCCTACTTGCTTATTTGCTTACTGTTCAATAGCTTTTCGATACGAGCTGTAGCCGCTGTTACGAGCAAGAGCTGCATCCACTTCGGCATTTCCTTGCGCTTGAAGCCAGGCGTATAAATCGTCATACAGACCAGGGTTTGCTGCAAGGTACGGCAGGAGTTCCGGATACTGTGCCATTTCAAACTGTTTTGAAAAATCGGCTGTTTCTTCGGCTTCTTGGGAAGTAAATCCGCCTGCTTCTACAATATTTTGTTGAGCGTCAAACTCACCTTTAGAAACTTTTTCGAATACTGATCCAGGTTCAAAAGCTGGAGTGTATGCCGAATCGTTCGAAAGATTGATATCGTTGATGTCGCTTACGTCGCCGGCATTGCTGATATCGCTTATACTGCCGGCATTGTTTACATCGCCGGCATTGTTTAATTCGTTTATGCCGTTATTGCTGACGATGTTATTGCTGATTCCGTTTATTGCGCTCGTATTAGCTGGGTTCGTATTTATTTGATTCGCGTTTATTGGATTAGCGTTTATGGCACCAGTATTTACCACGCTTGCATTTACAGCATTCGTATTTACAACATTCGCATTAGATTGATTTGCTATGTTGTCTGCAGAATTAGTTTGCGCAGCGTAGTTAATATTTTTATCTTCCGGATTATTGTCTTCCGGCTGCATGGCTTTAGCGTCAGCGAATAGGTTGCGTGGTTCTACCGGCTCTTCTTTTTGCTCGCACACTACTGGCAATTCCACATTTTGATTTATTGAAGAATTGCTGTCTTGTGAATTATTTTCAAGAGGATTTTGGGTTTGAACGCCTTGCTTCCAAGATAATCCAGGCTGCGAAACAGACTGAGAGTGGAATATTCCGGTTGGCTCGCCTGCGCGCAAATCGAGGATTTGGTCCACGGAAAGATTTGCCGCATCCGGCTCATCGTGTTCTTCGTGAACATTATCCGTGGCGTAGGAGAATAAGTCGCGTACTTCGTGATCTTGTGTTTCGTCCGTCACTTCGTCTTTTACGTGCACGAAGTCAACAGGAACGTCGCCGAACTGCATTCGCATAAGGTTGTCTGGCAATTGGAAATCAACGTCTGGCTCAAGGCGCAGCAAATCTCCGTTTGCGCCTACCAAGTACGTGCCGTTTGTGGAATGTAAATCGCGGATTGTTGCCACGCCGTTTGTGCCAACAATAAGAAGCGCATGTCTTTTGGACATAGAACGTTTATTGTCTACTATGTCTATGCGTGTAAATCCATCTTCACGCAATGGGCGTATAGGTTTGCGGCCAATTTCTACGGTCTGTCCAGCACCCACGCGTGCCTGCTCGACACCACCAACTGTAATCATCCAGCGTTGCACGGTTTGTCGCTCGCTCACGTAACCTGCTCCCTTCAAAAAACACACTACGTACTATTGTGTCATGCTTTGTGTATATTGTGCTAGTTTTTATTGATTTTCCGCATGAAAATATTACATTTTGCGAATAGAAAAAGGCTCGGGCGTAAACCCGAGCCTCAAAACCGTAGCATCACTACCCGTCCCTAGCGGAAAGCAACACTAACAAAGCACCCAGCATCAGTAAGCAGCATCACTCGAATCAATGGCAAAAAAGGAAATTTTTGGCAAACCAAATCAACAAGCAAACACTAACAAGCCAACTGCAACAAAACCAGGAAGCTTAAAACCAACAGGCTTAAAACTAGAAGATTCTGCTGCGCGCTAAGCACAAAAC
>CAMPNN010000018.1 GCA_946891915.1 uncultured Bifidobacteriaceae bacterium
GAGGTTTCGTTTTTTCCTTTACGCTCGTGTAAAGTAATTGTCGTTTTTTGGCGAGATTTCGTTATTTCCTTTACGCTCGTGTAAAGTAATTGTCGTTTTTTGGCGAGATTTCGTTATTTCCTTTACAACGCTGTAAAGGAAAAATCGCTTTTTGTTTTTTGGAACATTTTCCGGAGAATTTCCGGCGTTTGTAGCTGTTTTGACGCTAATGTGGAACATTTTCCGGAGTTTTTTCTCCGGAAAATGTAGTTGTTTTGGCCATTTTATGGCACATTTTCCGGAAAATTCCCGGCAGAGATTACTTATCTTCTTCGCGGCAGTTTTCGCATAAGCCGAATACTTCCAACGTGTGATCAACAACTGTGTATCCGTGCGCTTGCGCAACCTTATGAATCCAACCTTCGTCGTCAGGCGGCTCAATATCAACAGTTTTTCCGCAACGTTCGCAAACTAAATGATGGTGATGCGTATTCTCGTCGCAAATGCGGAATAACTGTTGACCATTAAAACGTACTGTGTCTACTTCGCCGCTTTGAGTAAGCGAATTAAGCTGACGATACACTGTAGCCAAGCCAATAATCTCGCCATCTTTTGCCAAAAGCCTGTGTAAATCTTGCGCTGAAACAAAATTACGAGACTCACGCAAATATGCGAGTACTATTTCTTTTTGCCTAGTATGTCTACGTACAGGTTCGCCAGCCATTTCGCATCCTTTCGTTATTTAATCCAGCTCGTCATCCCAGCAGCCGGTTGCATCTAATGCGGCAGCTGCTTCAACAGGGTCATCGCATAAAACAGTAATATGACCCATTTTGCGATTCTTACGAACTTCAGCCTTGCCATAATCGTGCACATGCCATTCCGGATGCTCTAAAATAAGCGAACGCGTAGGAGCCACATGTTGGCCAAGCACATTCACCATAACAGCAGGGGAAAGCAGCTTTGGTTTTTTCAACGGCCATCCCACAATGCCGCGAATATGCGCTTCGAACTGATCCATATCGCACGCTTCAATCGTGTAATGGCCAGAATTGTGAGGGCGAGGCGCAAGCTCGTTTACAACTACGCGATTATCTTTAGTAATAAAAAGCTCAATTCCTAAAGTGCCTGCAAGTTCGAAACCTTTTGCTAATCGTAGCGCAAGCTCATGAGCTGCATTCTCAACTTCAGGATTAACAACAGCCGGAGCCAAAGTCATGTGCAAAATACTATTGTGATGCACATTTTTTACCAGCGGGTAAGTCACAAAATCTTTACCGTTTCCGGAAACAAGGATTGAAGCTTCGAAAGCAAAGTCAACAAAACCTTCAAGAATAGAAGGAGGGAATTTTCCGCCGCGATCTGCTCGGTGGTGAATATTGGCAACGTCTTCTTCCGTGCGCAACACGTCTTGTCCGTGGCCGTCATAGCCGCCTCTGCGAGTTTTCAAAATAGCAGGCAACCCAATTTCGTCAATTGCAGCGTCTAAATCGTCAAGATTATTAACTTCACACCATTTAGCGGTTTCTATTCCATGACTATTAATAAACGTTTTTTCACTGACACGATCTTGCGTAACTCGCAACAAGTCTGTGCCTTGAGGAATAGCAGTAAGATGACGAACTTTATCGAGTGCGTCTGCGTTTACGTTTTCAAATTCGTATGTTAAAACGTCGCAACGTTCTGCAAGCTCGCGTAAGCCTTCAGGATCGTCGTAGTTTGCTTCAACCTGTAAGTCTGCTACTTGGAACACAGGGCAGTCAAGAGTCGGGTCAAGAACGCCAATTCTAAAGCCCATATGACGTGCTGCAATAGCCATCATGCGCCCAAGCTGACCGCCGCCAATAATTCCAATAGTTGCGCCCGGCATTAAGCGTTCCACAGCGCCATTAGTGACTTCAGATAAGGTTGGCATTGGATTCCTCAACTTTCGCTTTAAGTTCTTCGCGATATTCTGCAAGTTCGTTTGCTAGACGCTCGTCGGTTGTGCTTAGAATACTCACAGCAAGCAATCCTGCGTTAGTTGCGCCAGAATTTCCAACGGCTGTTGTTGCAACAGGAATTCCTCCTGGCATTTGCACAATAGAAAGCAGTGAATCCCATCCGGATAACGCATGAGAGCGCACAGGAACACCAATAACAGGAAGTGTTGTTTGCGCTGCAATCATGCCTGGAAGGTGAGCTGCTCCACCGGCTCCGGCGATAATAATATGGAATCCCTCTTTTCGAGCATTGTGCGCAAAATCAGCCATAAGTTCTGGCGTGCGATGTGCAGAAATAACTCGTTTCATGTAAGGAACTTGGAATTTATCTAGGATTTCACAAGCATGACGCATGGTCTCCCAATCACTTGAGGATCCCATTACGACAGCGACGGTTGGCTTTAATTCTGACACGATGAACCTCCCTGACGTGCACTTGTTACTTTACGCAACACTAGGGAGAACTCGCCGAAGTCTTAAGTTAAACTTAACAAAATATTTGTTAGTTTCCTAACTTTTTTGTCTTAACGATTTTGCCATTTCCAAAATTTGTTTAGGGCTAGCTTCCGGCAGATATGCGTGAGTTACAGCCAAAGATATTTGCGCAAGTTTTGCAGAATCCAAATAGCATACGTAAACTGAGCTTGCTTCCGGCTGGAACTTCTTTTTGAAGAAATAAAGAGATTTGAATCCGTAGGCAGGTTCCAAAATATCGGACATCATTGCGAGAGCATGATTAATTACATTGGAAGATTGCTGCGAATTTTCGTTTAAGGAATTTTCGTTTAGGGAATTTTCGTTTAAGGCTTTTTCGACTAATGGATTTTCGTCAATACCAGCTAAAGGAGCTGCGGAAAGGCTCATAAATTCCACAGCTGATTCTGGATGCTCCAAGCCTTCATCTCTTAAGCGTTCAGCCATGCGTGCAATAAGTAGTTCCATAATTCCGTTTGGACTATCTGTGCGGTGGCGCATGAAATCAAGTGTCCAACCAATAACACGATGGTTCCTATACGTAGGCATCCAGCTTGTTACGCCCAGAACTTTACCATTTTCGTCAACAGCGTAAAGGATTTTTACTCGCTTATCTATAAGCTCGTCAAGTCCGCCTAATGTGAACTTCATTTCCGGAAGAGCTTTAAGCTCAGCCCACTCTTCGGAAATTTCAACAATCTGCTGCTGAACATCCCATGGCGCTTCTTTATAAGTTGTTAAAACGTCACTAATGCCATCTCGTTTTGCTTTATTAATGGCTGTGCGAATGTCCTGCCATTTTTTTCCGCGAGTTTGCCAAGTGCTTGGATCTACGAGCATATCTGTGCCGACTTTAATAGCTGTAAAACCAAGCTTTTCTAGTTCTTGACGCATTTGATCGTGAACTGCGTAAAATGCTGGAGACCACGAGTTTTGGCTGCAAACTTGTATGAAGTTTTTTAAGTCCTGCCTGTACTCTTTAGAATCTCCGAATGGTTCTGTAAGAGTCAGTGCTATTCCGTAGCTTTGCCTGTAAGCTATTGCAGAACGTCCGCTTTGAGAGAACCAGTAATGATTACCTGGCCAAGTGGTCATAAAGCTCATTGTGTTTCCGCCAATTTCCACAAGTTCGCTTGCTTTTTTCCTGTCGTTTTCACTTGTGGAAATACTGCTGCGGAACCAAGTGAAGCATACTGCGAATAATACTATCCAAAGAACTAAGCCAATGTTTTGTGCAAGAAAAGTAGCTAATGGCGTTTCTGTGCGAAGCATTGCGTTGGAGCGATTGCCAAATCCCATAGGCATCCAACGGCCAGGCAAGTCACGCAGCAAATGATTAATATCTGCCACAGGCTTAAAGTTGTCCGCAATCATAAGACCAAAAGTAATGTACGCTGTAGCAGTAATCCAAAGTGTGAGAATAATTACCGACAATCCCACTAGCACTTGCATTCGGCTTGTGTGAATAGAAAAATGTTTCAAATTAATCGCAAGAAAAATAGTCATTAGTAATGGGGGAAGAGCAGTAAGAATAAAAGCTACAGCAACAGCGTTGTGCTGATGTATTGAAATATGTTGTTTTGTGGCGATTAATGGAAGAATTGCAAAATACATTCCCGCATAAAGTACAGTAATTGCGTTAATAGTCATGGAAGTCCATGCTGCAAGTCGGCGACCTCGCAACATTCCCCACGCAATAACAAGCATAGTAACAATTGGCAGAAGAATGCGAATCCACACGCCTCCAATGGCTGCGTGGTGCAATCCAGCATGAAGCAAGCAACTATTTGTACTGTAGTTAGTTATGCAGCTTGTAACCCACGGTTTTGAGCCCATTTGAGGAGACATAAACAGGCCGAGAGTAGTGAGAATTCCAGCGTGAGATCGTGAAGACAACGCCAAAAGTGGTCCCAATGCAATAATGCTTTGTGCTACTGCAAAAAGTCTGCGTATTTCGTAGTCTGTGCCTTCCCACCAGTTTACGCCATGCTTTATGCCTTTTGATTTGCGCATAACATTGCCAATAATATGACCAGTAAGAGCTGCAATAATAGTGCAATAATCTCCAGGATTTCCACTATAAAGCATCATTGCAGACGTGATTGTGTAACCTATAACAAGCAGTCGCCTGTGCCACAAAATTGATTCGTAAGCTGCTGAAGCCATAAAAGCGCCGATAAAAAGCGTAAATGGAGAAAGTCTAATAGGAATTTTGGTAATCCAATGCATATTTTGAATAATTATGGAAAGATTACCAATAATTGTGAGACCAATAATCATGCCAATAGCAGTTGTTGTTAATGAGATTACAAAAATGCGAATACGACTTATGCGAGTTTCAGCTAAGCCAATTAGCACGATGGCAAGAATACTGTTTACTAGTAAAGATGGCATGCTGTTTACGAAGAACAGCGAGTGGCATAGTTTTATAAGCAGGTTATACACGTTGCCATGACCAAAGAAGAAACTTGGGCCTTTGTGTGGACTATGCCTCATAAAAAGTTGAGCAAGGGTAGCGTTAGTGCCGTAAGCGTATACGTGCATTATGGTTATGGTAAGCCAATGTATGCAGTTTATAACAATAAAAACGCAGGTTATTGTGAGTGCAAAAACTCTCTGTTGCATCCACGTTATGAAATCCTGCATTAAAACTTTTGCATGGCGAACAGACGACATTTTAGAATCGTTCTGTTTGTAGTGTTTATTGAAAAAAGACAATGCCATATTAGTCTCGATTTACTCGCTGATTAACAAGAATTTTTACGTTTTGATAACTTTGCAAACTTGGCGTTGTGGTTGAAATGCCCGTCTTTTTGCAGAATAAGTCAATAACTACTTTCAATCCTGCTTGCACTGTGTGCCAGTCGTGGCCATATCCTTGAGCTAGCATGGTAAGAACGTTCATTCCGGCTTTGTGAGCATTAATTGCAATAGTTGCTTGATTTACTTGCGATTTAGGATCCCACGTGCCTGCGATAGCGTAGTAATCCTGCTTTAGTGGTGAGTTTTTTCGCATAATTGCGCTTGGAACATGACGTTCGTATGCTGCTGAATTTCCGCCAAAATAGCGTTTAATTGTTTCTTGGCGATTCACATATGTTGGCTCCAATTCGCCGCCAGCAGAATACATGCTGCTAAAAATATTCGGGTGAGATGGAACCAGTTGTGTAGCGCAAGTGCCTCCTTGTGAAAATCCTCCCATCATCCACATGCTAGGATCCTTACTGGCTGGCAAATGTTTCTTAATCCAACGCGGAACATCCACTGTTAAATAAGTTTCTGCTTTTCCGTACACGTGCGTGTCTGCGCACAGTGAATTATGTGTTGCTGCACCATTTTGATCAGGAGAAACAACTATTGGAGCAAGACCATTATGATATTTTGCGTATTCGTCTAACGTGTTTGCAATATCGCTTGCAGCAAAAAAGTGGTTAGGGCTTCCTGGCTGACCGGAAAGCATTACCATAACTGGTAGTTTTGGTGGATTTTTTACGAGTGCTGCTGGCGGCAAATACACGTTTGCTATTCGTGCATGAAAATTCGAGTACGTGTTTGGAATGTATGCTGAGCGTAGAATGCCTTTATTTGGTATTTTTGGCAGCTTATTGTGCATGCCAAGTTCATTCCATTCCTTAATACTCGCAGTAGCAGAGTTTTGCTTATTAACTTCAAGTTTTGGAAAGTTTCCCATTCCAAAAATAGAACCTAAAGTTGTGTATTCACCATAAACCATGTCAACGCGAAGTGAGGTGCTTAAAAGAGTTAAAATAATAGATATTATTGCAATTAATCTTTTTATGCCTTTAGAAAGAACTACTGCTGCTACTGCGAAGCCAATAAGACCAAAACCGCATGCTACAGAAATAATAACAAGCCAACCAAGGCTTACTCCGAACACAAGAAACACGTCGGAAACCAGCCAAGCGATTGCGCCGCCTACAAAAAATGATATAGTCGCAACACCAATTTGTATAAGTAAATGCAACAAATGTTTACCTGGTTTGGATCGTATAACAAACAGCAGTATTAAAGCGATTCCAGTTATGCTAAACAAGCCTGTAGGTAGCCATCCTTCCAAAAGACTTATTTTTTCTAATTGCATCATGCAGGAATCCTACACTTTCTTAATCAAAAAAACTTGTATAAATTTTAAGTGAACGATACGCACAAAAATTCTTTCAAAATATAGTAATGTGCGCATCTTAATTCTTAAGAAAAAGTTCACTTTTATTTTTACTATTCGTACTGTTTTATCCTAAATGCCGAAACACATATTGTAATCCATCTTGGGTATGAAATAGTAAGCATGTCGAATGATTTATTAAAAATTGCGTGGTGCAAGAGTCAATATAAAAACTTTTGCACCACGATACACGCGTCATTTACTAAAACATGCGCTTTAGTGTACAGCTGTTTACGGCATTTTGAAGAAGTCAGTATTGCGCATATAGCATTTACCGGCTGTAATGTCGTATTGTATAAGCTTGTAGTCATCCAACAGCTGCTTTGTTTCGTTATCCATGTTCGAGTAAGCCATTGGTTTACCATCGTGATCCAAATATATAGGCTGTCCTTCAGGAATCCTATCCCAAACTTGAATCTTATTAACTACCGGAGGTTCGATTGCGCTAATGCGATTATGCAGTTTCGTTAAGAAGGCTGCGTAAGGCGAAACTTTAGCATTCATGTGATTAGCAACTTGTGGAATGAAGAAGTTTGGCGAAGTGTACGCATTAGTTTTATGAGAATTATGCTTAGAAGACTTAATATTTAGCTTCGCAGCTTTATTTGACCAAATAAAGTAATCAGTTAAGTGCAAAATAAGGGAATTATTCTTATCTGCGCTGGCAGTTGAGTAGGCTCCAGGAAGATGATCGCCGTAGAACAAAACAGTAACCGGCTTATGCAGCTGATCTAGCTTATTAAGGAACTTTTCAGTAGCTTTATCCGTATAGTTTGCGCCTTTAGCGTAAGTTTGAATAATAGAAGTTTCCTCAGTGCCTAGAGGATTAGCGTTTTTAGTTGCAGATACCTTAAATTCATTATCCTTATACCAGTTATTGTAAGGCATGTGATTTTGCATTGTAACAAGTTGAATAAAGTCTGCAGACTTTTTATGCTCAATCGAATCAAGAACACTGTCGTAAGAAGATTCGTCAGAAACGTAAGGTGCTAAATCAATATGATTCTGATATTTAATAACATAAGGCTGTCTGAGCGTGTAAAACTTAGTAAATCCAAACTTCTTATAGTTTTTACCACGCAAATACATTGACGGCTCATATGGGTGGAAGGCAACAGAATTTTTGCCGTCATTCCAGTACCTGTTAAATGTTGGCATCCAAGAAAGTTTTGGCACTAACTGCTGGTACGGGCTTGTGAGCGAAGGGTCAAAATTGGCCATGCTCAAACCGCTAATTGCCATGTATTCAAGATTGGCTGTGCCGCCGCCGTAACCCGATGAAAGCATAAGCCCGCTATCTGTAGTCTTCTTAATGCCTTCGATAAAAGGAGCAACGCTTTTATTAAACGAAATTCCCGGTATTCTTTCTGGATTAGCAAACGATTCCGAAAGAACCATAATAAGCGTACTGTCGCTAATACTATTTTTGCGAGAAAAGTTAATTTTTTTAGCTACCTTTTCGTAGCGATGCAGCACTTCTTTCATAGTGCTTTCGCTGTAGTTATAAGGCTTAGACATAACCTTTGGATTAACTTGTCGCATAAATGCAACCAGCGGTCCGTTGGACAGAGCATCGTATGAGGAATCCCACATTGCAGGACGATCGCCCATAGCCTTATTGAAAGAATTTGCCACAGAGCCAACAGTTCCAGCTGAAGCAATATAGCAAGAAAGTAAGCCTAAAATAACAACAAAAACGCCGGCGCGCACACCGTATCGTAAAGATTTACGTCCGAACCAAACTACTGATCCGCGATTTTTATCAAATAAGTGTATTGCTGTAAAAACAATAATGAAGAAAATAATCGAACTAATTACGTATAAAATAATGCGATTTGCATTAGGCGGCAGGAATGTGGAAATATTACCGGTGTCGCTTTGTAAAAAGTTCAAATCTGCAGGAAGAATAGCCTCGTTTCGTACAAAAATCTTAATGTATTCAATCATAGAAATTATGATTGCAACAGAAAAAAGTGCCATCGACGTAAGCCAGAAGCTGTTCGTAATAATAAGCAACAAGCCATAAATCGCTGCAATAATGAGAACATTCAGCACAAAAATGAAGTTCAATCTTTCCCACATTCCGGTCACCATATGGTTAAGATTTTCACTCAATTTTGAAAATACTTGGCTTCGTGTTCCTGTTTGCACGCCCGCCTGCAAAATAATTGCTATAGCTATGCTGTTGATAACGAAAAATACTGAGTAAAGCCAGCGTGGAATTGCTATTTGGTATTTAGATAATAGCTTTTGGAAAGGTGCAAAGAAATTCTTAGAAGTGCAGTGTTTTCCTTTAGAATTGGGTTTTCCGTTGGAATTGACGCGCTTTACTTTAGAATTTCTTTTTTTATAGTCACCTTCTTCCGTGCTGTTTTCTGAAGACTCTACTGCAATTTTTTCCATAATATGTTTCAACCGTTCTACTAAGCGAACCCCTATGTTTTGCACAACGCCTTCTTATTATAGCTATTACTGTCGGCATAGAGCATATTTATATATAGTTTATGTTCGTTTGGTGTGGTGCGAGTTTTGGGAGTTTCTTTATTTGCGATTTTATTTTATGTGGCTGTGTGAGATAGGAATTACTTGTCTCGCAGCGCTCCGCTCTTATACCTTATTTAGACTTAAAGGTTGCATAGTTAAGTTTAGTTTTTTACTTACTTTTTTGCGGGAATAGTTATTTATCAACACGATATTACTATCGCTCCGCTTTTATATTGCTCGACAAGCAATTCCTATCTCGCACTAGTAAATTCACTCACAGTTGTTTTTTGGCGTGGCAGGAGGAATATCTAGAGTGGCACATGCAGTAGCACGAATGCTAGTGTTCGCTAAGTAATAAGTACTCAGCGCCTGCAGAGCGCAACTGCAAAACTTCACAAACATGCAAACATACAATCTATGCGAAAAATCGAAAAATCTCACCACACTAATATCCACACAACTGAACGGCGAACCAATTAAGATGCGATATAAACTATAGTTTATATCGCTATTTGAGCGCCTTTGAAGCAATATCGTGCCTAAAGAACATGTGTGGAAGATTGAGATTGTCCAATATGCCGTAGACTGCGTTTTGCGCGTCCTTTACGTTTTTTCCGTGCACTTGCACAAGTGCTACACGTCCGGAAGAAGTCACGAGATTGCCGGTTTCTTCTTGGCTTTTAACTCCTGCAAAGTACACGTGGTGACCTTGTTTTTCGTCAACAGGAATGTGCGGAAGAGGAGTGCCAGTAATTAATGTTCCAGGGTAGCCTTCGCTTGCAATAATTACGCCGAGCGTAACGCCGCTATTTTGCCACGTAAAAGTTGGCGTCTTATGCTGCAAAATATTTAATATTGCTGCACCTAAATCCGAAGTGAGGCGAGGAAGCACAACTTCTGTTTCTGGGTCGCCAAAGCGTGCGTTAAACTCAATAACCTTCGGACCGTCGCAAGTTTCAATCAAACCGGCGTAAAGTACGCCTGTAAAAGGCGTGCCTTCTTTTGCTAAACCTTCAACGGTTGGTCGCACGATTTCGTTAATAGCACGCTCAACAGTTTCGTCGCTAATTTGCGGAACTGGGCTGTAAGCTCCCATTCCGCCAGTGTTTGGTCCTTTATCGCCGTCGTAAGCGCGCTTATGATCTTGCGAAATTGGCATAACCCAAAAATCAGTGCCGCTTACAAAACTCATAAGCGAAAACTCTTGACCTTGCAAAAATTCTTCAATAACAACTTTTGCTCCAGCTTGACCAAAACGGTGATCGACGAAAATATCTTCCAAAGCGTCAAGTGCAGTTTTTTCGTCCATTGCAACAGTAACGCCTTTTCCAGCTGCCAAGCCGTCTGCCTTAATCACAATTGGAGCGCCATGTTCAAGCACGTAGTTGCGAGCCGGCTCTAAGGATTCGAAAGTTTGATATGCGGCTGTTGGAACGTTGTGGCGAGCCATAAGCTTTTTAGCAAAATCTTTAGAACCTTCAATTTGAGCCGCAGCCTTGTTTGGTCCAAAAGCGGGAATGTTATTGGCTTCAAAATCGTCCACAATGCCGTTCATAAGTGGCACTTCCGGACCGATAAACGCAAAATCGTAGTTGTTATCTTTAACGAACTTAATAAGAGCATCGTGATCCGACTGGCTTATGTTTACAGTTCGAATGCCGTCAGCTGCAATGCCAGGATTTCCAGGTGCAACCGTTACTTCTTTAACGCTTTCGCCTTTAAGAAGCGCGTGTGCAATAGCGTGTTCGCGTGCGCCGGAACCAATAACTAAAACTTTCATTTTTTGTCCTTTACGGTTTTATTGCAACTCAACAGCAACGCTTTCGCGCTTAACCATTTTACCAATAACATAAGCGGTTTCGTTATTTTCGCTCAGTGTGCGCAGTGCTTCTTCAGCTTTATTTGCATCAACTGCCAAAACCATGCCAATGCCCATGTTAAAAACGTTGAACATTTCAGCGTGAGCAACTTTTCCAGCGTTTTCAATAACACCAAAAATAGGAGGAACCTTCCAGCTGTTGGTGTCGATTTTTGCAGCTAAATCGTCAGCGTACATGCGTGGAATATTCTCAATAAATCCGCCGCCTGTAATATGAGCTACACCCTTAATAAGATGCTTGGCAAAAAGCGGTTTCAAAGCTTTTACATAAATTCGTGTAGGCTCAAGCAGAACCTCGCCAACAGTTTTGCCATCAAGCTCGTCAAGTTTGGTGTTTACATCGTATCCGGCTTCTTCAAACAAAGCTTTGCGCACAAGCGAGAAACCATTTGAGTGAACTCCAGAAGAAGGCAAGCCAATAAGCACATCGCCGGCAGTAATTGTGGAGCCGTCAACAATATTCGAGCGTTCAGCAACACCAACTGCAAAACCTGCAAGATCATACTCGTCTTCGGCGTACATTCCAGGCATTTCAGCGGTTTCGCCGCCAATTAAACCGGATTCTGCTTGAACGCAACCGTCTGCAACTCCTGCAACAACCTGCTCAAGTAGTGCAGGATTGTTTTTTCCGCAAGCAATGTAGTCTAGGAAGAACAGCGGCTCAGCTCCTTGTGCAGCAATGTCGTTTACGCACATAGCAACGCAGTCGATGCCAATAGTGTCGTGCTTATTCATCATTTTTGCAACCATAAGCTTGGTTCCAACGCCGTCTGTGCCAGAGATTAGAACCGGTTCCTTATAACCAAGGGAAGCCAAATCAAATAACCCGCCGAATCCACCGATTCCACCCATAACTCCTGGTCGATTCGTGCGATTCACATGCGATTTAATGCGACGCACTACTTCGTATCCTGCTTCTACGCTTACGCCAGCTTCTTCATATGCGTGCGGCATGTTGGTTCCTTTCGTAACATTGGTATGCGCATTTTCTTAAATTATTATTAATAAATTGCCGTAAATAAGTAAAATATTAAGTTATATAAGGTTTTCGTGCGAATATTTACTGCGTTTTCTAACTTCTTGTAAATACTCGCGCTCGTTTTGAGGAAGTGAAGCCAAGAATTCTTCGCCGTAATCGTCCAAAGCAGTAGGGTAGTCGCCATTAAAATAAGCGACGCACAAGCCGCCGTAAGGAGCCGGCTTATCTAATCCAATCGACTCAACAAGTCCGTCCAAAGACAGGAACGCAAGAGAATCAGCATCAATATACTCGCGAATCTCCTCAACAGAATGCTTTGCTGCAATTAATTCTTTAGTAGTTTGAATGTCAATTCCGTAGAAGCATGGGTATTTAAGAGGAGGCGAAGAAATACGCATATGCACTTCTTTAGCTCCCGCTTCTCGCAAAAGCTGCACAATTCGCTTAGAAGTTGTGCCGCGAACTATTGAATCGTCAAGAACTATTACGCGCTTTCCTGCAACTACTCCGCGAACTGCAGAAAGCTTCATTCTAACTCCCTGCTCACGCAATTCTTGAGTAGGTTGAATAAAAGTACGCGCAACATACTGGTTTTTAATCAAACCCATTTCGTTAGGAAGACCACTTGCTTCAGCGTAACCTGCTGCAGCAGAAAGCGAGGAGTTAGGAACGCCAATAACCATGTCTGCTTCAACAGGAGACTCTTTAGCTAAACGCGAGCCCATTCGTTTCCTTGCAGCATGAACGTTAATTCCGTAAATATTGGAATCCGGGCGCGCAAAATAAATAAACTCCATTGAGCAAACTGCGTGCTGCACATGATCCGTGTAACGTTCAATCGTGTAGCCTTCGTCGTTAATAACAACTATTTCGCCTGGCTCAATATCTCGAATAAATTCGGCGCGAACAATATCAAAAGCGCAAGTTTCGGAAGAAAGCACATACGCTCCGTTTTGCATGCGACCAAGAGAAAGCGGACGGAACCCGTTTGGATCCGTAGCACCAATTAAAGAATCCTCCGTAAGAAGCAAATAAGCAAAACCGCCATGAACAGTTAGTAGCGCTTCTTTAAGATGTTCCATAAAAGTTGGTTTATTAGAGCGACGAATCAAATGCATTAATATTTCAGTGTCGGAATTTGAGTGGAAAATAGCGCCATTATCTTCCAAAGAATTGCGTAAGCTGGTGCAATTCGTCAAGTTGCCATTATGAGCTAAAGCTACATCTCCGTCGTGGAAACGGAATAAGAAAGGTTGAATATTATCAACGCTTCCTGAGCCTGCAGTAGCGTAACGAACGTGTCCAATAGCGCGATTTCCTGTTAATCGCTCCATAACCTGCTCGTTGCTAAAAACTTGCGTAAGTAAGCCTAACCCGCGGTGTCCGTGAAGAACGCCGTTATCGTTAGATACGATTCCTGCGCCTTCCTGACCGCGATGTTGCAGAGCGTGCAAGCCAAAATATGTGAGCCTAGCAGCATCTTTATGACCCCACACTCCAAATACGCCGCACTCTTCGTGAATATCCTCAAGTTCTGCAGACATTCATACCCCCTAGTAATCGACGACTGTAATAGATGATTGTAACCTATTACAGTCATCGTCGAATTTGTAATTATTAAACACGCTTTAGTAAAAGTAATATTCCCAAAATTATGCTGTGAAGTATTGAACGCCAGCATCAAACAGCGGTTGCTCACGGAAATCAGGAATATTAGCGTACAAGCCTTCGCCAGCTCGTTCGCAATGACCCATCTTTCCAAAAACTCGGCCGTCTGGACTTGTAATGCCTTCCACGGCCATCATGGATCCGTTTGGATTTACGTTCAAACTCATGCTTGGAACACCATTGCTATCAACATATTGCGTAGCTACTTGGCCATTTGCAATAAGCTTTTCCATAACTTCAGGCGTTGCAATAAAACGACCTTCTCCATGGGAAATAGCAACAGTGTAAACGTCGCCAACCTTAGTATTTTTAAGCCATGGCGACATATTTGAAGCAACTCTAGTGCGCACAATACGGCTTTGATGCCTACCAATCGTATTGTATGTAAGAGTTGGGCAATTAGAATCAATAGGAACAATATCCCCAAACGGAATTAAGCCAAGCTTAATAAGCGCTTGGAAACCATTGCAAATGCCAAGCATTAAGCCGTCGCGATTCTTGAGCAAATCTCGTACAGCGTCCGTAACTTCCGGATTCCTAAAGAATGCTGTAATAAACTTTGCAGAACCGTCCGGCTCGTCGCCTCCGGAGAAGCCGCCAGGAATCATAACAATCTGACTCTTCTTAATCTCCTCAACAAGTTTCTTCGCAGACTCAGCAATATCTTTTGCGCTTAAGTTATTGATAATAAACGTATGTGCGTCTGCGCCTGCACGCTCGAAAGCAGCTTGAGTATCGTATTCGCAATTATTGCCAGGGAAAACTGGAATAATAACGCGCGGATGCGAAAGCGGCTTTAGTTTTCCTGCGTGAGCGTGGTTTGTAGTAGAAAGATTAGTTTCGCTACTAATAGTTTCTACAATTTCGCCAGGCTTTTTATAAGGGAAGATTGAAGAAAGCTCAGTTTCCCAAATCTTTTGCAAATCACCCAAGTTAATTTCTTCGCCGGTAGCGGAAGTGAGCATATAATGCTCTGTTGTTTCACCAACAAGCTCAATATCAACCGAACTGCTATCTTCCAAAGAAGGAATTTCCGCATTTTCTTTAAGCTCTACGTAGAAAGTGCCGTATGCTGGCTTAAACAAATCGTCGTCGCTTACGTTATCAAATAACTTAAGTCCAATATGATTGCCAAGAGTCATCTTGAACAAAATCTCTGCGCTAGCTCCGTAGCCAGGAGTTGCAACAGCAAGAGCTTGCTTGTTCTTCGTAATATTTTCGATTAACTTGAGTGTTTTTAGGAAACTTTCTTTTTCTGGCGTAATTCCGTCGGATTTATATTGCGGCGCAATTCGCAAAACTCGGCTATTTGCGCACTTAAATTCCGGCGAAACAGCTAAGCGAGCGTCACCAGTAGACACAGCAAACGAAATTAATGTAGGTGGCACATCCAAATTCTCAAAACTGCCACTCATAGAATCCTTGCCGCCAATAGCGCCAACACCAAAATCAAGCTGCGCACTTAAAGCACCAAGAACAGCCGCAGCTGGCTTGCCCCAGCGCTCTGGAACATCATGTGGCTTTCCAAAATACTCTTGCAAACTCAGGTAAGCGCGTTCGCGCGTGAAACCGCTTGCCACAAGCTTTGCCAAAGATTCAACAACCGCAACATAAGCTCCAGTAAACTGATTCTTTTCCATCAAATACGGATTAAATCCCCAAGCCATTGCGGAAGCAGTATTCGTTTCGCCAAATACTGGGAATTTAGCAACCATAGCTTGAGCTGGAGTAAGCTGACGGCGGCCGCCAAAAGGCATAAGCACAGTCGCGGCACCAATTGTAGAATCGAAGCGTTCTGCCAAACCCTTGTTAGAAGCAACGTTAATGTCGCTAACCAAGTTTTGCATGCGCTTTTGCAACGGCAAATCCGACTGATTCTGCCAAGGATTTTCGTAAGATTTTCCACTTTCAACATGCAGCACCTGCTGTTTTGGAGCGCCGTTAGAAGCCAAAAATGCGCGACTTAAGTCAACAATAGTTTTTCCGCGCCAAGTCATGCGCATACGAGCTTCTTCAGTAACAGTTGCTACGATTTCTGCTTCCAAATTTTCTTCACGAGCGTACTTTAAGAATTCTTCAGCATCATTTGCAGCAACATCAACAGCCATGCGCTCCTGAGATTCGGAAATAGCAAGCTCAGTGCCGTCAAGACCCTCGTACTTTTTAGAAACCTTGTCGAGATTAATAGTTAATCCGTCCGCAATCTCGCCTGTAGCAACAGAAACGCCGCCCGCACCAAAATCGTTGCAACGCTTAATAAGCCTGCATGCGTCCTTGCGGCGGAAAAGTCGCTGCAACTTGCGTTCAATAGGAGCGTTACCTTTTTGAACTTCTGCTCCACATTCTTCAATACTTTCAACATCCTGCGCTTTAGAAGCTCCGGTAGCGCCGCCAATGCCGTCTCGACCAGTGCGTCCGCCAAGAAGAATAATCACGTCTCCAGGAGCTGGAGTTTCTCTACGAACATGGTCGGCTGGGGTAGCGGCAACAACAGCACCAACTTCCATGCGCTTAGCAACATAGCCCGGGTGGTAAAGTTCGTGCACTTCGCCTGTAGCTAAACCAATTTGATTTCCGTAAGAAGAGTATCCTGCTGCAGCAGAAGTTACAATCTTTCGCTGCGGAAGCTTACCGTTTAGAGTCTCGCTAATAGGAGTGCGAGGATCTGCAGCACCAGTTATGCGCATAGCTTGGTACACATAGGATCGGCCAGAAAGAGGATCTCGAATGCAACCGCCAATGCAGGTTGCTGCTCCACCAAAAGGCTCAATTTCCGTAGGATGATTATGCGTCTCGTTCTTAAACAGGAACAGCCAATCCTCATCGTGGCCGTTTACGTCAACTTTAACTTTTACTGTGCAAGCGTTAATCTCTTCCGACTCATCCAAATTTTTAAGCTCACCAGTATGCTTCAAATATTTTGCGCCAATAGTTGCCATATCCATTAAGCAAACAGGCTTGCTTTCTCTATTAAGCTCGTTTCGCAAAGAAAGATAACGCTCAAAAGCTTTTTGCACTGTAGCGTCGTCAATAGAAATATTTGTAAGCTCAGTGCCGAAAGTCGTGTGACGGCAGTGATCGGACCAGTACGTGTCAATAACGCGAATTTCAGTAATAGTAGGATTACGCTGTTCGTAACGGAAATACTGCTGGCAGAACTTTGCGTCAGCCAAATCCATAGCCAACCCGCGATCTTCAATAAACTTTTGCAATCCTGCTTCATCTAAATCGTTAAAAGTATTAATTACTTCAACGTCTGATGGAACTACTGCTTCTCGCTGCAAACTTTTTACTTCATCAAGTGATGCTTCACGCGCCTCAACAGGATTAATAACGTAATGCTTAATAGCATCCATAGCTTTTTCGTCAAGATCACCTTTAAGAGCAATTACTTTAGCAGTGCGCACAGTTGGGCGCTCGCCTTGACTAATAAGCTGAATGCATTCGCTTGCAGATTGTGCGCGCTGATCAAACTGGCCAGGCAAAAATTCGATTGCGAATACGTGCTCGTTTGTTTCAATAGGCAAGTAGTCGTACGTGTTGTCAACTGGAGGTTCACTCAGCACAGTTTGAACAGTAGTGTTGAATAAATCTTCCCCAATACCTTCTACGTCGTAACGGTTAATAATTCGTGCGGAAGTAATCGCGCTTATGCCAAGAATTTCCTTAAGCTCATGTAAAAGCTGTTGTGCTTGAACGTCAAAACCAGTGCGTTTTTCCACATATACGCGAAATACCACGAGAAACCTACCTTGTTGAATGTGCGGTATGAGCAGTGTTTGTTGTTGTATTGGTTTTTCAATTATATTTTTATTGAATTATTAAGTATTAAATTATTAAGTTGCCAAGTATTAAATTATTAAATTATTAAATTATTCGAAAACGTCTGTAAGAACATGTGTGGCTCGCACCCCTAAAGGCACGAGCCACAATGATTAATATTATTCGACGCAATCTTCCGGCTTACGCACGGAAACATCTAAGCCTTCGCTTTGAGCCAAAGCAAGAAGCCTTCCGTGAATTTCTTCATAAGCAGGAATAATATCGCCTAAATCGCGCCTAAATAAATCTTTATCCAAATGACTTACGCCATTTGCACCAGCATTGCGCTTATCCCAAAGCCTGCAAGTATCCGGCGTAATCTCGTCCGCAAGAAGAATATTACCTTGCGCATCAACGCCCTCTTCAATCTTGAAGTCAACAAGCTGCACATCAATCTTGGAGAAAATATCAAGCAAAGCATTGTTTACAGCATGAGCTTGGCGAGTAACTTCCGCCATCTCTTCGTCTGTAGCTAAACCTAAAGCCACAACGCCTTCAGGGTTAATAAATGGATCGCCAAGTTCGTCGGACTTCACACAGAACTCCAACAAAGGCTTCTTTAATGGGGTTCCTTCCTTAACGTTGTAACGTTTTGCGAAAGAACCGGCAGCAGTATTGCGCATAATAATTTCCAGCGGGAACATGCGCATACGCTTTACGAGTTGTTCAGTATCGGAAATACGTCCGAGGAAGTGGCTTTTTACGCCGCGCGCCTCAAGTAAATGGAATAGTAAAGAAGTAATCCGGTTGTTCAAACTGCCTTTACCGGCGATCTGAGCTTTCTTCAGACCGTTACCAGCGGTGGCCTGGTTCATATATTCGACCCAGAGCACATTGGTGTCATCGGTAGCGTACAGTTTTTTGGCTTTGCCTTCATACAACTTGTCAAGTTTTTCCATGATATGCCCTCTCTTCGTGCACTCATAGTTGTAGGCGCAAACCAACAGTATTTGTAGGTTTACCTGACCTTGGCCAGCACGATTAGCGTAACAATTGTTGCCTACAAAATTTCCGACAAATATTGCCGAGACTCAATATAAATTATTGTTTAATACCTTTATTTTCAAAGTATTTCAGCATTCGCGCAATCCGTATGCAATGCGCTTGCAATGCGTGTCGCATTTTCCCTTGCTTCCTCTTGGCTAGATCCTGTAGCAAGAGCTACGGCCATACGCCTGCGGCCGTGAACTGAAGGCTTAGCAAAAATACGCAAGTTGCTTCGATAATTTTCGTTCGCTTGTAGAGCATTGGAAATATTAGTAAATCCAACTTCTCCTTCGCCTTCAACAACAATCGCATGACTTGCAGCAACCTCGTTATCTTTTAACGAAAGCGAAGTGTAGTTTGCTGTAACAGGCACGCCTAAAATAGCGAGCACGTGAAGCGCAAACTCGCTATAATGCTGCGAAATCATAGTTACCATGCCAGTATCGTGCGGGCGAGGAGAAAGTTCGTTAAAAAGCAAAGAGCCATCTTTTAACACGAATAGTTCAACACCGTACACGCCCCAACCGGTTTCGTTGGAATCGTGAGCAATATTTGTTAAACCTTCTACGGCGCGTTTCGCAATATTTTTCGCATTATTTAGTACTTTTTCCGGAATATTTGCAGGCTGCCAAGATTCCCTATAATCTCCATCCTGCTGGCGCTGAGAAATAGGTTCACAAGTAGTAATTCCTGCGCAAGAGCTTATTGTTAAAACTGTAAGCTCGTAGTCAAGAGGAGCTAAAGCTTCAACAATAACGCGAGAACACTCGTTTTCGTGACCAGCTGCCGCACGCCTTCCATGCTGAGCCTCATCCCATGCAGCTTTAAGCGCTTCCGGTTTTCGCACTACAGACTGGCCATGCCCGGAAGAACTCATAACAGGTTTAACAACGCAAGGATAACCAACTTTTTTAGCGCCATCATCTAATTCTTCGTAAGATGAAGCAAAACGGTACGGCGTAGTTGGCAAACCTAAATCTTCGTGAGCTATTTTGCGCAGTCGTTCGCGATCCATTGCGATTGCGGCAATATCTGAGCTAGGAACAACCTGAATATTATTGTGAGCAGCACATTTCAAAACTTTAGTCGCAATTGCTTCAACTTCCGGAATAATAATATTCGGATGCACTTCGTCAATAAGATCTTGAAGAGAAGTAGCATCAGACATGTCTAGCACTCTGCATTCGTTAGCTATTTGCATAGCAGGAGCGTTTTTGTAGCTGTCTGCAGCGCAAACACGCACGCCTAATCGCATAAGCTCAATCGCAATCTCCTTGCCAAGCTCGCCTGAGCCAAGAAGAAGTGCCGTCGTGTTGTTGCTGTTTTCAGTTACGCCAAATATGCGCTGATTTTGCTCAGAAAAACTCATGCTTCTATTGTTGCATTTGCTATTGTCGAACTAAGCAATTTTTACTTAATGTGGCGCGAGTTTTGGGGGATTTCTCTCCTCGCAAGTTCCCGTCCTTCGTCGCTCTAGCTGTTAAAGGTTTTACTGTCTGCTTTGTTCTTAAAAGAATGTTGCTTCCTCAGTCCTCTTTTATTGCTCGTAGAGAAATCCCCCAAACTCTGCGTGCTAACCATTAATAACCTCATTCAATCGCAGAGATTTTTCGATTTTTCTTCTTCGCTCGGCTTGTCAG
>CAMPNN010000019.1 GCA_946891915.1 uncultured Bifidobacteriaceae bacterium
GACGATATGATTAAGTAAAAAGGGATATGTGTCCAGAAAAAGGGGTACATATCAGGCTAATCCAGCGACAAAATCCAGGAAAATACACGGCAAATGTTCAACAAACCAGCAAACCGACAAAAACTTTACAAGCGTGTAAAGGAAATGTCGGAATCTTGCGGAAAAGCGATTAAAATTTTACAGCCGCGTAAAGGAAATAACGAAATCTCGCCAAAAAACGACAATTACTTTACAGCCACGTAAAGGAAAAATCGCGCGCTACGCTTTATGCGCGAAAGCAGGTCGTCGCGCATTCGAGGAGAGAAATCCCCCAAAACTCGCGCCACAATCTAATCACTCAAGCAGATCGTCGCGCAGCAAGTCCATCAAGCCGCGCGCGGAAAGACGGCCAATCCGTGCGCATCGCCGTAAGCAGCTTCAACTTCGGCACGTCGTCAATCGGCACCCACTTAATCTCCATGCTTTCGTCGTCGTGCGCGCAAGGCTCAACCCTATGCCCCGGCTTTTCAAACGCAAAAACCGTTGTGTAGCGCCAGTTTCCGTGATTCTCGCAGTATGCTCCCACAACATCAATGTCTTGCGAAGTAATATTCGCTTCCTCAAACGACTCGCGCAGCGCGCCCTCAATTGCGCTTTCACCGTCGGAAATAGCGCCGCCCGGAATACCCCAAGTACCGCCTTCCGCACTCCAAAGCGCACGATGCTGCATCACAACGTGCGTCACGCGCCCGGTCGCCTCATCTCGCCTAGCAAGCAGCACACCAGCAGCGCCATTATGCCCCCAATGCCTGCGGCCGCAATCGCAATGCACCCAACCGTCCCCCGGCTGATGCACGTTTTCTTTAGGAACATCTGCGGAAGACGGATCGCTCTTCGCGCCAACTTCTTCCAAAGTATTCTTATTCCACAAATCCGGCCATGCGTACCCAAGCTCAGCAACCATCTTGCGAAGCAGTGGCAAGCTGATTCCAAGAACGCCGTGAGGATCTCCCTGAATTCCCTCAATAAAAGCTCCGCCGAAGCCTTCTAGCGTAAAGGATCCCGCAACTTCCAGCGGTTCGCCAGTTTCTACGTACGCGCGAATTTCAGCGTCGCTCATTTGCGCAAAAGTTACGCTTGCGTGGCTTGTTTTGCATACGATTCTGCCAGTTTTTGCGTCGATTAGGCAGTGTCCGGTCCACAGTTGCCCTGTTTTTCCGCTCATATGCTGGATTCGGGCTACAGCCACTTCGGGCGTGTGCGGCTTTCCGTAGCATTCGCCGTCAAGCAAAAACATTGAATCGCATCCAACAATCAGCACGCTGTTGCAATTATTAGAAGATTTATTTAGATGATCGAAATTGTGAATGTCGAAAGTTTTTGTAGGTACAGTTACGCCTGAAAAGTCGCGGGTTTGCGCGGTATCTACATTATGCGTTACGTCCGCTTGGGAGTCGCTTGCTAAAGCGCTATTAGTAGAAGATTCAGAAGATTTGGCACCTTCAGCGCTTTCCGCACCTTCAGCAGTTACGTCACCTTCCGTAGCACCTTCCGTAGCAGCTTCCGCTTCCAGCGGATACCCCACAATCAAATCGCCACTAGCTGAAGCCGCCGCATCCGCCACACGCTTCCACGCATCGTAAACTGCAGAAGCCTTCGCGCGCGCCAGAATCGAAACGCGCTGCTCAACACTCAGCTCTTCAACGCTTGTTCCGCGCTCACCAACGGCATCGCGCAAAGCTGCCGGCTCATCCACTTCGCTCTCGTGAATCACAGGAATCACGCCAGCCGCCGCCAAAACAGCCCTACGAGCAGGCGACTTTGAAGCCAAAATCAACGAAACTGCCATACTTTACTCTTCCTTTTTATAACTTTGCAAGTCCGCACAATCATTCGCAGGTTGCGATTACGCCCGTAGAGTCAACCGGCACGTGCAAAACGCGCCATCCGTCACGCGAAAGCCACGGCTCTGCAATTTTGTCGATTTGCGCGTCCGCGAGCGCACTATCCCCGGCATGGAATACAGCAACGCAAGAACCCGCTCCCGAAATCGCAGCCGCAAAACCGGCCTCGCGCAACGCCTCCACCAAATCCCACGAATCCTGCATAAGACTTGCGCGATACGGCTGATGAAGCGCATCCTGAGTTGCTTCAAACAGCAGTTCATTTCTAGAAAGATTTGATTTTACAGCATCGCAAGATTCGCCATTTAACGCACCAAACGCAACCGGAATCATCGCAGCGCGAGAAACGTTAAATATCGCATCCCCGTAAGGCACATTTGCCGGAAGCGCGCGCCTTGCAAGCTCTGTAGAAAGCTCGAAATTAGGCACAAATACCGACACGGAAATATCTTTCGAAACCTTGTATCGTACCGTGTGAAACTCCTGCGAATCCGAATCCTTCCAGCTCATCGTCAACCCGCCAAAAACCGCAGGAGCCACGTTATCCGGATGCCCCTCAATCGCGGCCGCAATCTCGAAAATTTCTTCGCGATTAAGCTCGCCATCGTGCGCAAAAGTCCACGCTGCTGCAACGCCTGCCACGATTGCACTAGCAGAAGATCCCATTCCGCGCGCTTGCGGAATTTGGTTACGCGCTTCTAAAGTGAATCGCAAGTTTGGTAGTCCGAAAATTTTGCAGGCTTTGCGGAAAGTTGATACGACTAGGTGCGTTTCGTCTTTTGGAAGCGTATCCTCGCCTTCGCCGTGAATAATTACGCTAACATCTTGCGACTCATCTAGTGCAAACATCAACGAATCAAAGTATTCAAGCGCGATTCCGGCAGTGTCGAAACCAGATCCCAGATTTGCGCTGGTTGCCGGCACCTTAACTGATACTTTGTTGCATACTGGCTTCATACAATCTACCTACTTAATTAATTGATATTTGATTAAGCGCTACTTGATTACTTGCTTATTTGCTACTTACTTACTTGCTACTTATTTGCTACTTAATTAAGTGCTACTTCCACACTACTTCCACGCTACTTAATTACGCGCAAAACAAGCGGCTTACCTAGCACAACGTCCAGCGATTGCAAATCTTCGCAAATAGATTGCACATCAGCTTCCGCGCATTCTCGCAAAAGCACACGCACACTTCCAGGCCCGCCAATTCCGCAGGCTGGGCAGTCACCTTCGCCTCCATTTTGCGCATATTCCGCCTCGCAAGCCGAAGCCAATTGCTCTGCCTTAACACCGTGTGCTGCAAAAACGTCCATCACTTCGCCGCGCAAAGCCAAAGAAGTGTCCTCCATATTGCAACGCACCACAAAATCTTCGCAAGTCTGCTCGCTCGCAGCCGGCACATACTTGTTGTACATTGTCACAGCAAAACCGGCACATCCGCGCACAATATTTCGCGCAGCACACACAACATCTCCCACAACAGCGCTGGCAGTTGGAGCGCCGCCGGCACCGCGTCCATAAAACATCAAATCGTCGGCAGCCTTCGCCTTCACAAACACCGCATTAAAACTGCCATGCACAGATGCCAAAGGATGCTCCGCACCAACAAGCGCCGGATACACGCTAACGCTTACGCCGTCACCATGCTTCTCAACCGCAGCAAGCAGCTTAATTACGCGCTTTTCCGCGCTCGCCGCCGCAATATCTTCAGCAGCAATCGCGCTAATTCCCTCAACAGAAACGTCGTCAATACTTACTGGCATTTGGAAAGCTAAAGTTGCCAAAATAGCAGCCTTATTCGCTGCGTCGAATCCTTCCACATCCCCGGTTGGATCCGCCTCAGCGTAACCCTTTTCTTGAGCCGCACGCAAAGCCGAGTCAAAATCTAGGCCGCGCACTGTCATTTCGTCAAGAATATAGTTTGTGGTGCCGTTTACGATTCCGAAAATTTGCGTAATTTCGTCGCCAATAAGCGATTCTCGAAGCGGACGAACAATAGGAATCGCACCTGCCACTGCCGCCTCAAAATACAAGTCGACTCCGTGATTTTGCGCGCATTCGTATAATTCCGGACCAAATTTTGCAAGAAGCGCCTTATTTGCGGTAACAACAGATTTTCCGTGGCTCAGCGCGCTTTTTACGAAAGTATGCGCCGGCTCAAGTCCGCCAATAAGCTCGACTACAACGTCCACATCTTCGCGCTCGCACAGTGCAGCCGTATCCGTAGTAAGCAAATCGCGATCAATCCAAGGAGCATCGACTTCTTCCGGGCGCAAGCACGCAACTCCGGCAAGCTCAATAATGGCACCGGTTCTAGCCGCAAGCTCATCTCGCTGCTCAACTATTAAGCGCGCTGTTTGCGAACCAACTGTTCCAGCTCCCAGCAGCCCTACGCGAATAGTTTTATTAGTTGATTGTTCGCTTGGCATAGTCTTCGCCTCCTTAAGTCGCAAATTTATATTTTATTTTAAATTTATTTCATTTTGCTAAGTCTGTTTTATTATGCTAAATTTATTTCATTTTGCTAAATCTATTCAATTTTGCTAAATCACGAAAACAGCATCAGCACATTCATCATTATAGAAATAATCAAAAATGCTATTACACCAGCACTACCGTAAAGCGATTTGCGCCCGACTTTTTTCGGAAGCTCTTTTGGCGCGTCAAAGAATACCAAATACTTGCGGCGGCGAACCAGCAAAACTATGCCAATCACCAGCAGCACAAGCATAAACATTCCGTAAATTCCAGCTAGCACAAAACCTGCCGGCAACTGTGAAAATTCCTGGTTTGCAAGCTTATCAATATCAATCATATTGCCGCTTGCATCCACCAGCTGCTTTTCCAGCCACAACGCAACCACGCTTCCCTGGAAATTCACCAGCATATGCAGCAAAATGCTGTAGCGCAATTTAGACGTACGCACGTACATGTATCCGAACACAAGTCCAAGCCCGAAGGCGTAGAAGAATTGGAAAACGTTCATGTGGAATAGTGCAAACGCGAGCGCCGAGAATACGATAGCTCGCTTTTCGCCGTACGCACGCAAACGCCCAAGTATTTGCTTTCTAAAAAGCCATTCTTCCATAATTGGCGCAATAATTACCACGAACAAAATCGTTTCCCACACGTTTCCGGAAGTAACAACATCCGAAACGCGATTTTCGGCTTTTCCACCAGTAAGCAGTAGCGCTAAGGCAATTCCGACGAAGTTACCAACGTACATAATTGGTATGCTTACTGCGAAGAATCCGCCAAATTGGCGCATTTTCATTGTGAATTGTTTGGTTGCAACAATAGGCACTTTGCGCATAACGAGTAGCGCTATTGGCAGTGCTACTAAATATTGCGCAATATCCGAGATTAACATTGTTCCGAGCGAATTGCTGAGTATGCCGCGTGGCATAAATAGCGAGTAGCATATGCCGAGAGCGTACGCCACAGCAATCCACACAACTAGTAACAGGCATAATGACATGCCAACAGTTCCCTGGCTTTTGCGCGCCATCAAATTCGTATCGTCATGTTGCAAATTTTGCAAATCTTGCATACCTGTTCCTTTTGTTGTTATTTTCGAAATTACTTTCGCGGCTATTTCTATTATTCTGCAATTATCGCGCTTATTTCGCTTATTTTTGCGCTTATTTCACAACTATCGCGCTTATCGCGCTTATTTTCGCGCTTATTTCGCGATAGATTAAATTATTTCAGCACTCCTTCAATAAGCTTTGTAATCAAATCGCCGTAGCTTATTCCGGTTGCTTCCCAAGCTTTTGGATACATGGAGATTGGCGTAAATCCAGGCATTGTGTTGATTTCGTTAAGAATTACGCGCCCATCTTTAGTTACGAAGGAGTCTACTCGACTAAGCCCACGCCCATCTGCCGCTTTGAACGCTGCGAGCGCAGTTTTGCGCACGAGCTGCAAAGTTTCTTCCGGCAAATCTGCTGGAACTTCCACGTGCGAAGCTGCGGAATCCATGTATTTGCTGTCAAAATCGTAGAACTGGTCTTCGCCAGCCTCGCGCTTGTCTAGCACAACTTCTCCAGGCCAGCTTGCTTGAGGCTCGTCTCCGTCACGCGCAGCAAGAACCGCGCACTCGATTTCGCGCGCGTCAATTCCCTGCTCTACTAACACTCGCCAATCGTGCTTCGAAGCCTCAAAAACAGCTTCTGCCAAAGCTTTAGCGTCACGAGATTCCACTTTTGTAACGCCAAAGCTAGATCCCGCTCGGCTTGGTTTTACAAAAAGAGGATACTCAAGTTTTGCTGCTTCAACTTGCGCAAGAATTTCGTTTGCATACGCAGCAAAATTGTTTGCCGAATCGCTTGCAAACTTGCGCGCATCTAGCGCAATTCCTGGAGCCACAGCAATTCCGGCAGCCTTAAAAAGCTGCTTTGCGTAGTATTTATCCATGCATGCAGCCGAAGCTAGCACTCCGCAACCAACGTATGGAACTTGCATCATCTCAAGCAAGCCTTGCAAAGTGCCGTCTTCGCCGTTTGGTCCGTGAAGCACAGGGAAAACTGCGTCAATATGGCCTAAGCTTGCAAGCGTACCGTCGGCTTCGCGCACCAAAAATCCGTCTGCACCCTTTGCAGGGTCAAGCACAACATCGCGCGTTTCAGGGGTTTTTGTAATTAACGGCAGCTCGCCTTCTTCCATGCGGAAGTTGCGCGGGTCTTCGCCGCCAACAATCCACTCGCCTTGCTTTGTGATTGCAATGCGCACAATCTCAAAACGGCTTTCGTCTATAGCACTGAGCACTCCAGCGGCAGATATGCAAGAAATCGAATGCTCGTCTGCCTTACCGCCATACAAGAACACTACACGCTTTTTCGTCATTTTTTTCCTTTTATATATTTTATTTTTGCTTATTTTAGATTTTTAATCATTCCGGATTATTTACAATTATTCCGGATTGTTTTAATTATTTTCGATTATTTTCGCGCGCTACTTTCGCACTTTGCTACTTTTCGCAAACGCTACTTTTCGCACTTTGCTACTTTCGCGCTCTACTTACTCTTCGCAAACGTCGTCGTCAAAAAGCATTGCAAGCATTTCTTGGCAGGAGATTCCTTCTTCCAGCACGCGAGCCATTGCGCTTGCGAGAGGAGTTGCAACTCCCAATCGCTTGCCCATTGCCACAACTGCGCTTGTGGTTGGAACGCCTTCTGCAACGCCATTGCTCACAGCGGTTGCTTCTTCAACGCTCATGCCTTTACCAAGATTTGCACCGAAAGTGTAGTTGCGGCTCAGTGGAGATCCGCAAGTTGCCACTAAATCGCCAAAGCCAGCAAGACCTGCGAAAGTGCGCGAATCTGCGCCTTCTGCAACGCCCAAAGCAGTCAATTCTGCGAGTCCGCGCGTTTCAATCATCGCAGCCGTGTTTTCGCCGTAGCCTGCGCCTCGAGCCATTCCAACTGCGAGCGCAACCACGTTTTTAAGCGATCCGCACATTTCTACGCCGATTACGTCGGTTGACACAAATGCTTTAAAGTAGCTGTTTGAGCAGGCTTTTGCAACTACTTCTGCTTGAGATTTTTCTGCGCAAGCAACTACTGCTGCAGCCGGGTGGCGAGACGCAACTTCCTTGCTTAAGTTTGGTCCGGAAAGTGCAGCAAAACGGTTGCGCGGCAAGTCCAATGCTTCGCACACGACTTCGTCCATGCGCTTGCCAGTTGTGCGCTCAATGCCTTTCATAAGCGAAACCACAATCGCGTTTTGCGGAATCAGCCCCACAAATTCTGCTAACGCAACGCGCGCAAACTGTGCCGCAATCGCAACTACTACAATATCCGCGTTCGCTACAGCTTCTGCGCGATCCCCAGTTGCCGTCATATTTTCCGGCAACTTCTCCACGCTTGGCAAGCGCACTGCGTTATGATGATGGTCGCGAATTCCCTCAACGATTTCCGGCTCTATTGCCCACATCGTTACTTTATTTCCTGCGTCCGCAAGTACCTGCCCAAACGCAGTTCCCCAAGCTCCAGCACCCAACACCGTAACGTTCATGTTTACGCCTTGCCTTTCGGTTGTAATCCTTGTTTTTTGCGACTTTAGTCTTTATTTTTGCTTTTTACTATTTCTAGTATTTGCGACTAATCACACTATTACGTAATTCTACACACGACGCTTTACGGCTTAATAAAGCGCGAGTTTGCTTGCGATTATTCCGTAACGCGTTTCATCTGCCTGTAGTCAAAGTAGCCGGTCGGCGCTTTTTCGCCGCGAATTTCTTCCATAATTTGCGTCATGCGAACTCGCACGCGACGAGCCAACTCTTCCGCAGATTCAAGCGGAGGCAGTTCGCCCCAGTTTTCGCTTCCTTTTAGTAAGTCGACATAATCAAGCTGAGTATCGTAGCACATTACAATATTTTTCTTTGGCCACGGCCACCAGTGGTTAATGCTTGCAGCTCCCCACACAACCGCGCAAAATAGCGGAATCTGGTGTCCTAGCCTGCGCGAGGCTTCGAGTGCAATCACTCCCACGCCTGGCTTCATGCTCATAGGCCATTTTTGTGGGTCTCTCGTAACTGTTCCTTCTGGCCATACGCTAAGAGGCCTTCCGTTTGTGAGGATTTTGATTGATTCTTCTTCGATTTCGCGCGCTTTTCCGCTTCTACGTGGCACTGGCTGCATTCCTACTAGCTGGAACCATTTGCCTAAGATTGGCCAGGTGGCAAGTTCTGCTTTTGCCATGTAGCGTGGGCGACGGCCTTGGTGGAATAGCGCTGTCATTGGCACAAAAACGTCGAACATGGTAACGTGCGTGCAAGCGGTAATAAACACGCCTTCTTCTGGCACGTTTTCTAGTCCCCACGCGCGTACTTTTGAGCGCGATCGCAGTACGCGTGACGTTCCTTCTAGCAATCTTTCGGTTGCTTTTGGATTTTGCGCGTTGATTTCAGCTTCGTTTGGTTTGCGCGCTCCCGTTGGGTAGTAGTAGGTTGGGTCAACTAAGTGATGTTTTGCAGCTAAGCGCTCTACTTGCTCATCGCTGAGCGGTTTTACGGCGCTTCTTGGCGAAGGTTTTCCTTTTGATACCATACGTCTATTGTGCCGCACGCTATAAACCTGCTATAAACCTGCGTTACGCTATTTTCTTTACACGCGCGTAAAGAAACTGTCACTTTTCAGCTAAATTGCGTTATTTCCTATACACGACTGTAAAACAATTGTCACTTTTCAGCGAGCTTCCGTTATTTTCTTTACACACGCCTTCGCAATCAGCCCGTGCTTAGGCGAGCATGCCCACGCGATCACAAAAAGCAACGTTGCCACGAGCACAATCGTTCCGCCTGTTGCTGTATCAAAACTCCACGAAATATACATGCCCACAATCGACGACGCGCAACCAATAACAGGCGCTAAAATCATCATTCTCGACAGCCTATCCGTAAGCAATCGCGCAGTCGCTGCAGGCGTCACCAACAGCGCAAGCACAAGCACGTTTCCAATAATTTGCACGGAAACAACCACCGCAATCGCCACCAAAACGTATAACATTCCGTCTAGCCACGCAACTGGCAATCCCATTGCGCGAGAAGTTTCGCGATCCATCGACACGCACACAAGCTCTTTATGGAACATGCTCAAAAGCGTCAAAATAATAAGCCCCGTAACTGCAACTACAGCAATATCGGAATCCGGAATACCTGTAATTGAGCCGAATAGGAAGGATTCCAAAGATCCTGCGTAGCCTGAAGCTTTTGAGATTATTACGATTCCGAGCGCGAAAGCAGATACGAAGAATACGCCAATAAACGAGTCTTCGCGAAGCCTGCGGTTTTGGCTAAAAATAGATACGATTAGCGCGGTTGCAACTCCTGCTAGTGCGCCTCCAAATAGCAGATTGCCTTGCAATACGAAGGCGATTGCGAGTCCTGGGAATACGGAGTGCGCTACAGCGTCTCCAATAAACGCCATTCCGCGAAGCACAACGTAGCAACCCACGGCTCCGCAAATTACGCTCGAAAGGCAAGCTACAATAAGCGCTTTTAGCAAAAACCAAAGGTCCGGATTAGTTAAGTCCTGTATAAATTCGATTGGCGATAACATTTATTTTTACCTCTATTTCTGCCCGATTACGCGCTCAACGGCTTGAATAAGCGGATTTTCTTGCGCCACGTGGAAAGTTTGCACCCACTGTTCAGTTCGCAAATTTTGCGGCGCGTCATCGCCCACAATATTTCCGTCAAAAAGCATGATTCTTGAGCACGAATTAATAGATCCGATTATGTCGTGCGAGCTCATAAGAATCGCTTCTCCAGACTTTGCTAAATCCAAAAACAGGCTCGTAAGTAGCTCTTGAGTTGGCATATCAAGTCCTGTAAAAGGTTCGTCAAGCAACAGCAAGCGCGGCTCGCCGGCAAGTGCGCGCGCAACCAGCACGCGCTGACGCTGACCGCCCGAAAGCTCTCCGATTGTGCGATCTCGAAAATCAGCCATTCCAGTGCGCTCAAGAGACGCGAGCGCAATCTCATAATCCTCTTTTTTTGCGCGGCGAACGTAACCAATATGCCGAATCCTGCCCATCATCACAACGTCGAGCACAGAAAGCGGAAAATCCCAAGCAATATCGTGACGCTGTGGCACGTAACCAACGTAAGATACGCGCGGATTTACACTACCGCCTTCTGCGCTAGGCGCGCGCACTTCCAGCTTTCCGGAGTGCGGAATTAGCCCCATAATTGCACGGAAAAGAGTCGTTTTTCCAGCACCGTTCGCTCCCAGCAATCCCACGAACTCGCCGCTTTTAATACTAAACGAAACGTTTTTTACAACAGCGCGACTTGTGTACGACACACTTAAGTTTTGCGCGTTAATAACAGTATTATTTTCGCTAATATTTTTATTCATAAGTCACATCCACTTCAATCTCACTTAAAACTCACTTCAAACATTTCGCTAAAGAATCCGCGTTCGCCCGCATCATATCCGCGTAAGTTCGCACTTTCGCGTCGAAAGCGTCACCATAAATCGGGCAAACTTTCACATGCGCCTCAGCCGCAAGCTCTTTAAGCACGGATGAGCGCGAAATCAAATTCGGCTCCAAAAATACTGCCGGAATTTCCAAATCGCGTAAAATCTGCGAAAGCCTGCGCCTATCTTGCACACTCGGCTCACTCGAAGGGTTGATTGTTGCAAATCCTGCAATATTTACGCCGTAAGCTTTACCTAAGTACGCAAAAGCGTCGTGCGTTGTGACTAAGTTGCGGCGCTCTTTTGGAATTGACGCAACTTTTTTGCGCATATACGCGTCTACATCCAGCAGTTTGTTAATATAGCGGTCCGCGTTGGCGCGATATTTGCGAGCGTTTTTAGGATCCACTTCGCATAAGCGATCCGCAATTGTGCGCACATACGCAATACCGTTTTTTACTGACTGCCACAAATGCGGGTCAATATCTCCGTGAACATGCTTTCCAAGAACAGCTTGCGGAAGTTGATACAACTTTTCGCGAGCAGCACCCAAAAAACGATACCCCTGCTCTGCCGGAATCTCCTTAAGCGCATTCGTTGGCACTTCCACAACCACATCGCGAGGCGCATAATACACGCGTTTTGGCGTAGCAGAACGCTTTTCTTGCAACGTATCCACTCGGTACATAAATCCGCGAGATGCCAAATCGTATGCTAAATCGGCATGACCTTGATTCAAAACTACGCGAGCGCCGCGCTTTTTCGCTATTTTCTGCGCATTCACGCCAACAGCGAAACGCATTCTTGTATTACCTAAACTTGCAACTCTGGCACCTTGCGCATCCAAAATATCCGCATGCCAATCAAGCGTGTACTCTCCCGGCTTGCTAAAAGCCCAACTTAAATGCGTGTGCGCGTCCGCAGGCAAGTCAACGTGATCTTCATCGCTAATTCCGTTCGCTGAATTTACGTAAGTTTCAACGCTTCCAAAAGTGCCAGTTAGGTAAGCGAATAATGCTCCCGGCCCGCTCACTTTTGTTGCAGTTAGGCGGATTCTGTCGGAGCGCTTCATGTTGTACGCATTCGGCTTTATTACGCTTGCTTGCCCTTCTTTTGTTACTGTAGATGGCGCGTTTGATTGGGAAGATTGAGAAGATGTAGAAGATTGCGTTTCTTCAGAAGATTTTGCATTCCCAGCACTGCTAGCTTCTTCTCCAACTTGCGCAGCAATACGCTCCGTAGCAAGCCCAAGCCAAATAGTATCCAGCGACACATCTTCAACCATTGGAATAATATCCGCCGCATGCTTCACGCTTTCTTCCGCAAGCTCAACATTCGGCACGCCTTTTCGCAAATTCGCGTCCAAAGCGGTAATCACGCCGTGTTCCTCAAGCATCATGTAGTTGCTAAAAGCCACATCCGCATATACAACGTCGCGAATTGAGCGCAATCGCGGCTCGTAGGAGTGCGGGTCTGCGTTATCCGGCACAATTGCGCTCACGTTTGCGGCGTCGCCTGCCACATTCGCCACCATATCGCGCAAAACGCCTGTAGTAGTAACTACATTAATGCGCCCATCGCGATGCCCTGCGCTATTGCCACTATTCGCAGATCCACACGCACAAAGCGGAATCGTGGTTGCAACAACCAAAATAGCTGCAATTACACGCTTCGCGCTTTTTCGCCCTACTAAATCGATGAATCTCATTAAATTCTTACCAAACTACAAATCTAAAAAATACAAGCTACGAAATAAATCTTCCGAAATACAAACTTCCGAAATAAATCTTCCGAAATACAAACTTCCGAACGCTACTTAATGCTCATAATCGCACTAAGCAAGCCGCTACCAGAAATCAACCCGCGCTTGCGAAGAATAAACACTCCAGCTGCGCAAGTTCCAGAAATTGCGGTAACGCCAAGGCTTAATGCAGTGTACGCAACGGCCGGCTTGCGCTTGAACAGACCCACAATTCCTTGTGGCTCACGGCCTTTCTCCTTAACGCGGCTTCGCAACTTTCCACCCAAACCTTTAACGCTTTTTTGCTTATATTTGGATTGAATTTCCTTGCCTGACGTCTTGTTCATTCCATCGGTTAGTTTTACGATTTTGCTTCTGTTTCCTGCTTTAGATTTTCCTGATAATCCGCCTCCGAAGTAAGAAGGCCTGCTTCCACTTACGTATGATGGAGAAGATAATGGAGTTACTCCAGAGTTGCCTGAATTGCCGTTAGCTCCGCTACCGTTTTCATTTTTATTTTCATTTTGATTTTCGTCTTTTGCGTTATTTTCGTCTTTTGCGTTATCCTCTTCGTTTTCACTGTTGTTGCTATCATCGCGACCATTGTCGCCATCGGCATCATCATTTTCGGGATCCGACTCGGATGTCACTTCGCTCACAGAGCAGCTCATAGGAGTTTCTAGCGCATCCACGCCAATCGCAAAATGCACATCTTCTTCAAGCGTTTTACCGTGAGCACTTACAGCAAAACGAATTGTGTAATAGCCAGGCTTTGAAAAATCCCAATTCAAATGCATATGCGTATTAGACGGAATTGTGTAAGTGCGTTTTCCGTTGCTAGACATAACAGTTTTCGCTTTTTTACCTAACGCACCCTGCAACCAAATTCGCACACTTCCCGGTCCTTTTACGGACTTAAGGCTGATTTTGCTAGATTTATGCGGTTGCAAATTTTGGTTATTCCAGCCAAGCCACGGAACATTTTGTTTCTGCGTTTGCGGCAAACGCCAAATATTACCGTTTTTTGCTGCTTTTCCAGCATAAAATACGACTTTACTTGTGTCTCGCTTTACGTGCGATCCCGTAACATCTTCTTGCACCGCAAAACCAATACCGTTGCTCGAACCATAAGTTGCTAAATCAACGTGACCGTTTTTAATTACCAACTTATCGCCTTTTATATCTTTAAATTTCGAGCATTTTTTAGTTGTTTTTTTATTCTTATTTTTAGATTTAGATTGTTTAGAATCTAAATTATTTTTACCAGATTCAGTTTCAGTTTCTTCTTCATTTTCAGAATTCTGATTTGCAAATCCGCCGTTCGGCATAGCTCCCGGCCATGCAGCCACATATACTTTGTTGTTATTGCCTTTTACAACAATTGACTTTGGAGTATTTCCATCGCCATCTTCATTTTCCGAATCTTCGTCCGAATCATCATCCTCATCTTCCGAATCTTCATCCTCTTCGTCATCCTCATCGTCGTCCTCTGAATCCTCGTCAGCATCCTCATCCGAATCATCATTTGAGTCCTTGCCTTTAGAGCCTTTCTTTTTCTTAATCTTAGGCGAAGTTCCATTCTGATTACCAGATTCTTCAGACTCCGAATCACCTTCGACTGTATCGTACTGAGAAGATTCTTTAGCGCGCTTAAGATCTACTTCAAAAGTGTAATCTTGCGTAGCAGTAAGCGTATTACCGTCAGAAGTTTTAGCAACAGCTTTTACAGTCAACACATACTTTCCTGGAGCTGTAAAAACCCAATCCATATGCACGTGAGCTTTACCATCCACAGTGTATTCGCTTGGGAAACCAGTTCCATCCGTTCCAAGATACTTTATTCTTGTGCCACCATCTTTACCGGCCATGTAAACTGCGCCGCCATTTTTAGGCATAATTGCGTTAGTAAAGCTAAAAGTTACTTGTTTAATTCCCGAATCATCCCCCAAAGTTTCGGTAGAAACACCTGCAAACAATTGGCCTGGCTCATTTTGAGAAGGAAGCTGATACACATGTTTCACATTCTGTTTCACGAAAGAAAATACTTTAGTTTTTCTTACGCGACTTTTCTTGCCAACAACAAATCGAATAAGAGAAGAATCGTATCGAATCTTATTTGCGCTGGTGCCAGGGAAGGAATCGCCTCTTGTTCCAAGAACAAGATTTCCGTTTGTATCTTTATAAGTTGCAAAAACGTCAGTATGACCTTCTTTTACTCTGCATAATTTTGCGCCGGTAGTTGCGCTACTACTCGGTTTAACAGCATTATCTGCAAGTTGAGCCGCAACGCAAGCTTCAGCATTCGCCAATTCGGAGCCTGCAACAACATCGTCCGCATACGCACTACCGCAATTGCAGCAGCACATAGATGCTAAAAAGCCGACTGAAATAATCGCACTAACAAGCGCACTAAATAGCTTCATGCAAATTAAACTAGATTTTTTACGCATTGTTTTGTCCTAAATTATTAGAATTTACGGAATTTACGGAATTTACACTCGGCAAAACTGTTGTTTCTTCAACCGGATTTACTAAATCAGATAGCGAGTTTTGATTTTGTGCATATTGAGTAGGCATAGTTGCTTGCTGCTGTGAAACATTCCGTGAAACATTCCGTGAAACAGGCTGCGAAACAGGCTGCAAAGTATTCTGCGAATTATTCTGCGAATCACCTCGCGAAGAATCATGCTGATTAATAGCCTCACGACGTGCCTTCTTGCTTTTCGCAACTGCAAACATCACAAACGCAATGATCACAATTGTTACAATCACAAAAATAATCATCACAATCTGCGCAATTGCCACAGTATCGTCGGAATCGTTCGCTTTTTTATGATGCCTTCCGGCTTTTACTCCCGACTCTCCGTCTTCAGCATTTTCGCCATTATCGCTTGCGCCAGACTCGGAACCTTCGTCGCTGCCTTCTTCATCGCTAGAAGAATCTTCATCACCAGAATTAGCACCAGCACCGGCACCAGCCGCAGCGCCGGAACCTAAAGCCGCGTTTGGATCCGTATTATCTCCAACTGCAAAATTAAGCACTCGCGTATCACTTACAGCTTTACCATTCTTCAGTTTTCCAGAAAAAGTAAGCTTTACATGGTAAATGCCCGGCTTAGAGAACACCCAATTTACATGAGTGTGTGCGTTTGCTTCAATCCAGCTGTTTTGCGGATACCCTTTAGTGCTGTCCCACAATTGTTGCGGATTATTGTTGCCGTTTTCCAAATAAACATGCAATTTTCCAGGTCCGCTTACGCCTTCAAGCGAAAGGTTCGCGCCGCGGTCGAGCTCATTAAGCACGCCACCTTCCTGCGTATTCCATCCAAGCCATGGAACGTTAGGATTTTGCGTTTGCGGAATTACGTAAAGCTTCGTTCCTGGCTTTTCGCCAATAAAGCTATAAGTGGCATCGTTTGGCATTGGAATAATCGAGCTGCTGCCCAGCTTAAATACCACGTTTTCCGGGTCTCGCCACACAGGATCGTCGCCAGTATCGTCGCGGATTTGTATTTTCCAATGTCCTCCTGCAAGCGTTGGTCCAAAATCAGCGTGACCTGCTTGAATCATCACCGGCTGACTGCTCGTTGCAGCACTAGCTTCATCTACAAAAGGCGACGGCATAAATATTGCTGCAATTGCCATAATTGCCGTAAATATTGCTGCAATAACTGACTTAACAACGTAATTTTTATTCTTCACAACCATGCAATTCTTATTCTTTAACATTTTTCTTCTCTTTCTACAACGTTTTCATGCGCGTTTTAAGTATGAACGTTCCCACACCTGTTAATGTGCACAAACTCACGCCTGCAGTTCCAACGGCAGCAGTAACCCACTTTGTTTTGTGATTTTTTTCTTCCAAAGATTCAGGCTCGTCCATTAGTTCTTCCGAATCTTCGCCGTATTCGTCGTATTCGTTTGTGTTGTTTGATTCGCTCAAATCTGAATCAGAATTTTTGCCAGCCTTAGCGTATTTCTTATGTTTTTTCTTAAGTAGCTTTATTTTCTTTAACTTTTTTACCTTCTTGGTTCGCTTTGAAGAAGATCCGCCCAATCCGCCGCCAAATCCGTTTGATACTCTTGAAGACGAATTATTAAGATTTTCGTTTCTGTTTGCAAAACCTTCATTAGATTGCGTTTTAGCAGCTAACGGAGTAGTTGCAGACTGCTGAAGATTATTTTTATTAGAATCAGAAGAATCAGAGTCGTCCTCGTCTTCATCAGACTGAGTATTCTCGCTATTCGCATCTTTATTTGCGTCTTTATCTTCAGAATCGTTTTGCTCATCTTCAGCCTGCTCATCTTCAGAACCGTCTTGCTTATTTTCTAACTGATCTTCAGACTCGCTATTTTCGTCAGATTCATTTGTCTTATTTTTATTATGCTTTTTATGCTTTTTGTTAGCATTATTGTTTTTATTGCGCTTCTTATTATTTTCCTTGTTATTCTTATTTTTACTAGAATTCTTTTTATTATTATTCTTATTTTTCTTACTATTTTTCTTATCGTTATTCTTATTGTCAGAACCTTCTTTACCTGAATCTTCTTTCCCAGAAGACTTCAACCATATTTGATAATCAGTAAAATCGTTGAATTCTTCATTTCTGTACAATTCGCCATTATCAAGTACAAGCGACGAACGAATAATGGCACCATCCATACTTTCGTCAATCTTCAAATCTAAGTTCTTACCTTCTTCTTTAGGTATGTACTTAAATTTTGTTTCGCCTGCTTTTTTAATAAGCCAAACATGCCTTTTTACTATAGAAGTAACTGGAACATCTGGATCTTGTTTTTTATCTTTAAGAACAGATACTCTAGGGCTATAAAGCACAGATTTAAGTTTTAAAGTATCTCCAACTTCAAGAGGCTTCATCCTACCAATTGCGGCTACAACTGGCCTACCGTCAGCACCATGATCATCAACAACAATTCTTACAGTGTCTCTATCAGCACCATAATCCAGCCCAAGCATAGTTCCGCCGCTTATTGTTGCATTAACAAGCATTCCATTTAATGCAGGCTCTGCTGGAATCTTAAATGTTTCTTTAAGATCTGGATCTCTATCTCCTACGGGAGGATTGCTCTCAAAATCATATGAAAAATCAGGACCCATTTCGTCTTCGCGAATATACGTCCAAGATGGCATCGTATCTTTTTTACCGCGTATTGATTTTGGCAAATACACCGAAAGAGTAACTTCACCGCCCGGCTCATAAGAGTGGTAATGCGGATGCGAGCCGGTATTCCTTACGCCAACAATGCAAATATTGCTATCGTCTTCCTTGCAATGCGTGCTGCCAGACAATGCTTCTTCAACAAATTTAGGATCTTTTGTTGGCGGCACGCGATTAGAATCCATTTGCAGGGTTTCTGTTTCGCTTTCAACTGTGTGAGTTGCGTTAGGCTTTACGTTAAAAGTGTATGTTGCGTGCTCTGAAGTAACAGTTTTGCCGTTTTCCTTATTTTTTACTATTGTGTAAGCGCTGATTTTATAAGTGCCAGGCTTTGTAAACACCCAATCAGCGTGCTCATGGCCGACCATTGGCTGGTGGATAATACCAGGCATTACAAATCGACTTCCGGCAGCATCCCCATCGTCTTTATCGTGCGCTTCTAAAGATTTTGCAAAAGTAGCATTGTTGTCGTCGGTTTTTTGCGTCCATGCGAGAACGCGACCACCTTTAGGGCCTGTAATTTTGTCAATTACAATATCCGCGCAAGCTTTTACAGGATCCTTTACACCTACAGAAAAACGCGAATTAGAAGAATCCCAGCCAGGGAATACTTCGTTACTTTGATTATTTCCGGATCCGTTCAAACGCCAATAACCTTTTGAAGCGTCAAAAGGAATATTACTAGCGTTTTTATAAGGAAGATTTTCTGTGTAGTACGACGAATTATCTACCGTCATCGTTACGTTTTTTGGGTTGTAAATTACGTTTCCGTAACTAAAGCCCATTTTAAGCTTGCTATTTGCGCTTGTTTGGAATGCGTAGAAAGCGTCAACGTGACCAGATGAAACTGTTACGCTTTTATTAGGCAAATATAAATCGCCTTTAATCTCATCGCTGCCAACCCACACATGTTCAGATTCGCCTTCATTCGCATATGCTGGCATCGCAGCGCTTAATCCGGAAGTAAGCACTGCAAACGCAAGCACTACTACGCCTGTGGCAGCCAGCGCGCGCTTAAACATAGACTTCATCGCATGAGTCATAATTATTATTTCGCTCTCTACACTTCATTTTCTTTGCGTATCTGCGTTCTTCTTTTCGCAAATAATTACGGAAGATTTTTACAACGTCTAACAATAATAATAATGATTCTCATTAATAGCAAGTCGACACTCCGAATAAAATTGTCACTAATAGGCGCGCTGTAAGTGCGCAAATAAACAAAAACGCTGGCAGCACAAAGCAACCAGCGTTATTAGTTATATTTTTAAAGTGACTTTAGTGACTTGATAACTTTCAGCCTTCTACAATATCCGCATTAAGGCAAGTCTTAAAGTGACGCAAAGCCCACTCATGGCCTGCGGGATCAAAGCTTGCCACGGCATCCTTATGAACCACAATCTTAAAGCCAAGATTATACGCGTCAACAGCAGTGTGAAGCACGCAAATATCCGTGCAAACACCCACCAAATGCAGCTCCTCAATGTGGCGTTCGCGAAGCTTAATCAGCAAATCAGTGCCATTGAACGACGAGTAGCGTGTCTTGTGAATGTAATACACGTTGCTTTTATCTTTATTCGCCTCGTAAAAATCGCCAAGCGCGCCGTATAGCTGCTGGCCGTGCGTTCCAGCAATATTGTGAGGTGGGAAAAGCTTAGTTTCCGGATGATACGGATCGTTCAGATGATGCGTGTCGATTGCGAAAACCACAAACTCGCCAGCGTCAAGAAATTCTTGCGAAATCTCAGTAATGCGCTTCTCGAGCTTTTGCGCAGGCTCGCCTACAGTCAGCGAACCGTCGCTTGCAACGAAATCATTCGTATAATCAATGTTAATAAGGGCTTTATTCATACCTACTCCTTGTATGAAAATCGCAGAATAATCGCAAATAGCATACTCGTAAATAGCATGCTCGTTAATTACAATATTCCGCATTTTTATTGCTTGATTTTATTTCAATTGATAGCCCAATTATCAACTCAATTGCTGGCCCAATTGCAATCGGCGCAATACCTTGCCGACTACCCTTATTTAATCACTACCTTTCGGCAAGTGCGATACTCTGCAGCATCTTATAACTGTTTCCAGCTACAAACTCCGTGTATTTTCCGGCGTTTGCGTGACGACGTGCTTGAGTGCATAAAGAATAGCGCGTTATTTCCTTTACACTCGCGTAAAGTAACTATCACTTTTTGGCGAGATTTCGTTA
>CAMPNN010000020.1 GCA_946891915.1 uncultured Bifidobacteriaceae bacterium
CAAGGTTTTCAAAGATTTTTCCCAGAAAACTCTCAGGAAACTCCCTCAAACTCCCCCACTCCACCCCCAAACCCTTGCAATCTCAACGTTTCCCCCACAACACGCCGAACCCCCCCCCTCGCGCGCTACGCTCTAAGCGCGAAAGCAGGTCGGAGCGACTAAAAAACAAAAAGGCGGTAGGAAAAATCCTACCGCCTCACCACTTAAGCACAACACTTAACGCTTACAGCGCTTACAGCATTATGCAAAGCAGCAAAAACTAGAACTACTTAAGTTCCACGGAAGCGCCGGCCTCTTCGAGGGCAGCCTTAGCCTTCTCGGCATCTTCCTTCTTAGCCTTCTCAAGAACAGCCTTTGGAGCGCCGTCCACGAGAGCCTTAGCTTCAGCCAAGCCGAGGCTGGTCAAAGCACGCACAGCCTTGATGACTGCAATCTTCTTGTCGCCAGCAGCGGTGAGAACGACGTCAAACTCGTCCTTCTCTTCCTCAGCAGCGCCAGCAGCAGCTGGAGCAGCGGCAACAGCGGCGACAGGGGCAGCGGCCTCGACGTCGAACTTATCTTCAAAAGCCTTGACGAACTCAGAGAGCTCAACGAGGGTCATTTCACCAAAAGCTTCGAGAAGCTCGTCATTAGTGAGCTTAGCCATAATTGGCTTCCTTTCTTACTTGGCCAGGCACAAGTTGTGCCTTACGACCATAACATTTTTATTATTGGTTGGTCTCATGCAGCAAGCTGCAAGGGAATCAAGCGGCCTTTTCCTGCTTTTCGCGCAAAGCGTCGATGGTACGCACAGTCTTGGTTGGCAATGCGTTGAACAGGTAGGCGGCCTTGGACATGGTGCCCTTGAGCGCGCCGGCCATTTCGGAAAGCAATTCTGGACGAGACTTGAGGTCTGCCAGCTGCTTTGCACCTTCGGCATCGTAAACGGTTCCGTCTGCGAAACCGCCCTTGATAACGAGGGCTTTATTCTCTTTGGCAAAATCACGCAAGGTCTTAGCAGCCTCAATGAAATCACCCTTCACGAAGGTGATTGCAGTTGGGCCGGCGAGGATCTCGTCAAGACCTTCAACGCCCGCTTCCTTAGCGGCGATACGGGCGAGTGTGTTCTTGGCCACAGAGTAGGAAGTATCGCGGCCTAGCTTTTCGCGCAGAGTAGAAATCTGCGGAACTGTAAGCCCGCGGTACTCGGTGAGGTAGACAGCATCTGCGCTACGGAACAATTCCGTAAGCTCTGCAACTACCGCTTCCTTTTCGGGCCTCTTCATGGCGTTCCTTCCTAAATCGGCCGTAGGCTAAAGAAACGCATCAAACTCAAGTAACAGGGCAATAAAAAAGCCCTGCGCACCGGCAGAGCAACATACGAAGCACACTAAGTGCTAAATACGATTTGCAGCAAACGTTCTGCAAATCACGCTCAACCTGTGCTGGCCTGACACATCAATTTCAGGAATCTTTCGATTCCACCAACGGTCTGTGGTTTACGTTGGGCAAGTTTAATACAAAACTGCGACATTGTCAACAAAAAATAAGCGCAGAAATAAATAAGTAATTAAATAAGTAAGTAAATGAGTAAGTAACTAAAGAAATAAACAAAAACAAAAACAAAAACAAAAACGAGGGCGCACAATCCGCACGCCCTCGAATTTTAAGTTTCTACTCAATACTTAACTTACGCTGAAACTAAAGCAAAGCGTTTGCAACGAAGTCAAGAATGAACAAAATAGAAACAACCCAAAGCATTGGGTGCACTTCCTTAGCGCGATTCTTACAAGTCATCACCAAGCAGTACATGATGAAGCCTGCGGCAATGCCGTAAGAAATCGAGAAGGAGAAGGCCATGAATACAGCAGCAAAGAATGCAGGAATCGCCTCAGAAATATCATCCCAAGCAATCTCCTTCAAAGAGCTTGCCATCATGCAGCCAACTACCACAAGCACGCCAGCGGTTGCAGCCGCAGGAACGGCGGAAGCCAAAGGCGCAAGAACAATAGAAAGCGCAAAACACACGGACACAACCACGGAAGTCAAACCAGTGCGACCACCAGCGCCAATGCCTGCAGCAGATTCTACATAAGTAGTGGTGTTAGAGGTACCAAAGATTGCGCCGACGGAAGTTGCGATGGAATCAGCAAACAAAGCGCGGTCCATCTTGGAGCTAAAGCCGGAACCATTTTCCAAAGCACGCTCATCTGCCTCGGAGAAGATGCCAGTGCGACGGCCGGTGCCAATAAAGGTACCCAAAGTGTCGAAAGTATCAGACATGGAGAATGCGAAGATAGTCACAAGAACCAGCGGAATGCGCGCAGGATTTGAGAACAATGCTGGGAAGCCCTTGCTGCTAAAAATAGCGCAGAAAGTGGTTGGCAACTGAGCAAAAGCGTCAGTTACAGAAACACCATTATTCAAAGAAGTTAAGCCTAAAGGAATACCAATCAAAGAAGTGACAACAATGGTAATCAACAAGCTTGCGCGAACCTTAAGAACGGTAAGAACAATAGCCAAAGCCAAGCCAATAAGGAAAAGCCACAAAACAGGATTGTTGAACACTGCAAGGCCTGGAATAGTAGCAGTTGGTAAGCTCTTTGCGGCTGCGGCAGGATCCTTAGAAGTGAAGGTAATTAAACCAACGCTCATCATGCCAACATAGGCCACAAATAAACCAATGCCACCGCCGATTGCGTGTTGCAGCGAAGTCGGGATGGCACGAATAATCATTTTACGAATCTTGGTAACGGTAATAATAATGTTAATTAAACCGCACAAGAACACCATGCACATGGCTTCTTGCCAAGTAAAATGCAGGCCGAAGCAAACAGTGTATGTGAAGAATGCGTTAAGACCCATTCCAGCTGCTTGCGCGTAAGGCACGTTAGCAAACAAGCCCATAACGAGGGTACCAATGATTGCTGCGATGATTGTAGCGAGGAAAACGCCACCCTTAGGCATGCCAGTTTGGCTTAAAATCATTGGATTTACGACGATAATATATGACATTGCGAAGAATGTAGTGAGACCTGCAGTGATCTCCGTTGATACATTCGTGCCGTTTTCTTTGAGTTGGAAGAACTTTTCCATAAACTCTCTGTTCCTTGGTTTTACAGCGCAAAAGACCATAGAAAGCGTGGCGAAAGCACTTGAGCAATCGCGGACGCAATTACATTTGGGCATTCACGCAGAGGTTACTGCGACTCGCCCGGAAGAACGAAGGCACCACAAAATCTCACATAAAATTATGAAAATTGCGAAACCCTTGAACAACCGAACAGCTCTGACCTTACGCGCACGTGCTGACCAACTCACAAAGGTAAAAGTGTTAAAAATTCAGCAAAACAGCTGAAAAAACAACGCAAAACTCACCCAAATCTGCCGGAAATATAGCGCTCGGCTTCGGCATTGCGCGGATTGTTGAACATAGTCGTAGTATCCGCAAAATACTCCAAATGACCAGGCTTGCCAACAGCCTTCAAATTAAAGAATGCCGTATAATCAGCAACTCGCGCAGCCTGCTGCATATTGTGCGTCACAATCACAATCGTGTACTCGTTTTTAAGATCGTTAATCAAATCTTCCACTGCAAGAGTTGAAATAGGGTCAAGCGCCGAGCAAGGCTCATCCATAAGCAACACTTGCGGATGCACTGCCACGGCTCTAGCGATGCAAAGTCGCTGCTGCTGGCCGCCCGAAAGACCAATACCCGGCTTATCCAAGCGATCCTTAACTTCATTCCACAAGTTCGCTCCGCGCAAAGCCCACTCAACTAAGTCGTCGGCGTCATTTTTGGAAATCTTGCGATTGTTCAAACGCACTCCAGCAAGCACATTTTCGCGAATTGACATAGTTGGGAATGGATTTGGGCGCTGAAAAACCATGCCAACGTCGCGGCGAACTGCCACAGGATCCACGTCTTTGCCGTACAAATCGCGACCTTCAAGCAGCACTTGGCCTTCTACGCGAGCGCCCGGCGTGATTTCGTGCATACGGTCCAGCGTGCGCAAAACAGTTGATTTTCCGCATCCGGAAGGCCCAATAAAAGCCGTTACCTTATTCGGCTCAATATTAATATTTACGTCTTCTACTGCGAGAAAATCACCATAGTAAATATTTAGGTGATTCACATCGATTCGTTGGCCCATTTTATACTCGCTTTCTAAAATTTATTTTCGCTTTATTTCGCTTTATCGTTGCTTTATCGTGCTCAGTTTCGTTTTATTTCGCTTTATTTCGCTTTATTCCGCTTTATTTCGCCTTTACAGAAAACACTCGAGCCACAACTCGCCCAATAATATTTAGTAGCAGCACAACCACAATCAGCGTCAAAGCTGCAGCCCATGCGCGTTCCATTGGGATTGACGTTACGCAAGAAGCAGATGCGTTAGCTGGGCAATTCGCGGAAAGTTTTGAATATTCCTGGTAAACGTACACCGGAAGAGTTGTCATCTGCCCGTCGAATAAGTTGAAATTCGTCGAAGCAATAAAACCTGAAGCCATAAGAAGCGGCGCAGTTTCGCCGATTACGCGCGCAACTGCAAGAATGCAGCCAGAAACAATTCCCGGAAGAGCAGTTCGCAAAACGATTTTCGTAATCATACGCTGCTTTGTTACGCCCAAAGCTAAAGCCGCCTCGCGCAAATCGTTCGGCACAATTTTTAGCATTTCTTGCGAGGACTTTACAACAGTTGGCAACATAAGTAGCGAAAGTGCCACGGAACCTTCGAAACCGTTAATAGTTCCAGGTCCTGCAAGCAACGCGAACATTGAAAACGCAAACAGGCCGGCGACAATCGACGGAATACCGCTCATAACGTCAACAAGCATGTTAATCATGCGAGCCATTTTGCTTCCTCGAGCGTACTCAACCAAGTAAACTGCGCACATAATGCCAATTGGAATCGAAATAAGCATAGCTCCAAAAGTTATTTCAAGCGTTCCAATAATAGCGTGCAAAATTCCGCCGTAACCACCGGTACCAGTGGCGTTTCCGCCCACAACATAAGTCATATTATGCGTTAAAAAGTCAAGATTTAAGCGCTTAATGCCGTTAATAATTGTGGTTAAAAGCAAGGAAGCCAAAGGAATAACCGCTACTACAAAAGACAGGAAGATTAGCACGCGCATAAGCATATCTTTGCGTTTGCGCGCTGCTATGTGCGAGCGAGTTGGGCGGAATTTGTTGAAGTCAATAATTGGAGCTGCGCGATTTTCTGCGCGATTTTCTGCAAAATCCTCGGCACGTTCGTTAAATTTATTAGTTTGATTCTCCATTTATGCGCCCGCCTTTCCAGTAATTTTGCGAGCAATAAAGTTGATTGCAAAAGAAATAACAAACAAAACCAAGCCGGTTGCAATAAGCGCACTTACGCCAAGACCGTTCGCTTCCGGATACTGCGCTGCAATATTTGCAGCAATAGTTTGATTTTGAGAAGCCTTGAAAATATTGATTCCAAAAGTAAATCCAGGCGAAAGAATCATCAAGACAGCCATTGTTTCGCCAAGCGCGCGCCCCAACCCAAGCATAGAAGCCGACACAATACCCGACTTTGCAAACGGCAAAACAGCTAACTTAATCATCTCCCACTTTGTAGCGCCCAAAGCCAACGCACCCTCCTGCTGCAAACGCGGAGCCTGCTGGAAAATATCGCGAGCCATCGAAGTAATAATCGGCAAAATCATAACAGCCAAAACCAAGCTAACTGTTGCCGCACTCCTAGAAGGATTCGCCACAGGGCCAGAAAATGGCGGAATCCAGCCAAAAATTTTAGAAACCCAATCCCAGAACGGATACATTGCCGGCACAAGCACCAATCCGCCCCACAAACCATAAATTACGGATGGAATTGCTGCAAGCAAATCAACAACTCCGCTTAAAAGCGGAACAATTTTTTTAGGAGCATAATACGCAATAAACAGTGCAATGCCGATTGCCACGAAAAATGCGAACAGCAGTGCGAGCGCAGACATAAGCACCGTGCCGAAAATAAGCGGCGCCACATAGCTTACAAAATCGTGCGCTTTACCGCCAGTAAAGTCCGAAAATACTCGGCTTACCTGCGCATGATTTCCGCTTATTAAAGGCCACGCGCAAAACAGCAGGAATACTGCAACCGCTGTGAGCACAAGCAAAATTAGCATGCCACATCCTGCAGCAACGCCCTTAAAAAGACGATCTGCAATATGAGTGCCTGCATAATTTTTGCTATTTTTATCAGCGATTTGAGTAGCTTCGTTTGCGCTATTCACAACTGCTGTCGCATTTTTCGTAGAACTCAACCATGCTCCTTTATAACTAATATTTTCATAATATCAGTTATGAAAAGTTTTTACTTTTAAGTTTTACTTTCCGATTTTTATTTTTTTACTTTCCAGTTTTACTTTCCGGTTTTAATCGCTTGAATTGACTTGTTAATTTTGCCAACCAAATTTTGCGGAAGTGGAGCCGTTCCAGCGGCGGAAGAAGCAGCATTCTGACCTTCCGCGCTAGTTACGTAGCTAAGCCAAGACTTCACAAACTGAGCAGTTCCAGCATCCTTATAAACCGGGCAAGAAATATCGTAAGAAACTAGCACAATCGGGTACGCGCCCTTAGTTTGCGTATTATGATTAATTTTCATAACAATGCGGTTAGGATACTTTGCCGAAATATCAGAGTCAATCTCGGAATCAGCCAAAGTTTTCGACGCCGCATCCGGAGAAATCTCATTATAAGTATCCCCCACCTTCACAGCAACAGTGCCAAGCTTTCCAACTTGCGAAAAATCAGCGTAACCAATAGCACCGTCAGCCATGCGAACTGTTGACACAACGCCGGAAGTGCCTTTTGCACCTTGACCGACGCTATTTGGCCAGTTTTCGGAAAGATCATGCGACCAATCGTCCGGAGCTGCATCCTTCACATAGCTTAAGAAGTTCTGCGTTGTGCCAGACTTATCGGAGCGGTGAACAACAGTAATTGGAGTATCTGGAAGCTTCAGCTTAGGATTTTGCTGCTTAATAGCGTCGTCATCCCAGCGCGTAATTTTTCCGTCGAAAATTTTAGCAATCGTAGAAGCGTCCATATTTACGTGCTTTCCAGCATCCGAAACGCCTTTTAGATTAAAGATTACAGCGATTGGAGATACGTATACTGGAACGTCGAAAGCTGTAGTACCGTTTGCGCAAACCGACTTTGACTTTTCTATCTCGTCGTCGCTTAACGATTTATCGGACCCAGCCCATGCTGTGGCGCCAGTCATAAACGTTGTAACTCCAGCGCCTGAACCAGTTGGGTTGTATGCGATTTTTACGCCGCTATTTTTAGATTGGAATCCCGCAATCCAGGCTTCTACTGCAACCTGCTGTGAAGAAGCTCCCGAACCTTGGAAGTTTCCGGAAATTTTTGCATTCTGCGCGCCGGTTGCGTTGTTGTTGCCAGCTGGAATATTGTCGCCGCAAGCAGCGCAAGTTGCGCACAATCCGAAAGTTAGCGCTGCCGCAGCAATAGTACGGAACTTAAGTGCGCCTTTATTCGTATTTAGCTTGTTCATATTTGCTTTATTCATATTTGACTTATTCATATAGTTACGCATATTCTTCTTTCCTTTCGCGAAGAATTGCATTGCGCCCCACCACATTTTCGCGTTCCTATAGCCGTATTTGCGAATTGGGCGCATTTCTTAATTAATCCCTATCTTTTTTTATTAACGCAACTATCGTAAACAGGTGGGTTAAACCTCACCGGCAAAAATAAAGTGGGTACCAAAAATGGCGGTATTTTGCGCTAGAGATTGCGCGACTTAAGCAAAATGAAGGTCGGCGACCGCCTCAGCGTGTCGAAATGTCACAAATTGCGAAGAATATTTACCGTAATTTTTGCAGCTGTGTCTGCATATTCGGAAATGTCGAAAGCGCGGAAAGTTTCGTATTTTGTATCCGCATTATCGCTCATTGCGCGCACAATAAGTGCAGGAACGTCGTTACGTGCAGCCACGTGCAAGACGGCCGCGCCTTCCATTTCTACAGCATCTGCTTGGGTGACCTCTATTACTTCCGCAACTTTTTCTGGCGAATCAACAAAATAGCCACCGGACGCAATCGTTCCAGCAATATGCGTGATTTTCATATCTGTAAGTACGTCACTAGCTACTTTAAGCAAGTAATCATCCGAATGAAACTCGCTTGCAAAAGGCTTCCACTGGCCAATTAAGCGCATATCTGTATCGAGATATTTTACAGTTTTTCCAAGAACAACATCGTTCGTATGCAAATTTTTATTAAGATTTCCAGCAATACCCGAAAAAATTACGGCTTGAGGATGGTATGCGTCAATAAGATACTGCACAGTTGCAGCAGCATTTACTAAGCCCATTCCGCCAACCGTAGCTGCAACTTCGATTTTGCTGCCATCTGCAGAGTCAAGAGTGCCACAAGATACGTCAAGACTTGCAGACTTATCGTGAGTCACGTTTTCAAGCGCGCTAGAAATATGCGCAACTTCCTCCTCCATAGCGCCAACAATAGCAACTTTTGTAATTTTTTCAGTATTAGACATTAAGAATCATCCTTTTTTTACTTCGCTACTTACGCATTTATCGTTATTCTTAACCAAAAACACGCATACTAAAGTCATAATAACAAAAGTTAAAGTCGCAATCTTCAGCAAAGCACCACACGTAAAATCAAACCAAGGATTTGTAATAGGAACATTGAAAAATGCAATAATCTGATCATGAAGAGCAAGAAAAGCGAAAAAACCAACTATAAGAAGCACACAAACTAAAGTGCCAACAATACGACGCCACCCGCGAGCAAAAATAAGCAAAACGATTCCAGTTACAAACGGCATAAAAACGCTAAACCAAAATGCAGAATCCGTCACAAGCGTATATCCAGCACTGTGAGTGCCACGATACCACGCAAAAGCAAGCAAAATAACACCAGTTGCAATCAAAGCAAACAGCACATATTTCACAATCGGAAACGCTTTACACGCAAAACTTTTATTCGCTTTATTAGCTTTATTCAAGTCTTTGTTATACATTTCAATACACTCCTTTGTACGCAAAATATAATGCAAAAATAGGCGGCAAATACAGTAAAATATAAGCCAAGTAGAAGTAAATTGAGACTATCTTACTACAATCTCTAATCTCTAATACCTAATACCTAATCTCTACGGCGTGTTGCAACAGATTTAGCTAAAGTTCTTAGCAAATCGGCAGTATCTTCCCAAGAGATACAACGATCCGTAATAGACTTGCCGTACTCAAGCTCGCTCAAAGGAGCAGGATCCTGATTGCCGCCCTGCAAGAAGCTCTCCATCATAACGCCCTTAATGCCCTGCTCGCCAGCAGCCAAACGATCCGCAATCTCGCGCACAACCTCAATCTGACGACGCTCATCCTTGCCAGAATTACCATGCGAGCAATCCACAACCACGCCATTAGAAGCCACACAACCAGTTCCCAAACGCAAACGAATCGAAGCAACAGCAGAAGCAACCGACGCAGCATCATAATTCGGACCCTTACTAGAACCGCGCAAAACCACGTGGCAATCCGGGTTACCAAGAGTCTGCACAGCACAAGCGCGACCAAGATGATCAATACCAAAGAAAGTATGATGCTGGCTCGCAGCCAAGCAACCATTCACAGCAGCAGAAACAGAACCATCCGTAGCATTCTTAAAACCAACAGGCATAGAAAGACCACTAGCAAGCTGCCGATGAATCTGAGACTCCGTATTGCGCGCACCAATCGCACCCCAGCTCACAGCATCCGCAATAAACTGCGGGCTAGTCGGCTCCAAAAACTCAGTAGCAGCAGCCAAACCAGCATCCAACACACCAAGCAAAGTCTTACGAGCAAGAAGCAAACCCTTATGAATATCATGCGTGCCATCAATATCCGGGTCGTTAATCAAACCCTTCCAACCAAGAGCCGTGCGCGGCTTTTCAAAATACACGCGCATAACAATAAGAAGCTCACCCTCAAGCTCCGCACGCAACTTAGCCAAACGACTCGCATAATCAAGAGCAGCCTTAGGATCATGCACAGAACACGGGCCAACAATAACCAACAAGCGATCATCGTCGCCATTCAAACAGCCACGAATCTCATCACGCGACTGCGCAACAATATCCTGCGCATACGGCGACAACGGCAACTCGCCAAGCACCTGAGCAGGAGTCGGCAGCGGCTCAAGCTCCAACACGCGGCGGTTAATAATGCGATCCACACCAACCTGGTCTTCCCAGCGCTGGAACTTCGCAGAGTTAAGAGGGTTACGCCCCTCCTCAACTTCCTTCTTTACCGCGCGAGAAGTACGCTGCTCAGCTGTAGAAGACATTTGTTCACCATCCTATAGTTTGTTTTGCATTTTGTTTAATGTGGCGCGAGTTTTGGGGGATGTTTAGCTGTCGGGTTTCTGGAGTGGCTGTGAGGGTGGGTGTTACTTGTCTCGCAGCGCTCCGCTCTTATACATTACTTGGACTTAGAGGTTGCATAGTTAAGTTTAGTTTTTTACTTACTTTTTTTGCGGAAATAGTTATTTATCAAAAAGATATTACTATCGCTCCGCTTTTATATTGCTCGACCAAGCAACACCCACCCCTCACTACTAGTAAAACCGCTAGTGTTTTTTGGATTGGTAGGTGCGTTTGGCGTGATGTTTGCAGTAGCGCTGATGCTAGTGTTCTCTAGGCAATAAATACTCAACGTCAGCAGAGCAATACTGTTAAAGTTCACTAATCAATAATCAATCACCGTTCGCAGAAGCATTACTGCAAAGCTACATAATCGCGAAAAGCACAACCTAACTTGGGGTGGTCCGTTTGTGCCATTTGGTGGCACAAACGGCCGAACTCGCGCAGAGAGTCAAACCTAACTTGGTGTGGTCCGGCTGCGTCAATCGAGACGCAGCCGGCCGCGCTTGCGTTGGAAGTCTAAGCTAATTTGGTGGGGTCCGTTTGTGCCATTTGGCGGCACAAACGGCCGAACTCGCGCAGAGAATCCACTGGATTCTCTGCAATAGCGAGTTCGGCGATCTCGAGTAGGCTAATTTCCCTGTGAAACTAGCCTAGGCGAGAGCGCCCATTGGATCCCATGCCGGTAATACAATTGCCGGTTCTTCTAGAGCTTTGCGATATTCTTCCGGAAGCATATTCTTTGGAACAGCAACCTCATACACGTATTCAGTAAACCAGTCGTCGCTCATCGTAAAGTAACCCTTATCCGCAATATCTGTGCCCCAAGAGTTCTCAACGCGCCAACGACGAGTAGTCGTGCCATCATCAGCAACATCCACGCCAGCAAAAGCCATAGCATGATTCATCGCAGAATCAGCAAAACGCACGCGCGCTTCCTTATCCAAATCAAAATCAACGCCATAAACGCGGCCATACTCGAACAAATCAGTAGCCCAAGCGCCATTTTCGCGATCCATCATAGGATGGCAATCGGCACCAAACCAAACTGGAATGCCCTTCTCAACCAAAATCTTACGCACGCAATCCTTCATAAACTGGTTTGGCACGTTCAAATACTCGGTAGCATCTCCACCAGCAACATTACCCAAGTGCTCAATAGCAATCTTCTTGCCCTTAGGATGCTCAGCACGAGGATCATCAACCAAGCACACATAATCCTCAAGACCCGCATTCACATACTTCTTCCAGAACTCAACCGGAGTAATCTCACCATCACGATGGAACTTACCGTCGCTATCAGTCCACTCCCAATCAAAGCTCTTAGGCGGCTCACCCAAGTGAATCGTCAAAATCCTGTGACCTGCAGCAGTAGCGTCCGCAATAATCTCATCAATTTCAGTAGCATTCGCATACATATGAGCCACAGCCGTGTGCAAAAGCGCACGCAACTGCGTATTCATAGCGCCCGTATTCTTAGAAGAAGCAGTCTCTGGGAACAAATCCTTAGGAACAGCACCATACTTCTTGTACACGTTCATAGCCATAGTCCACTGGCCGCCGTCGCCCATAACGTCATGCAACAAATGCTGAATCAGGCGAGAATCCGAAGGCTCCCCAGCACGCACCAAAGCGGCAACATCCTTCAAGAAATAGTTCACGCGCTCAAGCTTGTCATAATACATGGCATAGTTCTGCGAAAACTCAAACTCCTTCAAACCAAGCGACTTCTTCGCAATAAAACGAGCCACGTTCAACGAGCTAAACAGCCAGCAACGGCCAGAACGGTCCTGATGCGTAGCATCGCCGTTATCAACAATCGTAGAAAAACGACGCTGCAGCAAGCGCGCACGATCATAATTGCGCGCAAACTTATCAATACCAGCAGCAGTCACACCATTCATAGCCAAACGGTTCAATGGATTTGCATCAAAATCCTCGCGCAAACCCTGCAATGCTTCATCAGTTAGAGCGGTGATCTCAGTCACTATTCTTACCTTTCCTAATTTCTAATTATCAATTAATAATTACTAATTACTAATTATTTACTTAAAATACTACTTATTACTTAAAATATTTAAGCAAATACTTACTTTAGATTAATTTTTTTGCGATTCTGCAGCTTCAGCTAACGCAGCTTGAACATCACGCTGAGCTTGCTTAGCATCCGCAGCGGATTTAGCGCCAGCCTTCGAATCATCAACTCCGTCTGCAGCAGCGTCGCCATCCGCGCCAGCAGAACCCTGATTCGTAGACGCATCGCCAAAATCGAATCCAGAGAACGCATTAGCAAACAGCGAGCGCAATTCTGTAACGCGCTGAGTAATAGTTGCCTCGCGATGCTGCAACTGGCTCAGGCGCGTTGTCATTCCGTCAAGCTCCTGCTGGGCTGCAGCCCTGCGCTCCTCAACCTGAGCTGTGGCTTCTTGCATAGCTTTGCGCACAATTTCCGCAGCCTGGTCGTCAGCAGCCTTATGCGTTTGCGCAGCGTAATCGTCTGCTTCCTGGTGCACAGCTTTAGCGCGATTCACCAAAGCGTCTGCTTCTTCCTGAGCGGCACTTTCCTTTTCTTTCAAGCCTGAAAGTAACGCATCAACCTTCTTGGTAGCTTCTTCCTGCTGCTCAGCAATATCCGCACGAATTTGCTCAACTTCGGCACTAACTTGGCTCAATGTGCGAGTGCGCTCAACTTGAGCATCATCAGCAATTTCCTGAGCTTTTGCAGCAGCAGCATCCGTAATTTCGCCGGCTTTACGCTGTGCGTCTGCCATCATCTTTGAAGCGCGCTCGCGCATATCTGCTAACTTTTTGTTTGCTTCTGCCAATGCGGACTCAATTTGATCGTTAGTTTCGGCTTTAGCTCGCGCAATTTCTTCATTTGCTGCAGCACGCTGTTCGGCAATTTTTTGAGCGGCTTCCGACTTAAGTTGTGCGATATTGCTTTCCTGCTGAGCTCGCTCAGACGCCATACGCTTTGTGTGTTCTTCGTGAGCGTTTTGCAAAGCTAACTCTGTGGCATCTTTTTGAGCTTGCACGTCTTTTGCAGTTGTGTCACGTAATCTTTCGGAATCCTCTTTTGCTGCCTGCACCATTTGCGTAGATTTTTGGGTAGCATTGGAAAGCATTGTGTCTGCTTTGGTTTTTGCTTCTTGCATTAGGTGGGCTGCGTCCAGTTTTGCGTTGTTTAGTAACGTTCCGGCTTGCGCTTGTGCATTCTTTTTGATTGATGCAGCGTCCTGCTTAGCGCGTTCAAGCAGTTGCGCACTGGTTTGTTCTGCAGAAGCCAGTAATTGTTGCGCATTTGCACCCAAAGATGCGAAAGTATTTCCGCTTTTTGCTCGTTTTACATTATTTTTTTCTTCTTGTAATTGAGCTTGCAATTGCAAAATAGATTCGTCACTAGAACGCACTTGTTCACGCAATCGCGAAATAGTGCGCTCATAGTTAGCAAAGGCTTCATTTACTTTGTCTTTATCGTACCCACGCAAAGCGGTTGGGAATAAATCCGCTGCCATAGTATTCCTTTCACAAGCCCCCACACAGCTACACCGACTGTGTGCATAAGTCATCAGCATCAACGCTATCACTTACGCACACAAAATACTCGTGTGTTGCGCACGTTTTTGAAGGCTTTACACTTTACAACTTACTAATCTGTTTATCTACTTGTTATTTACTATTTATTTATTATTTTTTTGCTATTTATTTGCTACTTATTTACTACTTATCTCGAATCACTAAAGCTAGTAATCTTCCCTCATACGATTTCCCAGCAAGCTGAGAGCGTCTATGCGAATACCATAAGGGATTTTCTAAAGTGCACATTGGGTTTTGCAAATTTTGCAAACGTTCCGGCAAAGATGCACCTTCGCCGTCTACCTGGCAAATTGTGCTCAATTCTTCATCTTCAGCTAAATATTGCGTAGCTGCAGTAGCTCTCGGTAGTGCGTCAACAATATTTGCTACTCCTGCAAGCGCTAAGTCAATTCGCGCAGCTTCCGCAATATCAATGCCAAGTCCGCCAAAACGCGTTTTTGTTACGGTTTGCGGGTAGCGTTTTTCAAAATCGCGCGCAATGCTTTCTCCAACTTCGTAGCAGTTTCCGCAAATGCAAGGTCCTAAAACTGCGGTTATTCGCGAGCATTCAGCACCTTTTTTGCACATTGCTTCAACAGTAGAGTCCAAAACTCCAGCCATAAGACCTTTCCTGCCGCAATGTGCTGCAGCTACAATTCCAGCTTCGTCGTCTGCGAGCAAAACAGGCAAGCAGTCAGCTGCGAACATTCCTAAAGCAAGAGAACATGCGGTTGCAACTTGCGCGTCTGCTTCAATGCACACGTTAGAATCTGCAAAACCGGTTGCGTCAAAACCGTAAGGCGTATTCCAAGAATCCACTATGCTGTCTGCGTCGAATACTTCGCTGCCGTGAACCTGCTTCACAAGCGACAAATCTGCCTGTAACGCACGCTGTAAAGCCGCACGATTACTTGCAACAGCCTCTACAGAATCTCCAGCGCGACCGCCTAAATTAAGAGAAGCAAACGCGCCTTCAGAAATACCACCCAATCTAGTAGTAAATACGGCGTGAGTTCGAGCGCCTAATGCCACCGGAATAGTTACGGGAATTGGTGTACCTTCTTCGTCTTCGTGAGGAAGAGGCATACCTGTTACGCTTGTTTGTTGCATATTTTGCTTTCTTTCATCCTTAATATGCTGATTTTTCCTACGCTATTTATTATTTATTATTTGCTATTTACTATTTGTTATTCGCTATTTTCTGCTATTTACTATTTGCTATTTGCTACCCGAGATAATCTAATTCTTCGCTGCTCAACTGCAAATCTGAAGCTTTTAAGCTGTCTAAAATAGTGGCCGGCCTGTGTGCTCCTGGAATTACAAATACGTGCTCGCCTTTTGCAAGCTCCCAAGCCAAAACAACCTGCTGGTAGCTTACTCCATGAGCCTCAGCTACTTTGCGGAATGGATCAAAAAGATGATCGTCATACGGATGGCGGAATCCACCTAACGGACTCCAGCATACGAAAGCAATTCCAAGCTTTTCGCAATATTGCAACGTATCTTCGTTTTCCAAATGTACTGGCGAATACTGATTTTGCACTGCTACAAGCTTATCCCCTAAAATTTCGCGCGCAATGTCAATTTGTTCAACGGAAGCGTTAGAAATACCAATTTCTCGCGCCACGCCTTCGTCAAGCAACTGCTGCATTGCTTCAATAGATTCATTGTATGGCACTTCCGGATCCGGCCTGTGGAAGTAAAGCAAGTCGATAGTGTCAACGCCAAGCACCATTGCGGACTCTTTTGCGTGGCGAATTAAATGCTCTGGCTTGCCGTCCTTACCCCACGTTGGGCGTCCGTCTGTGAAGTTCCTAAAATGCCCGACTTTTGTGGCTACAAGAATAGAAGATTTATCGCCTTTCCAAGTGCTTAAAGCTTCGTGAACAAGCTTTTCGCCGGTTTGTTCCTCACCACCAGAGCAGTAATACGCCCATGCAGTATCGATATGAGTGCAGCCAGCGTCAAGAGCTGCGTGAATAGTTTCGATTCCCATATCGTGCCCGAGATTGTTTTCAATGGTCAGCGGCATTTCACCAAAGCCAATAGCTGTGGTGTCGAAGGATCCTAAAGCGCGATGCATTACCATATTTGCCCCCTATTTTATAAGTTTTGTATTGTGTAATTCGTTTTATTGCGTTACGCGACTTTACGCAGTAGCAAAATATTATTTTATTTAAGTTTTATATTATTTTATTTTATTGCAAAGATTGCATAAAGATTTACGAAGTGCATTATTAGAGAATTATTAGCGTTTTATTAGCGCGATATTTGGGAACTATTGACGCATTACTAGCGAATTACTAGCGAATTATTGGCGCATTATTTACGAGAAATGCCTCCAATTGCAAAAGCAGTTTGAAGGCATTCCGTAAATTATTAATTTCTCAAATTATTAATTTATTTATTATCGTTTAGTATTTACTTTCCGATAAGTTTTATGCGATTAATCTTCCTCGAACGGATCAAAATCGCGACGCACGCGGCGACGAGGGCGTTCAGTGCGCTCTTCGCGTGCCGAACGATATTCGTCGTAGTGATCGTCGTCTGCAGCATAACGCGGGCTGCGTTCAGAGCCGCGACGATTCGTACGATCACCGCGATTCTGACGCTCACCACGAGCATCGCGGTCGGAGCGATCAGAACGATTATCTCGGTCATTATCACGATCGTCGTCGCGGTCACTGTAGCGGTCATCGCGACGAGAGCTACGACGAGCGCGATCGTCAAAATCATCGTCTTCATATCGGCCATCACGACTATCACGGCCATCACGGCCATCACGGCGAGAATTACGATCATCATAGCGGCTTGAGCGCTCACTGTAGCGGTCATCGCGCTCGTCGCGGTCGCTGCGATCGCGGTCATCACGATCGTCACGGTCATCGCGAAGGCGTCGACGCGGGCGGTCATCGCGATCCGAACGGTCACGATCGTCGCGACGTCCACGCGAACGGTAGTCGCCGCGATCCGCACGGTCACGATCGTCGCGGCTTGAACGCACGCGATTGTCGCGGCCCGCTGGAGCAGCAGACTCCTGATCCTCAAATCCTGGAATAGCCAAAGAAATCTTGCCACGCTCATCTACGCTCTGAACGATAACCTCAACATTATCGCCTTCCTTCAGCACATCTTCAACAGTGTCAATTCGCTCACCGTTAGCCAGATTACGAATTTGCGAAATATGAAGCAAGCCATCAGTTCCAGGAGTCAAATTCACAAAAGCACCGAAGCTCGTGGTCTTAACTACCTTACCGGTGAAAGTTTCACCAGCTTTTGGAATATGAGGATTGGCAATAGAATCAATAATTTCCTTTGCCTTCTGAGCAGCTTCGCCACCTTCGGAAGCAATGTACACTGTACCATCGTCCTCAATAGCAATCTCAGCACCAGTATCTTCCTGAATCTGGTTAATAGTCTTGCCCTTAGGACCAATCACTTCACCAATCTTATCCACAGGAATCGTAGTGGTAATAACGCGTGGAGCAAATGGGCTCATCTCAGCAGGGCAATCAATGCACTCGTTAATAACCTCAAGAATGGTTGTACGAGCCTCATGAGCCTGCTGCAAAGCGGAAGCCAAAATGTCTGCTGGAATACCATCAAGCTTAGTATCAAGCTGCAAAGCAGTAATAAACTCGGAAGTACCAGCAACCTTAAAGTCCATGTCGCCGAAAGCATCTTCTGCACCAAGGATATCGGTCAAGGTCTTAAAGATGTGCTTTCCGTCAACATCTCCAGAAACCAAGCCCATAGCAATACCAGCAACAGGAGCCTTCAAAGGCACGCCAGCCGCAAGCAAGGAAAGCGTGGAAGCGCACACAGACCCCATAGAAGTGGAGCCGTTGGAACCAATAGCCTCAGACACCTGACGAATAGCGTATGGGAACTCTTCACGACTTGGCAATACTGGCACCAAAGCTTTTTCTGCAAGAGCACCGTGACCAATTTCACGACGCTTTGGAGAACCAACGCGACCAGTTTCGCCAGTGGAATATGGAGGCATTTCGTAGTTGTGCATGTAACGCTTGGTTTGTGGACCAGAAAGTGCGTCGACTTGCTGTTCCATCTTCAACATATTCAAAGTTGTAACACCAAGAATTTGGGTTTCGCCACGCTGGAAGAGCGCGGAACCATGCACGCGAGGCACGATGTCAACCTCTGCAGAAAGCGTACGAATATCACGCAAACCGCGGCCGTCAATACGATAATCCTCCGTCAAAATACGACGGCGAACAATCTGACGCTGCAATTCCTTAAACGCGTTGCCAAGTTCCTTTTCTTTCTCGGCTTCGTCCATGTCAGTGAACTCTTCAGCAATTGCTGCACGCACGTTTTCTTTAATTTCTGCAATGCGATCCTGGCGAGGAAGCTTTTCTGCAATAGAAAGAGCCTCATTCAAATCAGCATGAGCAATTTCGTCAATTCGTGCGTAAAGTTCGTCAGTATACTCTGGGAAAAGCTGGAATTCTTTAGTTTCTTTAGCTGCAATGCGCTTCAATTCGTTCTGAGCTTCGCAAATCACCTTAATGAAAGGCTTAGCAGCTTCCAAACCGCCGGCAACAACTTCCTCATCCGGCTTAGTTTGACCCTCATTGTAAATCAAATTCCAAGCGTTCTTGCCAGCGCCTGCTTCGATCATTGCAATAGCAACATCACCGTTTTCAATAACGCGTCCAGCAACCACAATCTCGAACACAGCGCGCTCACGTTCACTCCAACGAGGGAAAGCAACCCACTGGCCATCAATCAAAGCCAAGCGCACACCAGAAACTGGGCCTTCAAATGGCAAACCAGAAATCATAGTGGACGCAGAAGCAGCGTTCAAAGCAATAACGTCGTAAGCATCATCCGGATTAATTGCCAAAATCGTTTCCACAACCTGCACTTCGTTACGAAGAGTATGTGGGAACAATGGTCGCAGCGGGCGATCAATAATTCTGCATGCCAACGTTGCTTCGTTAGAAGGACGACCCTCCCTGCGGAAGAAAGAGCCAGGAATCTTACCAGCAGCGTACATTTTTTCTTCCACATCAACAGTTAATGGGAAGAAGTCGTAATTTTCTTTTGGACTAGATCCTGCAGTCGTCGTCGACAAAATCATGGAATCGTCATCCAAATATGCGGCAACAGCACCATCAGCTTGCTGTGCAAGGCGACCAGTTTCAAAGCGCAGCGTGCGCTTACCAAATGAACCATTATCAATAACGGCTTCTACAGCCTTAATTTCGGGACCCTCCA
>CAMPNN010000021.1 GCA_946891915.1 uncultured Bifidobacteriaceae bacterium
AGGCCGACGGTGTTGCCGCCTTCATCAAGTCTTGGGATTCCGTGATTGCTGACGTGCAGTCCGGCATCGATCGCGTAAACGCCTGATTTGATTAATCAGTAATAATAAACATAAACCGCACATGTACGTGGATTAATTCGCACATGTGCGGTTTATGTTTTGCGTTTTTATCAATCGTAATAAAATGATCTACCCACTGTTATTTTCTCAGTCAACCAACTGAGAAAATAACAGTAATAAGCGAATATGAACATCTCTTGCATTGAAAGCACACCGTGTTTTCAACCCTAAGCAAGCTATGCGTGAGAAATAAGCGCGAAATCAAGTCGGATCGCACACAAACCACAAACCAGAGACCTTAATGCAGAACGCATACTGCACGAATGTCCGATAATTGACCACCAGAGACCATAACGCAGAAACAGTACTGCACTAGTGTCCCAAAACAAGCAAAATGAGACACTCGCGCAGAACACAAACTGCGACAGTGTCCGAAGGTAGGCAAAATCAGACACGCGCGCAGTAACAGCGTGTGCAAAAAGATTCGTCCGATTTTGATAATTAGAATAAATAGCCGCTAGAACAATTCGTTTTTAAGCCAGGCAGCAACGCCGTCGTCGTTGTTGGAGGCGCAAACTTCGTCCGCAATCGCAAGCAAGCGCGGGTTGCTATTCGCCACCGCCACGCCGTAGCCGCCAGCACGAAACATATCGATATCGATAATATCGTCGCCAAAAACAACTGTGCGGCTCGCCTTTACGCCCAAACGATCGCAAATAACGTTCAGCGCGTGCCCCTTATTCGCAAGAGGATTCGTAAGCATCCACAACACGTCTTCGCTAATATGCAAGGAGAAATCATCCGGAAGAATGCGCTGAAGCTGCTCCTTCTCGCTATCTCGAGGAACAATAATAATTTTGTCTGCGATGCCGCGCGGAACGTCAAAAAAGTCGGTAATAACAAAATCCTGCTTGCTCCAAAGCATACGCACGTCAAAATTCGTGTAACGAACGTCGTTCATAACAATACCAAGCCGAAGCGTAGGGATAGCGTTCAGCAAACGCAAGCACACGTCACAAGCAAGCTCAGAATCAAAACCAAAACGCGTAAGAGTATCAATGCTTCGCTGCGAAGTAAGCTCAGAAACAGTGCTATGAGCGCAATCAAAATCAATAAGCGCACCATTGAGATACGCACAAACCTGAGCCTTCAAATCGTGAATAAAATCAAAAGCACTACCAACAGGACGAGCCGTAATAATAGCAAGAGGAATACCGGATTCGTGCAAACGCTCAGCTGCTTGCACAGTTTCGCGGCTTAAATAGCGACATTCAAAAGTATCAGCATCGTGAAGCATAGTGCCGTCAAGATCAGCAATTACTAAAGAAGGAGAAAAACGAAGCATTAGAAGAACCTATTATATATAAAAAATATAAATAAAAAGCGCACAATCTCACGACCATGCGCTTTTCAAAAAATAATACTTTAGATAAGTGAGAACTTGGTCATTAAGTTCAAAATTACAATCGCACCAACCCAAATAAGTGCAATAATAACCGTCCAACGATTCAAGTTCTTTTCTGCAACACCAGAGCTACCAGCGTTCTTCGTTAAACCGCCGCCGAACATGTCGGAAAGGCCGCCGCCCTTACCCTTGTGCATCAAAATCAACAATGTCAACAAAATGCTGGTCAGCACAAGCAAAACTTGCAAAACAATTTTCACAGCGGACACAAATAACCTCCTGTTTTACAGTACTTTGTTTAAGTTTAATAAAAGCCGTTGACCTATAAACCATTTTGGTTTCTAAATGAGCTTTACTCTAAACGCGCCTGCGCAGCCGTAAGACTCACAATATTAGCAAGTTCTTGAGCATCCAAAGAAGCTCCCCCAACTAAAAATCCGTCAACATCTGGCTCTGCAATAAGGCTCGACGCATTGGCTGAAGTTACAGACCCACCGTAAAGAATACGAACAGCATCCGCAACATCGCTGCCAAAAGTCACGCGCAAATCTTCTCGAATAGCCGACGCCGCTTCCTGAGCTGACTGAGCAGTAGCAACCATTCCTGTGCCAATCGCCCACACTGGCTCATACGCAATAATCAAACGCTTGGCCTGCTTTGCATCCAAGTCGCGCGTAACGTCATGAACCTGACCAACCGCAAAATCAAGCGCAATTCCCTGCTTACGTTCCTTAAAGCTTTCACCAACGCAAAGAATAGGCTGCATCCCGGCTGCAAGAACCGCACGAACTTGGTCAACAATATTCGCATCGTCTTCCGGATGATACTTGCGGCGCTCAGAATGGCCAACAATCACCATTGAGCAGCCAAGACTTGCAAGCATGTCCGCCGAAACATCCCCCGTAAAAGCACCTTGAGCAGTTACAGAAACCGCTTGCGCTCCGTACAATATTGGCAGACGGTCGGATTCGACCAGAACTTGCACGCTTCTAATAGAAGTAAAAGATGGCATAAGAGCCACTTCGCAATCGTGATAGTCGTAGTGAGCATCGCGCAGTAGCCACACAAATTTTTGTATAAAATGCGTAGCTTCGCGGTGATTGAAATTCATTTTCCAATTACCGGCGACTAAATAAGTGCGACTGGAACTCATGCAAACCCTTCTTAGAAATAATCACATAGCTGTGTTGCGAATTGCGTAACTGTGTTGCGAATTGCGTAATTCTATTGCAAAGCACGTAACTATATTGCGAATTGCGTAACTTATCGCATTATGCCGGTTCAACCGAGAAATCATAATATTAGAAATCACAATACTTTTGATATTCTCCGTTGAGCCGGCAAATACGCAATATAAAATTTGATAGCTTTTTATTATTTTAAATAATTACTTGCGAAATAATTACTTAAGATAATTACTTAAGATAATTTACTTGCGAAATAATTACTCAAGCACGCTCAAGCCTGGAAGAGTCTTGCCTTCCAAGAACTCGAGGGAAGCGCCACCACCAGTGGAGATGTGCGAGAAGCCATCTTCTGGGAAACCGAGGTTGCGCACTGCGGAAGCAGAATCGCCGCCACCAACAATGGTGAAAGTGCCGTTCTTAGTTGCATCAACCAAGCCATGAGCTACAGCGCGAGTACCGGCTGCAAACTCTGGAACCTCAAACACACCCATTGGACCATTCCACACGACGGTCTTGGAATCGACAATCTTGTCGTGGAAAAGCTTCTGAGAATCAGGACCAATATCCAAGCCCATCTTGTCGGCAGGAATAGCATCGGCTGGAACAACTTCCGGAGCAACAGGAGTATCGCCTGCTGGGAAGCCAGCGTTCACAACAATATCGGTTGGAAGAACAAGCTCAACGCCGTTCTTCTTAGCGGTTTCAATATAGCCCTTAACCTTCTCAAGCTGATCTTCCTCAAGCAAGGAAGTACCAACTTCGTGGCCCAAAGCCTTAAGGAAGGTGAACACCATACCGCCGCCAATAACAAGACGATCAGCCTTAGAAAGCAAGTTTTCAATAACGCCGAGCTTGTCGGAAACCTTAGAGCCGCCGAGAACAACGGTCAAAGGACGCTCTGGATTTTCGGTTGCGCGAGAAAGTGCCTTAACTTCCTTTTCCACAAGCAAGCCTGCAGCTGCTGGCAGATCGGCAGCAACATCGTAGTTAGAACCCTGAGCGCGGTGAACAACACCGAAGCCGTCGGAAACGAATACTTCACCAAGAGCCGCAATCTTCTTAGCGTAAGCTGCACGCTCGGAAGCATCCTTGCTGGTCTCTTCAGCATTGAAGCGCACGTTTTCAAGCAAAACAACGTCGCCGTTGTTCATGGCAGCAACCTTAGCCTGAGCATCCTCACCGTAAGTATCTGCAGCCAAAGCAACATTCACGCCAAGAAGTTCACCTAAACGAGCTGCCACTGGAGCCAAAGAAAGCTCTGGAACAACCTGACCCTTTGGACGGCCAAGGTGAGCCATCAAAATCACCTTCGCACCCTGCTCGCGCAAAGCCTTAATGGTTGGCAAAGCAGCACGAATACGACCGTCGTCGGTGATTGTCGTACCCTTAAGAGGAACGTTAAAATCGGCGCGAACCAAAACACGCTTGCCGCTCAAATCTCCCAAATCTTTCAGTGTCTTCATTGGTATCCTTTCCAAACCATATTGGCTTACCATATTTGACTTACATACTGGCTTACCGTGCCGGCTTACTTCGTTCAACAAGACGCAAAATCAGCCTCAAACATCAACACATTGCCGGGTGCAATTATACCGCACATCTTCAACAATCCATCACCACGCACCAACCACCCGCAGCAACAAAAAAGCCGGAGAAAATTCTCCGGCAAATGTTTCACGAAAGCGTCGATGCGCTCGCACTACAAGTGCTCGCTACGAAACCCGCGTTGGAAGTCCACCGGACTTCCAACCTAAGCGAGTTTCCGCTCCGAGTTACTTTCGCGTGCTACGCTCTAAGCGCGAAAGCAGGTCGTCGCGCGTGTATAGGAATTGTCGGAATCTCGCCGAAAAGTGATTATTACTTTACATGAGCGTAAAGGAAAAGTCGGAATATAGCCTAAAAGTGACATTTGTTTTACAGTCGCGTAAAGGAATTGTCGGAATCTTTCCTCACTTTTCGAAGCTTTGCAGTTGTGCTCTGCTGAAGTTGCTTCAGTAGCTTTGCACCAATGCTTCTGCGAACGGTGAGTACTTATTGCCTAGCTAACACTAGCGTCCGAGCTACTGCACACGCCACGTCAAGAATAATTTCCCAACCACCAAACCACCCGCAGCTTAATTGCGATACTTTAGTTGCACTTAGTAAACCACGCAGTTGCGCAACTTTTTGCACGAGTCTATGAGTTTTGTGTTGGCGTTTAGTGTGTTGAGAGGCTGGAAAAATTGTGTTCAGTGCTAAAAGAGGACTGAGAAGCTACATTCTTTAAAGATAGGCGAACACACTAAACTCTTTTAGCAGCCAGAGCGCCCGAAGGACGGGACGCACGCAAACACAAATTTTCCAGCCTCGTCAAAACCGAAAAACTAAATCAGTTACAACACTCATAGACGAAACTCAAGCATAGCGAAACCGAAACAGTTACGCACACAAGTCACACAAAATCAGCATTAAAGCTGCTGCATGCGCGACTTCTCAACCTTCGCCGAAAGCTGCAAAAGCCTACGAATACGTCCTGCAATAGCATCCTTCGTGATTGGAGGGTCCGCCAAATGCCCAAGTTCTTCCAAGCTTGCGTCGCTATGCTCCAAACGAAGCTTTCCAGCCATCAACAAATTATCTGGAATGTCGTCGCCCAAAATATCGAATGCGTGACGAACTTTTTCGCAAGCTTCAGCCGCAGCTTTAGCACTACGGCGCATATTCGCGTCATCAAAGTTGGCAAGACGGTTAGCTTTTCCGCGAGCCTCGCCGTCGGAGCGCTTTCCTGTCCATTCGCGCGCAGAACGAGGAGCGCCAATCAGAATAAGCATGCGCTCAATTGCGTCAGAATCGCGCAAAGTCACGCGCTCAGAGCTGCGAACTTGACGAGCTTTGGCGCTAATACCCAATCGCGCTGCCATCGTTTGCAAAGCGTTTGCAGCTTCGTGCGTTGGGCACACGACTTCCAAGTAGCTTGCTTTGCCAGGATCAGAAATTGCGCCGTGAGCTAGGAATGCTCCTCGCCACGCTGCTTTGATTTGAGCAATGCTGCCGCCGATAATTTCTGGTGCTAAGCCTGCAACAATTCGCATGCGACGATCAAGCAAACCGGATTGTAAAGCCAACGCTGCTGCTCCACGCTCAACCACTACGTCGTAGCGAATCACAGTACCGGTAGGAGTTTGGCGCGAAACTTGGGAAATAACAGCTTCCCTTTGAAAATGCGTTTTCAATACTTCAACAAGCCATTGCGCGGCACGCTGTGAATCAAATTGGGCGCGAATAATAGCTTGGTTATTCACCGGCCTTAAACCGCCGGCAAAGCGCATCATCGCTGCCGCTTGAGCCATAATGACAGTCGGGAGCTCATTGTTGTTGGAAACGAGTTCATTTTTGACGTCGTCAAGAAGAGCCAAGGGACAACCTCCTACTTTTGTTCTTCTTAAAATATGCGTGCTGTGAAATATCTGCATGATGCTTTGGCACACGACATGCCCGGCTTTCTGTGATACAGAATACGTTGGACATTTTAGCGATATTTGCATACGTTTGCACATATTTGCAGCGCAAAAATTTTTTATTTTATTTTTATTTACGATCTTCTCTGAAGTTCTCGCGCAGATACAGTAACTTGCAATCCGTGCAATCGTAAGCGTCTAGCAAGCTCAATACTTACTGCAACGGAACGATGCTGGCCACCAGTGCAGCCAACAGCAATAGTTACGTAATGCTTATCTTCTTTAGCAAAACCGTCTATAGCGGTAAGTAAAGCTTTTTCGTAAGCATCCAAAAAAGCAACTGCTGCAGGATTTGAAAGCACGTAATCTCTTACCGCCTGATCTTTCCCAGTTAAGTCGCGCAATTGCGGCACCCAGAACGGATTAGGCAAAAATCGCATATCTGCCACAAAATCAGCGTCCATAGGCATTCCATATTTGAAGCCGAAACTAAAAATGTGTACGGACACTGTGGAAGAACCTTTGCCAAGTAACCCTTCGTAAAGCTTGGTGGAAAGCTGGTGAATGCTAAGCGTCGATGTGTCGATAATAATATCTGCGCAATCTTTTAGGTGACCGAGTAATTCGCGCTCTTCTAGAATGCCGTCAATAAGCCTGCCTCCGCGCTGCAAAGGATGAGGCCTGCGCACGGATTCGTAGCGCTTAATAAGCACGGAGTCTGAAGCGTCGAGGAACAAAATTCGCGTTTTTACGCCAAGTTCGTCAATATGCGCAAGAACCGCAAATAGGTCGTCGAAGTATCCTCGCGAGCGCACGTCAATAACTGCAGCAAGCTTATGCACTTTTGAACCGGAGGATGTCATCATATCTACCAGCGGTATTAGTAGCTTTGGTGGAAGATTGTCAATAACGTACCATCCCATGTCTTCCAAAGCGTTAGCTGCGTGCGAGCGCCCCGCACCGCTCATGCCGGTAATCAGCATGACTTCAAAGCCGTCGGTTAATTGCATGTTGATTGCGCCGTGAGTATTTGCGTCTAATTCTTGATTCGCGCTATTTTGCGAGCTATTTTGCGCACTATTTTGCGAGCTATTTTGCGCACTATTTTGCATATCGCTTTTCGCATCAGCTTGATTTTCGGCGCTCATAATGCCTCCTGTAATGCTTTTCGCATGCAATCAATTAAATCTTTAGGATCTTTAGAATTATCGTAATCTTCGGTCTTGTCAGAATCATTATTAGAAATATTTTCCGCGATTACTTCAGATTTTACTTCAGTTTCTTCTTCAGATTTTTCTTCCGATTTTTCTTCAGCTTTTACTTCAGCTTCTTCTTTAGAATTTCTGTACTCAAACGTCATAAGCTTTACTTGCTCTAAAGCTTGATACAAAAGCATTTCTTCGCCGCCAATCCCCAATCCGTATTGCCTCCACGCGCTAAGAAGCATGCTTGGGCGAGGATCGTACACTACGTCAAGCAGTGTTCCTAGGCTTTTTACGCGCCTATTTTTGCAGTATGCTTTTAGTGCTATTGCCAAGCCGTCTGCAACGTGCGCAGGAACGGTGCTTATTACAATATCTGCTTCTGCAATTGCGCGAATTGCGTCTAAGGAACTTAAAGATTGCAAAATGAGAGATTCGTCACATTTTAATATTTCTTCGCTAATTTTTGGAAACTCAATCCCTATAACCGATTCGTAATTTGCGTCGGTTTCATTGCTTTTCTTTTCACTACTTTCATTTTCGCTACTTTCATTTTCGCTACTTTCTAAGCACGGCTCTATGCTTCTGCTGTTTGGAGAATCAGCGCAATACGCGCGCAGAAGATTATTAAAACGCTCTACACCTTTTACGCTACCGTCATTTTCAGTTCTAGCAACAACTTTTACCTGCTCAAGTTTTGAGGCTTGCGCAATTTCTATAAGTGCCGCCATTGCTGAGGATGCTGTGTTGCCGCTGCCAATAATAACAGCTTTTTTCACGCCGCTTATTCTCTCGTGCAACGCTACAATAAAAGCCATAATTATGCCGCTTACGTCCGTATTGCACAGTTCAATTTGTGAAGGCGAGGCGGTTGCTGGATTGCTGGTAAAAATCGCCGTGTTTGCAACGTTAAGAGTTCTTGACCAGTAGTCGCAAGGAGTGCCGAGTTTCATTACGGTTTTTTTAAGCGGCATTGTAAGGCTTAAGCCTTTCCAAGAATCGTCAAGATTAGATATAAAATCAGATAGCTCAGCTTCGCTTACCTTTTCTTTGCTATATTGCCAATTTGTGAGACCTAAAGCTTTATAAGCAGCGTTGTGCAATACGGGAGAAAGTGAGTGGGCAATAGGATTTCCCAATACTGCGCAATGATATATTTTTGACATTTTGCCGTTTCCTCATAAGCACTCTTAAACACGTTAAGTATAGTTCAGTATGCTAGTAAGTCTTTTGGATCAATGCAAAAACGCAATTCCCCTGCTTCTCGCGTCGCTGCATGATGCGCTATTTGCTTTTGTAAACGATCCACTAGTTCTTGCCTCCATGAAAGCGGAACTCTAACTACAGCTTTTACTCTGTCATCAAATTCGTCAAAATGCTGATAATGATCGGTTACTTTAGAATGCATTGAAACTACGCCTAATAATGGCGGAATCATATTAGTTTCAGATTTTTGATTTGATTTATTAGTATCAGCCGGATTGTTAGGAATTGTCAGCATAGGCAGGTTGTGCGAATTAAATAAATCGTCACTTTTAGATGCGTTTTTGTTTTGATTAGATTCATCCTTAGGAATTGCGCCAATATTACGCAAAGCGCGCATAACAGCGTCGCGCGAGCCCCATACGCAGGCCGCAGTTACGCAAGGTGGTAAAACTGCTTGCTTTCTTTCTAAAAGCTCATTTAACGAAAGCTGGCTCGCATCCCACAATGTTAGTGATTTAGCTAAAATTGGGTAGGTTTCGCCAATTACCAGAACGCTTCCGCCGCGAGTTTTAGGAGCACACAAGCTTGCAGCTTTCATCCAAGCTGTAAGAGTATCAATTCGAGTATCCAGCCCAGAAGCATACAAGCTCACCCAAGCGTCCAATATTGCAACAACGCCGTATTCTCCGTTTTGAGAGCCGTCTTTAGATTTTACGCGAGGCTCAGATCCAGGAGTTGCAACAACAATTACCGGATTTTCATCAATGCACTCAATAATTCCGTTCGGCTGATGCGGAGACGAAAGAAGAATAGGCACGTTGCGAAATAGTTTCGCTAATTCTTCTGCAGTACCGGCAGCACCTACTCGTATTACACGCATGCCAGTGCTTCCACAGTTAGAGCAAGACCACGAAACTGCGCTAGCACCGCACCAAATACAATGCGCAGCATCTTTTCCACCGGCCACGTCAATAGGCCCAGTGCATCGCCTGCAACGCGCTTGCTGACTGCAAGAAACGCACACTGCGGATTGTGTCACGCCGTCTTGAGGAATAGAAAGTAGCACTGGTTTAGCTTCGCCTAAAGCTTCGTTAATAGCTCTTACTGCAGTGTGAGGTATGCGCGAGCCAATGCTTTGGTCGGCAAGTTTTAATAAAGCTTCACGGTTTAAGTAGCGAACCCACGGCATAATTTGCTTACGAACCGAAGGTATTGGCGTTACTGCAATACTGCTTCCACTTACTAAAGATTCGCAAGATTTATAAGATTCGCAAGATTCGCAAGATTCTTGAGATTCTTGAGATTCTTTAGAAGACTTTTTTAAAGATTTATAAGTTTCTGCGGAAGTTGCGGCGGGAGTTTCTGCGGAAGTTTCTGCAGAAGATTTTTCTAAAAGATTATTTGAATTGGAAAAATCGACTTCACTTTGACTTAGCGCACTTCGAGAATACGCCATTGCCACAAATGTGCCTTTATGTCTTTTAGCACGAAGTCGCATAACTCCGCGAGCTTGAGCGTAAGGCATCATGCCGTCAGCATACTGGTATGCGCAGTCTTCAACAATTACAAATAACGCATCCCCCTCAACCGGAGCGTACATTGCAGCACGAGTACCAAGCACGCACGGAACTATTCCAGAAGCAACAGCACGCCAAGAGCGATAACGGTCAGCCGGAGCGTCAGCAGAGGACAATCGCGCAACATCACCATCAAAGTTGCTTGCGGAAGAATCTTCATAATTGTTATTCACACGCTTGTAAGGCTGTAACCCGTACAACATTAGCGCTCGCATAACGTCGTTTACTTCTCTTAACGTTGGCAGCACTGCAACAGCCTGCCTACCTGCGCTTATAGCCGCAACAATCATCCACGCTAAATCTTGAGCAAGTCGTTGAGAACCAGGCAACGCATCAACAACAAACGACTGAAAATCGCTAGTATTCTGCCTAATTAACGACTTATACAAGATATCTGCATTTTCGTAAGATTCAAACATTTGCGGAAAAGTAGTATGCGAGGAATCATTACTTTCGCTTGTAAAATTCTTCTTAAGATTTAGATACCACTTTTTTCTTGATTGCAAACGTGCGATGTTGCAATCTTTTGTATTTTCTACACGGGCCACACGTTGAGGAACGGCAAGGCGAAGAATATTAGCGCTAGTTCCGCCGTATGCTTTAGCAATAGCGTCAATATCGTCTCGTAAAGACTTGGAAATAAGCACGTCCGAAGGTATGACACGCTCAATAAAACGCAAAGCAGAACTAGGAGTGTCTGTGTGCGAAGAACGAGACCAAATAACGCCCGTTAATCTTTGCGCGCCAAATCTCACGCGCACAAACGCACCTGCTTGAGCTGCAGCATCCTGTTCTTTTGATACCAAATAATCAAACGTACTACCTAGATGAGCCGCCTGAACATCGAGCACAACGTGAGCGATAGCACACTCGCTGGCAGGAACGCGCGAAACAGCGTTGCGCTTGCGTTTAGTTTTACGCGCTAAGCCATCTAACGAAGGTTGATCTGCCATAAAATGCCCTTTATATCCATTTATATCTGTTTGAATTACCTCACATACTACTAGTATTTTACTGCAACAATATTGCGAAAAACATTACGCAAAAACATTACGCAAAAACGTTAGGCTAATCTATTTTTTAATCGCAGCACGCAGTTGTTCAATACGATTCGTTTCTTCCCAAGGGAACATCACATCAGTACGCCCAAAATGACCGTAAGATGCGGTTTGTGCGTAAATTGGTCGAAGCAGATTAAGCTCGTCAATAATAGCAGCAGGACGCAAATCAAATACTTCACGCACAGCGCGCGCAATATCTGCACGAGTAACACCGTCAGCTTCAGTACCAAAAGTTTCAACGTTTACACTCACAGGATCAGCAATACCAATAGCGTAAGCAACCTGCACTTCTGCTCTATGCGCAAGACCTGCAGCAACAATATTTTTTGCCACCCAGCGAGCATCATAAGCCGCAGAACGATCAACCTTACTAGGATCTTTTCCAGAAAATGCGCCACCGCCATGGTGAGCTGCACCACCATAAGTGTCAACAATAATTTTTCTACCAGTTAAACCAGAATCTGCAGACGGACCACCCAAAACAAATGAACCCGTAGGATTCACAAGCATACGGTACGAATCGTGCGCAACTTTTTTAGCAAGAACCTCATCCAACACAGGTTTAACAACATTATCAACCAGCTGATTTTTAAGCCATTCTGGAGACACTTCAGGATCATGCTGAGTGGAAATCAAAACCGTATCCAAACGCTGTGGCACTCCCTGAGCATCATACTCAATAGTCACTTGCGTTTTGCCGTCCGGACGCAGATGTGGCACAATACCACCTTTACGAACCTTAGCAAGCTGCTGCGCTAAGCGGTGAGCAAGGTAAATTGGAAGCGGCATTAAAGTGTCCGTTTCGTCGCTGGCATAGCCGAACATAACGCCTTGATCTCCCGCTCCCTGAGCTGCGTAACGCTCCTCGCGCGAGGCAGCACTTTCATGACTTTCGTCCAAACGCGCAACGCCCTGATTAATTTCGTCACTTTGTTCGGTTAAAGAAACCATCACACCGCAAGAATCTGCATCAAGACCAATCACAGAGCTCGTATACCCAACATTTCGAACAACTCGACGCACAATACCCGGAATATCGCTATAAACTTCACCACGAACTTCACCAAAAACCACAAACTGACCAACCGAAGCGCAAACCTCAACTGCCACATGCGCGCGAGAATCCTGACTGAGCATGTCGTCCAAAATGGCGTCGGCAATCTGATCGCACAACTTATCCGGATGCCCCTCGGTAACAGATTCCGCAGAAATCAATTTACGTTCTTCCACATTCCCCTCCAAAAAATAGTCAAGTCAATAAAAAGGCTACATAAAACTATACAAAGCTATACAAAGCTATACAAAGCTATATAAAGCGAAAAAACGCAGCCGCACATCCGCCGGCTAAGCACAGATGACACGACTGCGATTACGTATAAAGACGTTAAAGCAAAGTATATTGATTGTATTAATTACCTTCGCTTAAATCGTCCTCACCAAGCGTTTCTTCAAGCAAGCCTTCATTAATCTCACGGAATGCAATAGACAAAGGCTTTTCCTGATTTTGATACTCAACTAATGGTCCAACATTCTGCAGCAAACCTTCATTCAGCTGAGTGAAATAAGCATTAATTTGACGTGCTCGTTTTGCAGCAAATAAGGCAAGCGCATACTTGGAATCCGCATGTTGCATTAAATCATCAATTGGTGGATTCGCAAGACCAGTAGGTGTTGGCTGAGTGCCTAATGCCATAATATTCTCCAAATTCTATGGTGCCACAATAGTTCCAAAATGCCTATTATAGGCTATTGATTGGATATTGATTGTAGATTGATAGATATATTTACAAATAAATATTGCGTAAGCTTTTATTTACAAGTCATATTCGCGCGCTATTACGTCCCACAGCTCATCTGCAGCACGCTCAGCATTATCGTTTACAATAACAACATCAAACTCACTGGCCGCAGCAATTTCAACTTTTGCTGTTTCCAAACGCCTTGCCTGCTGCTCAGGAGTTTCAGTACCTCGCCCAATAAGACGACGCTTAAGCTCCTCAAAACTTGGAGGCGCAATAAACACGTACACAACTTCCAAACCAAGACGCGCAGCCTCTTGCTTTACACGACGCGCACCCTGCAAATCAATTTCCAGCAAAGTAGGAATATCTTGCTCAAGATGGTCAAGAACAGGCTGAAGTAACGTGCCATAATGAGCCATGCCATGAACAAGCGCAGTTTCCAAAAACTCGCCGTTACGCTTACGACGCTCAAACTCTTCTTCGTCCAAGAACCAGTATTGAATACCATTAAACTCATCCGGGCGAGGCGCGCGCGTAGTAGCAGAAACAGACAACCAAACATGAGGATGCTTCTCGCGAAGTATGCCTTCTACTGTGCCTTTACCAGCCGCAGTAGGACCAGTCAGTACAATTAAGCGACGCCTAGACTGCGAAGCAGCAGACTCATCTTTGGTATCCATTTCCTTTACCTCTCACTTACGCGCGCTCATCAGAATCAATAAGAGCCTGACGAATATCCCATGCTATGCGCTCAGTTGCAGCCGAAAGTTCACCAATATTTGGACCATGCGACGCAATAGAGCGCGAAACAGTTACCAACACATTACCATGCGTACCAGCAAAAACACGCTTTAAGTCGTTCGCTTCTGCACCCTGCCAGCCGTAACCCGGGGAAAGAATTGGGCCGGTGAAACTAGTGACGTCAATTCCGCCACCGTTCATCCAGTCGCCAATCGTAGCTCCAACGATTAAACCAACAGAACCTAAGCCCTTAGTTTTATCGTTAAAACTTTGAGCAGTCTGAGCAATTCCGTGAGCTACAGTAGTTCCGCGATAAGATCCACTTTGGCGGATTGCAGTCTGAAGGCTCGCACCTTCACGATTAGAAGTTAAAGAAGCAATAAAAACACCGCGGCCATTATTAAGAGCTTCGTTAATTAAACCGCCCATCGAGCGAGCGCCATAATACGGAAGAAGCGTAATAGCGTCAGTAAGAAGAGGAGAATCCGGCTTAAAATACGCGTCTGCAAGCGCAGAAATAGTAGTGGATAAACCACCGTGACCGCAGTCAACGATTGTTATAACATCCATTTGACGAGCAGCATACAGCACGCGCTCAAGCGCTGCGAAACCTTTGGAACCATAGCGCTCAAACATGCTGGACTGGAATTTAACTGCAGCCGCTCTACCATTCATTGCTTGCAGCATACGCATTGAAAACAGCTCAGCTCCGAGAGCATCCATGTTATATCCCCAATTTAGCAACATTTTGCGATGAGGATCAATACCAACGCACAGCGGACCATACTTGGCCATAGCGTTCTTCAAACGCAAACCAAAATCAGATCGTTGCGCCTGCACTTCTTGATCACGAATGCTCTCGGTCATGTATTAAGCCCGACTTTCTTGATTTTCTGCCTGTTCAATTGCAAACAGCTGCTGAGCATGCTCTTGAATGCTCATCACCTGATAATCGTTGTTCTTAACAGCTTCAATAGCCATCAAAACTGGAGCGAACTCTGTAATTGTAGTGAATTGTGGAAGATCCGCTGCTACAGCTGCCGCACGAATTGCGTAACCGTCTGTACGAGACCCTCTCGAATTCGGTGTATTGAGTACCATATCAATCTTACCATTCTCGATAAGCTCTACAACGTTTTTACCAATTCTTTCGTGAGATTGCTCATTATTACGCACATACTTCGACGTGTCGCCGCGGCTGGAAAGCTTGTCAACTATCACGGAATCAATACCGTAACGACGAAGCACAGAAGCAGTACCCTCAGTCGCCCAAATAGTAAAACCAAGCTCTACTAAGCGCACAGCAAGAAGCGGCAATTGCCTCTTATCAGCATCACTTACGGACACAAAAACGTTACCGCTAGTAGGCAAACCGCCCTTGTACGCTGCAAGCTGACTCTTAGCAAAAGCGTGCGGGAAGTCACGATCGAAGCCCATAACTTCACCAGTAGAACGCATCTCCGGGCCAAGCAAAATATCAACCGTGCGACCAACAGGAGTGCGGAAACGCTTAAACGGAAGCACAGAAGCCTTAATGGCAACCTGCTGGCCTGGGTGAATGTCACCGCCGTCTCCCTTTGGAAGAAGAAGTCCACGCTTGCGCTGCTGAGCAATTGTTTCGCCAGCCATAATTCGAGCAGCCGCCTTAGCAAGAGCAACACCCGTAGCTTTAGAAGCAAACGGAACAGTACGAGAAGCACGAGGATTCGCCTCGATTACGTACAAAGTGTTCGCCATAAAAGCGTACTGAACGTTAATAAGACCGCGAACAGAGCAGCCGCGAGCAATCGAAAGCGTGCCCTCACGAAGGCGACGAATCTGATCGTCCGAAAGTGTGCTTGGAGGAAGAGTGCAAGCTGCGTCGCCAGAGTGCACGCCAGCTTCCTCAACATGCTCCATAATTCCGCCAATATAAAGCTCGTTGCCGTCGTAAAGCGCGTCAACGTCAATCTCAATAGCATCCTGAAGGAACTTGTCAATCAAAAGCGGCGAAGGCAAACGGCCAGAAACAACAGTGTCCGCACGAGCCTCATCCAAAGCGCGCTCAACATACTTTGCAAGCTGAGCATCGTCGTACACAATTTCCATACCGCGGCCACCAAGCACGTAGCTTGGGCGCACAAGAACCGGATAGCCAATCGCATGAGCCGCATCTTTTGCTTCCTCAAGACTCAAAGCTGTGCCGTAGCGAGGAGCATTCATGCCTTCTTGGCGAAGAACCTCACCAAAAAGCTCACGATTTTCTGCCAAATCAATAGCTTCAGGAGTAGTTCCCAAAATTGGAACACCTGCAGCTTTAAGACGAGCAGCCAACGAAAGCGGCGTTTGACCACCGAGCTGCACAATCACGCCCTTAACAGGACCAAGCTTCTTTTCTGCCTCATAAATTTCAAGCACATCTTCGAAAGTAAGAGGCTCAAAGTAAAGGCGGTCAGACATGTCGTAATCTGTAGAAACTGTTTCAGGATTGCAATTAACCATAATGGTGTCGTAATCCTTACCCAATTCCTGAACAGCGTGAACGCAAGTGTAATCAAACTCAATACCCTGGCCGATTCGGTTCGGGCCAGAACCAAGAATAATCACAGCTTCGCGATCTCGCTTCTTCAACTCACTTTCGTCAGCGTAGCAAGAATAGTAGTAAGGCGTTGCTGCGTCAAACTCAGCTGCGCAAGTATCAACCGTCTTGTAAACAGGGCGCAAACCGTAAGCCCAACGAAGCTCACGAACCATGTTTTCGCCTTCGTCGCCAAGATTACGCAAATGCGCAATTTGCACGTCCGAAAGTCCAGCAAGCTTAGCGCGCTTCAAAACTTTAGGAGTTAAAGTTTCAGCTTCACGAACCGCGAGCGCAGTTTCGTTAATTTGAGCAAGCTGCTCTACAAACCAAGGGTCGATTTTTGTTGCTGCAAAAATCTGCTCCGGCGTAGCTCCGCCCCAAAGCGCACTCTGAATTTGCAAGTAGCGGTGCTCTGTTGGAGTGTGCATTTCTTCAAGAAGCTTATTAACTTCTTCCTTGCTTGGACGCTCGCCATCCCAGCTGAAGCATGCGTGACGCTTGTCGATTGAGCGCATTGCTTTTCCAAGAGATTCCTGGAAGTTTCCAGCCAAAGCCATTGCTTCACCAACAGACTTCATGGAAGTTGTGAGCGTGGTGTCTGCTCCTGGGAACTTTTCGAAAGCAAAACGCGGAATCTTCGTTACAACGTAGTCGATTGTTGGCTCGAAGCTTGCAGGAGTTGAGCGGGTAATATCGTTTTGAATTTCGTCCAAAGTGTAGCCGAGAGCAAGTTTCGTTGCGATTTTTGCAATTGGGAAGCCGGTTGCTTTAGATGCGAGCGCGGAAGAACGAGATACGCGCGGGTTCATTTCGATTACGATTATGCGTCCAGTTTGAGGGTTGATTGCGAACTGAATATTGCAACCGCCCGTGTCGACGCCAACGCCTCGAATAATCGCAATACCAATATCGCGCATCTTTTGATACTCGCGATCAGTAAGCGTAAAGCAAGGAGCTACGGTAATTGAGTCGCCAGTGTGCACGCCCACAGGATCCACGTTTTCGATTGGGCAAACAACTACGACGTTATCTTTTGCGTCGCGCATAAGCTCAAGCTCAAATTCCTTCCAACCTTCAATGCCTTCTTCAATAAGCACTTCGTTGGTTGGAGAATAGTGAATACCAGCCCCAGCAATGCGGTGAAGCTCCTCTTCGTTATGAGCAATACCAGAACCGAGACCACCCATTGTAAAGCTTGGGCGTACTACTACCGGGTATCCTAAAGTTTCAACAATTTTGTCTACTTCTTCGATTGAGTGAGCAATAAAAGATTTTGCGCTTTCCGCTCCAGCTTTTTCAACGACTTTTTTGAAAAGCTCACGGTCTTCGCCGCGGTCGATTGCTTCCAAAGAAGCGCCAATCAGCTCAACGTTATACTTTTCTAAAATTCCTGCACGGCCCAAATCCATTGCAGCATTAAGAGCAGTCTGACCACCGAGCGTTGGAAGAAGCGCATCCGGACGCTCCTTTGCAATAATTCGCTCCAAAATCGAAGTGTCGATTGGCTCAATGTATGTTGCATCAGCAAGCTCCGGGTCGGTCATAATCGTAGCCGGGTTGGAATTAACCAAAATTACGCGAATGCCTTCTTCACGAAGAACTCGGCAAGCTTGCGTTCCCGAATAATCAAATTCTGCAGCCTGACCAATAACAATCGGGCCGGAACCAATTACCATAACCGACTTAATATCAGTACGTTTTGGCATAGTAAATTTCTCTTTCCGTAAATCTTAAATCTTACTTGCTTTTCGAGTATTACTTGCTTTTTCGAGCGTTTTCGCGCATCAATTCCACAAAGCGGTCAAACAGATAGGAAGCATCGTGCGGGCCTGCTGCAGCTTCCGGATGATACTGCACCGAGAATGCTGGAATATCAAGGCATTGCAAGCCTTCTACAACATTGTCGTTCAAGTCAATATGCGATACCATTACGCGACCAAAATGGCCGTTTTCGTAAGGAGATTGCACAGGGCCATCAAGAGGTGCATCCACTGCGAAGCCGTGATTGTGAGCAGTAACTTCCACTTTTCCGGTTGTTACGTCTTTTACAGGCTGATTAATACCGCGGTGACCAAACTTTAGCTTGTAAGTGCCAAAGCCGAGCGCGCGACCAAGCAGCTGGTTTCCAAAGCAGATTCCAAAGAACGGGTAGCCTGCGTCCAAAACTTTACGCAAAAGCTCAACTTCGCGATTTGCCTGACCAGGATCTCCAGGACCGTTCGAGAAGAATACGCCGTCTGCGTCAAGAGCTTGCAGAGATTCAAAGCTGATTGAGGAGCTTACGACGTGCACTCGGCAGCCGCGCTCAGCCAAACGGTGAGGAGTCATAGCTTTAATACCAAAGTCAACTGCTACGACGGTGTAAAGCGGATCTTTTCCTTCAAAATCGCCGCAAGGCTCAATCGTGTAAGTTTCTTTAGTACTTACTTCGTCCGTTAAACGCAAGCCCTGCATTTGAGGAGTCTGCTTAATTTCGTCAACGAAGGAAGCGACGGTACGAAAAGCCCCGGTTGACGAATCAACCAGGGCCTTATTAGAAAAAATGCCGGCACGCATAACGCCTACCGAGCGTAAATGACG
>CAMPNN010000022.1 GCA_946891915.1 uncultured Bifidobacteriaceae bacterium
TGCGCGCTGGTTCGGAAAAGCTCAAGCCTGAATGGTCGTAGCGTGAATCAATATTGAAAGCTGAAGATAATATAAAACTTGCTACGCATGGAATCGCATAGCTAATATCTTCCGCCGTTTCCGCGTCATCTTTAGGCTTTTTATATGCTGTATTGCTCATTGTTCCACTTTTTCCGTTCCTGTTCCCATTTCGCCTATTTTTTGCATTACCCACGCGTCTAGGTCTTCGGGTCTATACATAATTTTTCGGTTTAATGGCTTGAATCCTCTTGGCGCATTGGGTAATTTGCGCAATCTATTAAAGGTTGGATAGCTAATATTTAGATATTTCGCCGCTTGATGGCTATTCAAATAATTAGACATTTTAGACTACTTTCTAAAACTTATAAATAATGATTTGCTTTTTTAGAAAATCATTTAGTTTTTTGTTTCATCATTTAGTATATATCATTTTTTACATTATGCAAATCTAAAATTCAAAAAAATACAAAATAATTATTTATGACAATATTTTTTATATACAAATTTTCGTTTTTAGAGTATTGTTTATTGTATGGCTGATAAAAAGAAAACTAATCAAATTGATATAACGGGTGCAACTGTAGCGGCAAATATTAAGCGTTTGCGTGGCGGTCGCATGTTAAAAGACATTTCGGAACAATTGTCTAAAATAGGACGGCATATAACGCCATTAGCTTTAGCGCGTATTGAGTCGGGTGAACGAAAAGTAGATGTAGACGATTTAATGGCTTTTGCAATCGTCTTTAATGTTTCGCCTCTTACGCTTTTATTGCCTGAGTCTGGTTCAGCGCGTGCGCCCGCAATGATAACTGGTGCTTCGCATGAGTACGGTTCAAATATTCTATGGCTTTGGGGTCGAGGTGATGAGCCGCTAGAAATTGCCGCAGCTGTAGGTGATAAGCAGGCATTATGTGACGATTGGCAAGAACTTGAATATTTATATGAGAATCCACCAGAGGACGGGAAATATAGAGATGCCGACGAATATAGAAATAAGCATATTGAATATTCACCAGAGCAAGAACATATAATAGATTTATTTGCAAAAAAGGCTAAACCTGTAATAGATGAAAGAAAAACGGGGCTTTTACGTGCATATATACCAAATGATTGGAAAGAAACAGACGCTATAATTAAACAAGGGTTAAAAAATACGGGCTGGGACTCAGCATTTGCACAAAGTATTGTTGATAGCTTTAATTCAGCAAGAGAGCGATGGAAAAATAATAAATTGGCACAATCCGATGAGAAAGATTAAGGGGTTATAGAGTGGCTTATATTCAGCGTTACAATCTTAAAAACGGTTCTTATCGTTACCGTGTGTGGTATATAACGCCCGACAATAAACGTAAATCAAAGTGCGGGTTTAGATTAAAGGGTGATGCTGAGCGTTGGAAAGCTACGACGCTGGTAGATATTACTAATGGTTCATATGTTAACGCTGATTTAGGTAAAAAAACTATTAGCACGTTATCTAATCAATGGTTAGAAAATAAGAAGGGCATTATTAAGCCTAAATATTATTACGATTTAGAGACCGCGTTAAGAGTTCACGTAATACCTAAATGGGGTTCTTTCCAATTGGGGGCCATAAAATCAAGTGCCGTTCAATCGTGGGTTAGTGAATTGAGCCAAGAGCGTAGCGCGTCGGTTGTTTTGCGTGCTTATGGTTGCCTTAAGGGTATTTGCAAAATGGCAATTATGGATAATTTAATGAAAACTAATCCGTGTTCTAATATTCAATTACCTAAAAAAGGACGTAAACAACGTACTTATTTAACACCTAAACAAGTAGTAGCATTAGCGAATGCGAGTGGTAGGTATAAAACGCTTATTCTTGTGTTTGGTTTTTGCGGGCTTCGTTGGGGTGAGGCGTGCGCGTTAAGAGTTGAGGATATAGACGTAATAAATAACCGTATCAATGTACATCGTAATTATGTTAGATTTGGTGAAACTCACTCGGAGGGTGCGCCTAAAACGTGGGAAAATAGGTCGGTGCCTGTTCCGTCTTATGTTATGTGCGAGCTTAAAAAAGAAATTCAAAGCAAATCGAACGATAGGCTAGTTTTTGAAGAATGGGAGGGTGAACACTTACATGAGCAAAGTAGGACAAATAGGGGGTGGTATTCTCGCGCTATTGCCGCGTCTTGTGTTCCGTCACTAACTATTCACGATTTGCGCCATACTGCCGCGAGTATTGCTATTAGTTCGGGTGCTAATGTGAAGGTTGTTCAAAAAATGCTAGGACACAAGAGCGCCGCTATGACGCTAGACACTTACGCTGATTTATTTGATACTGATTTGGATAATGTAGCAACGCGTGTTAATAGCGTAATAGAGGGCTTAAATGTGCAATAAATGTGTATTTTATTTGAATTCTTTTGATTCTGTTTGATATCTTTTGATTCTAAACACCTTGCAATTACTGGGTTTGTGTTACTATTGATAGCTAAAGATTCACGGTGCAACGGTTTCAAGTCCCGCCGTTCGCACTCTTTCTTAACTCTGCAAAATCAAGATGCAATTAAATAATTTAGTTTTTATCTAATTTAATTTGTATCTAATTTAATTTGTATCGAAACAACTTATTTTATTAATTTATTTAGCTAGTTTATTTGTCTAATTTATCCGCAATTAAAGCGATGCAATTAGAGTTACGCAATTAAAGCTTGCGAGAATAGTTGGAATATTCCGTCAATTAAATGAAAATGTGTGATAGACTATATAATTAACTAACGTAAGACGTCAGACGTGTTGAAACATAGGAGTTTTAATTTTTACGTTTATTGAGCTGGAAGGAGCTGATATGGAAGAAACGTTTAGTGATAATGAAGACAGCGAAATGTCAACGCTGAATCGACTAGCTCTTCTACAAGCAGGCACAACTTCTGCTCCAATCGTCTTAAGAAAGCGCTGCGACGAAACGATGGATGCAATTAGATCGCTTATTTTGCGCGAGCGTTTGCAACCAAAAGATATGCTTCCAACCGAGCCGATGCTTTGTAATCTAATAGGAGCTTCAAGATCTTCTGTGCGCGAGGCTATTCGTAAATTAGAAGCGCTTAATATTGTTGAGGTTAAGCAAGGTAAGGGCATGTTTGTTGGATCTTTGTCGCTAGACCCAATGGTGGAAACGCTAGCTTTTCGCTCGCTTGTGTCCGTTAATAAAAATTTTGAAGACTTAAGCAATGTTGTAGAAATGCGAAAGTTCTTGGATCTTGGTTTTGCGGATAAAGTTGTTGAATCGCTTAAAGGAACACAGCAACCTGAGCTTGAAGCACTTTCGGGAAAGATGACTGAAGAAGCGCTTTCTGGAAAGACATTCCTTGAGCAAGATATTGAGTTTCATACTGGAATTTTGCGAGCAGTAAATAACAAGATTGCTGAACAGTTTGTGCGATGCTTGTGGCTTGTGCATATGGCCGTTTTGCCGCAATTGGGGTTGGCTGTTTCAGATGAGCTTGAAAAAACTGCTAAAGCGCATGAGCTTATGCTGCATACTGCTATAGCTGGAGATGCTGATGGCTATAGGGAAGCAGTAAATTCTCATTATGAGCCGATTCAGTCGATTTTGTTGCACAGATTGAAGCAAGATTAATCGCTGCAAATTAGCGCGTAAATTGACTCATAAATAAACGCGCAAATAAACGCGCAAATAAAAGAACCGCTCTTATTTACAGAGCGGTTCTTTCATCTTCAATGGTGATGCCTGAGTACTACAGCATCACAATTAATCGCAACGATACGATTTCCGTTACGAAATTTTATGGCCGTCGCACCAAACGTGCTCAACTGCCAAAGTTCCTGGATTAAGCAAAAGCAAATCGGCAGCATATCCTTTTTCAACCAAGCCCAAAGGAGCGCTAGTTATAGCGTTCGGCTTATCTACTCCAAGCACATGAGCAGGAACAAGAGTCGACGCAGCAATCGCCTCTGGCAAACCAATGCCAAGCTCTTTAACAGCGCGCTTAATAGCAACTTCTAGAATCAAAGTAGATCCAGCAATAGCGCCATTAGAAACAAGCCTTGCGTGGCCGCCCGTAACAGTAACGTCTAAAGCACCAAGCTTGTAGGCGCCATCCGCGCATCCCGTTGCAGCCATAGCATCTGTTACAAACGCAATCCTTCCAGCCGCCGCCTTAAACGCCATTCGCAAAACTGGATTTTCAACATGGAAACCGTCGTTAATAAGCTCAATCGTTACGCGCGGATCTTCCAACGCTGCAGGAATTGGGCCTGGCTTTCGGTGATGAATGCCATTCATAGCGTTAAACATGTGAGTCATAAGCGTAGAGCCGGCGTTAAAAGCCGCGCGCGCTGTTTGATAATCCGCATCGCAATGCCCCACTGCTGGAATTACGCCAGCTTTCACAAATCGCTTAATAGCTTCCATACCATGTGCGCGCTCTGGAGCCAAAGTAATCTGGCGCAAAGTGCCATCCGCCGCCTCAAGCAGCGCCTCAACGCGCTCGGGAGTAGGATCCACTAGGCAATTAGGGTCGTGCGCGCCTTTTCTAGAAAGCGCCAAGAACGGACCCTCCAAGTGAGATCCAAGCACATCTGGTCGCGTTTGCATAACACGCTTAACAGTACGCAAATTCTCTTGCATTACGTCAAGAGGATTTGTAATCAAGCTAAGAACTTGCCTAGTTGTTCCGTGAAGCATGTGATACGCGCGCGCAATGGCAATACCTTCGGCGCCGTCGTCAAACGAATGCTCCCAGGCTCCGTGAGCGTGCAAATCAATGTAGCCTGGCGCAGCAAAACTTCCGCAACCGTCTACAATGCTTAAATCGGATTCGCTTAGACCGTAAGAAGTAATCGCTGCGGTAAGCTCGTCTTTTAAAATGCCAGTTTCTAGAATCACGCCGTCTTTAACCAAAATCCAAGCGTTTGGAACGATTCCGCGCGCATCAACAATGCTTACGTTTGTAATTGCAAACGCTTGGTTTTTGGTTGATTTTAGCGAATTATCAATATTGTTTACTGCTTCTAAATATGCATTTTTTGACATTTCACTCACCTGCGGGTATGCGATTTTGTTCGGTTTTCTGCGGTTTATGCAGTTCCTGTGGATGATTCTGTAACTTACTGCTGGTTTATAAATGCAACTATATATTAAATTCCTTGCCAAGATGGCTTATTTGCGTACACCCAACGATAGTAGTCTGCAAGTTTCAGCTTGCTTGCTGCTGCCTCGTCTATAATCACGGTTGCGTGCGGATGCATTTGAAGCGCGGAAGCTGGGCATAGCGAGCTTACTCCGCCTTCTAGCGTTGCTGCAACTGCGTCTGCCTTATTAGAACCAAACGCAAGAAGAACAAGATGCTTAGCGCGCAAAATCGTTCCAATTCCTTGCGTTATGCAATGAGTTGGAACCTGGTTAATATCTCCGTCGAAGAATCTGCGATTATCTACGCGAGTCTGCTCGGTTAGTGTTTTAACGCGCGTGCCGGAAGCAAGCGAAGAGCCAGGCTCGTTGAATCCAACATGGCCATCGGAGCCAATTCCCAAGATTTGCACGTCGATTCCACCAGCGGCCGCAATCTCTGCATCGTAATCTGCTCCGGCGTGCGCAATCTTGCTGCCTTCGCTTAATGGCGCTCCGTTAAGAACATCTCCTGGAACGTGCACTAAATCTGGGTTTAAGCCGATTAAGTCTGTTACGGTTCTGCGAATTGTGCTGTGGTAAGACTGTTCGTGCTCTAATGGCAATCCAATGTATTCGTCGAGAGCATATCCGCGTACGTTAGAGACGTCAATATTTTCTTCTTTGACTCGTTTTGCAAGATGCTCGTAAGCTTTAAGCGGACTTGAGCCGGTTGCCAATCCTAATACTGCATCCGACTTGCGTTTAATTAAATCCGCAACTGCTTTTGCGTAAAGCTCGCCGGCTTCATCTTGATCTTTTACAATAATAACCTCTGCCAATTTAACTTCTCCTTTAAAGTCTTGTGATTATTAGCATTGCGGCATACGGCTAAACGTATACCGCAACGCTATTTACTTACTATGCCAATAGATAAACGCCAATAAATAAACGAATTTTATTTAAGTGATTTAAATTATTAATCTAATAAATTATTAATCTAATAAAAACCACTTAAGACGTTACTTTGTGGAATCGCTCACTTCTTGCGGAGTCTTTGCCAAAGTCAAGCCAACTTCCTTAAGAACGCGAGCCACGGCTTCAACATTTTCTCCCTTAAGTGGGCAAACTGGATCTGGCATCTGATTCGTGTCGAACACACCAAGCAACGCCATTGCAGTTTTAAAAGCTCCAACACCAGCGCCAAAGCCAGCTACTCCGCTAGGAACAGTAACGATTCGCATCAAAGCCGAAAGCCAATCCTGCTCCTTCTTAACTGTTGCCCAATCTCCCTCTTGAGCAGCCTTCCACATACGCACGTAACCAGTGGCCTCAACGTTTGCAAGACCAGGAACAGAACCGTCTGCGCCAGCCATGTATGCACCGTCAACAACAACCTCTTGGCCTGTAAGAAGAATCAAAGGATGACCAGCCTTGTTATTGTCATCAACCAAGAATCTGAAGGACACGTCGTCGTTGGATGAATCCTTAACGCCTGCAAGAACGCCATCTTTACCAAGCTTTACAAGCAAAGCGCCTGGGAGCTTTGTGTGCACGCAAACTGGAATATCGTAAGCAAACAGAGGCAAATCTGGAACAGCTTCGTGAATAAGACGGAAGTGGCGCTCAACTTCTGCCATGCCGCCGAGTGCGTAGAATGGCGCTGTTGCAACGATTGCGTCTGCTCCAAGTTCCTTGGCTTCTTTTGCGTGCTCAATTACGCGGTTTGTTTCAGTGTCAATGCAACCAACCAAAACTGGCACTCGACCGTCAACAATGCGCATCACGTTTTCAATAATTTCACGGCGGCGCTTATCGGTGCTAAATGCCACTTCGCCAGAAGAGCCAAGAGTAAACAGGCCGTCTACTCCAGCATCAATCATGCGATTAAGTGAGCGCTCAAAGCTAACAACATCTACTTCGCCGTCTGCAGTTAATGGAGTAACAACTGGAGGAATAACGCCATGGAATTTTTCAGTCATAATTACACTTCTTTCGTGCTTAAAATTTCGATATTAAATTTCGATATTAGATTTCGAATTTAAAATTTCTGTTTAATATTTTTTTCGTAATTTAGTTGAGTGAGATGGGCGGCTCGCTTGAGTTTTGTTGTGAGGAATAGCGAACCGCCCAAGATTTTGTGTGGATTGATTTAACGCACCTTACTTGCACTCTTCTTCCGTTGGGTGCAATAGCGACGGTGCCGCTCCCATCAGAATCTTCGTGTAATCATTTTGAGGATTGTTAATAACCTGATGCGTTTCGCCTCGCTCAACAATCGTTCCGTGATTCATAACAACGACTTCGTCGGATATGTAGCGGATTGTTTGAATATCGTGGCTAATAAACACCATCGAAAGATTCAGCTTCTTCTTTAAATCGGAAAGAAGATTCAAAATCTGCGCGCGAACCGAAACATCCAAAGCGGAAGTTGGTTCATCTGCGATGATTGCATCCGGATTAAGGGAAAGCGCTCGAGCAATTGCAACGCGCTGACGTTGACCGCCAGAAAGCTGGCCTGGCAAAGCGCCAAGAACAGAAGAAGGCAAACCAACCATTCGTATTAGCTCCTTCGCTCTTTTATTACGCTCTTCCTTATTTCCAATCTCGTGCACAACAAGAGGATCAATCAGCTGATCAACAACGCTCATTCTTGCATTCAAAGCTGTTGCAGGATCCTGGAACACAACAGAAACCACGCGACCAATATCCATACGCTCTTTTGCAGTGCGATGCGTAACGTCTTGCCCCTTAAACAGAACCTTTCCGCTAGTAACCTGCTGAAGGCCGCACATAATATTTGCGGTTGTTGACTTTCCGCAACCGGATTCGCCAACAATACCAATCGTTTTGCCAGGCATCAGCTTAAGGTTTACTTTGTTTACGGCAGTAATCTTATTCTTGTGGAATAAGCCAGATCCAGCTCGAGTAGTAAACACCACTTCTGCGTCTACAAGCTCGATAATTGGAACATTGCCATTTTCATTCTGTACTTTGTTTGTTTCGCTAGTATTCATGTTCATCGCACATCTCCTTGATCAGATGCGGTCAAAATTGCGGAAGGTGCATCAGTTTCAGACTCTGGAGGTGCGGCGTAGAAGTGCCATGTTCCTGGAATGCGCTTCATTATTGGGCGCACATCAAGTCCTTGATCTGGATGCGAGGAGCGTGGAGAGAATCGGTCTCCCTTAGGGAAGTCGGATGGGCTTGGAACTGTTCCTGGAACCTGGTGCAATCTTGGAGCTCCAGCTTCGATAGAAGTTACAGAACCGAGCAAACCGCGCGTGTACTCGTGGTGAGGATCTGTAAGTATTTCTTTAGTTGCACCCTGCTCAACAACCTGTCCTGCATACATTACGGTAATGGAGTGCGCAACCTTAGCGACAAGAGCCAAATCGTGACTTACGAATACCATTGCAAATCCAAGCTTTTCGCGAAGCTCATTAAGAAGGTCAATTACCTGCTTTTGAACAGTAACGTCCAAAGCGGTTGTTGGCTCATCCGCGATTATAAGTTTTGGATCGCGCGTAAGTGCCATTGCGATTAACACGCGCTGACGCTGGCCGCCGGAAAGCTCATGTGGATAGGATTCAAGCGTGCGCTTTGGATCCAAGCCCACAAGCTCCAACAGTTCTTCTGCGCTACGAGTTCCTCCGCGAGATGTCAACTGCTTCATTTGAGTTTTAATCAGCATGGATGGGTTTAAGGAAGACAATGCGTCTTGATAAACCATTGCAATTTCGTGACCGCGAAGAGCGTTATGCTCCTTTGGGCTAAGTTTTACAAGATCCTTGCCATTAAAGAGGATTTGTCCGCTAATTTTTGCTTTTGGATCAAGCAATCCCATAATTGCAAGCGAAGTAATCGACTTTCCGCATCCGGATTCTCCAACCAAGCCCATTGTTTCGCCTGGGCGAACCGCGAAGCTCAAGTGGTCTACAACGTTTACGTTTCCGTAGCGAGGGAACTGAATGCACAAGTCCTTAACCTCAATAGCTGGAGGTTCTGTAGACATTGGTTGCAAGCGGTCCGTGCGCTTTAGTTCAGCTTCGCGAAGTTTCGCAAGAGATTCAACCAAAGCTGCGTGCTGCTCTTTGTATGCTGCAACTGGATCGGTTAAAATCCTGTCTTCCTTGCGAGCTGCATCAGCGTCGGCTGCAGTCTTAGAAACTGGAGCGGTTGGTGCCGCAACCATTGCGTCGGTAATTCCTTCAGAAAGAATGTTCAAGCACAGAACGGTAATCATAATCGCAAGGCCTGGGAACAATGCCTGCCACCAGTATCCAAAGATAACGCCTGCTTTTGCGGAAGACAAAATGTTGCCCCAAGTTGGAGTTGGCTCTGGAATACCTGCGTTAATGAAGCTAAGTGAGGCTTCGAAAACGATTGCGTCTGCAACACAAAGCGTTGTGAATACCATAACTGGTGCTGCAATATTTCGTGTTACATGCTTGAGTAAAATCCATGGTGCTCGAGCGCCGGAAACGATTACTGCTCGTACGTAGTCTTTTCCATATTCGCTTATAATATTTGCGCGCACAATTCTTGCGATTTGTGGAACGTAAAGCACGCCGATAGAAATGATGATGCCAATCATGGATTGTCCAAGAATTGCAAGGCACACGGCCGCTAATGCGATTCCTGGAATGGACATTACAATATCAATCAATCGCATTATAAGCTCAGCAATCCAGGTGCGGCTTACTGCTGCGATTGAGCCGATAATAGCTCCCATAACCAGTGCGAAAAGCACAGATGATAAGCCAATTACAAGCGAATAACGTGCGCCGTACATAACCCTAGAGAACACGTCTCTGCCAAGGTTATCGGTACCAAACCAATGCGCACCTGTTGGAGCTTGATAGTTTTGCGTAATCTTTACTGGATCGCACGGAGCTATAAATCGCGCGAAAATAGCGCAAAATGCTAGAAGCGCAATCACAATGAACGCAATTCTGGAGCCTAAGCTCATTTTGTTAAATCTATTAAACTTGATGCCTGGCTTTGATGCGGCATCTACTACCTGATTCTTTCCAAATAGCATGTCACACCGTCCTAATCCTTGGGTTGATTAATACGTAGAGCAAATCAACAATGATGTTTATGAAGATGAATGCGATTGCAACAACCAGTACAACGCCTTGCACAAGCATTGGCTGGTTGCCGTTAATGCCATCGAACATTGCCGTGCCCATTCCTGGCAGAGCAAAAATAACCTCAATAACGATTGCGCCACCCATAAGGTAACCAATTTTCATGCCCAAAGTTGTAATTGGGGTGATTAGGGCGTTGCGGAATACGTTTCTAGCAACTACTACGCTTTTTGGAATTCCTGCGCCGATTGCGGTTCGTACGTAATCTTTATCCAATTCTTCTACCATTGAGGTTCGTATGATTCGCGTAAGCTGGCCGGCTACCGGAAGTCCTAGTGCGAAGCAAGGCATTGCCATTCTTGCCATGTATGCTTCTGGATCTTCGAAGAACGGCACAAAATCGCCGGAACCTGGGAGCCAAGCTAGCTTAATTTGAAGAACGTAAATCAAAAGAACACCAAGCCAGAAGGATGGGGTTGCAATTGCAATAATCGAAAGAATTCGAACTGTTTGGTCAACCCAAGTATCGCGGTAAAGTGCTGCAAAAACGCCAAACACTACTGCAAAAATTATTGCAATTAATAAGCCGATGAAAGTTAGCTGCAGAGTGATTGGGAATGCTTCTGCAACGCGTTCTGCTACGGAGTCTTTATTTACGCCGTAAACACCCATGTTTCCTTGGAAAAGACCAAGAATGTAGGATCCGAACTGTTCCCACCATGGGCGGTCGTAGCCCATTTCGTGGCGGAAAGCTGCAAGTGCTGCTGGAGACGAGTTTTCGCCTAAAGCTGCAACTGCTGGATCATATTTTGAAAATGACATAAGGAAGAATACGAGGAACGTAACGCCGAATGCCATGAACGGCAGGGCAATTAGTCGCCTACCTAAAAGTCTAAGAAAATTACTCATAAGACATCCACACATCCATTGAAGAAATTGTTATTTTTTATAACAAAACCGGCCCGTCTGCACAGAAGCGAGAAAGGTAAACAGTTGGGCCGGTTTTGCGGTTAGAGGTTAGGGGATTGACGTTTATTTAATACTTCTGGTTCTGCACCTACTTTGTAAGCTTTGCTTTTACAAGGTTGATGCCGGTGGAACCGATTGCATTCCACTCTGCCAAAGAGCCTTTCTTTACGGCAGTCGTAGTCTTGCGGTGGAAGAGTGGGTACAGAGGAACTTCGTCGCTAATCAAGTCGAAGCACTGGTTCCAATAATTTTGGCGCTCAGCTGGGGTGCTAGATGCCAAAGCCTTGTCCATAAGACTGTGAAGTTTTGTGTATCCTTCGGAAGTCTTCCAGAATGTGCGCTGACGGGTCCAAGCGTTGTCGCCGTACCACCAGCTCATCAACAAATCTGGGTCGTTTCCGAATACGGATGGGTCGCCTGGTGCCAAAACCATCGAGTAGTTTGCGTCTTCACGATCGGTGATTGATGGGTAAAGTGCGGAAGACTTCATAGACTGAATGTCTACTTCCATACCTATTTCAGCGAGATCGTTCTTGATTTGCGGAGCGAGCTGGGTGATCCAAGTGTGGTCGGTTGTGTAAAGGGTGAACTTGATAGGTCCTTTTACGCCGGCTTCCTTGAGTAAGCTCTTTGCTTTTTCGATGTTCTTGGTGTATACGTTCTTTGCCTTATGGTAGTTTGCGTAATTCTTTGGCAAGAAGCTTGTTGCAGGATCGCCTTGGCCGCTCATTTGGTTTGCTATGAGCTTGTTTACGTCGATTGCGTAGAGTACGGCTTGGCGCACGCGCTTGTCGTCGAATGGCTTCTGCTTCGTGTTGAACATAACGAATGGGAGAGTGAAGCCCTGAGCGGTTTTAAGTTCAGAACCGGAAGACTTCAAAGTATTGAAGGCTTGTGCTGGAACCATTTCCATTACGTCTGTTTTGCCGCCTTGCATAGCAGTTACGCGAGCTGTATCGTCAACGGTTATGTTCCAAACCATGTTCTTGGCTTGTGCCTTGTACTTTCCGTTGTACAAATCGTTGCGCTCAAACTTTACCTGATTGTCGGTGATTGATGAGTACTTCCATGGGCCGGATCCGATTGGCTGATTCTTTAAGTCTGCATCCGACTTTGAGGTTGGAACAATTTGAATCAAGGCGAGACGCTGCTTGAACAGTGGGAAGGCTTTCTTTAGCTTAAAGATTACGTGACGATTGTCTTTTGCTTCTACGGAATCAATGAAGTCAAGCATCGATATGTAGAGGCTTCCTTGCGCGGTTGTGCGCTTGAATGAGGATACTACGTCGTTTGCGGTTACTTCTGTTCCGTCCGAGAATTTGGCTGCGTCGCGAATTGTTACTTCGTACTCGGTGTCGGAAATCTTCTTTGGTTCTCCTTTTGCAAGTGCGTTGAAAACTTTAAAGTTGCTGTAATCAAGAGCGTAAAGTGGCTCTGTAACATGCCAGTTTGCTGCCATTGGCAGTGCGCCGGATGTTGTTGATGGTGCGAAATCGCGGCTTGCGTACGCAACTTGAGCTGTAATCGTATCTTTTACAGCAGTATGTGCTTTTGCTGACTTATTTTTTGCTCCACCGCAGCCAGATAGCATAACTAATGCGGCTAGGCTTGCAGCTATTGCAGCGGTTAGCTTTGAGCTAATTCGTTTCATATTTTCTCCTCACCGTTGAGTTTGTTGATTCACATTTCATCTTTGAATGTGAATAGTTTTCAATTATGCGCTCGCGTGATTTTCACGTTACTTTAAACATAAGAGGTCTGATGTCTGATGTCAAGTTGTATGTGTGTCGAGATTGTGAAAATTCATTTATTCTTTTTAAAGCTTTGCTGCAAACCAACGCGTAATTGACGTTGGGTGCGTAATTGCCGTCCCAACAACTGCAGCCCACGCGCCCATTTGCATAACCTCATGCAATTGTTCAGGAGTGTGAATGCGCCCCTCACAAATAATAGGGTAATTTGGGAAAGCTTGCAAAATCTGGCCTAAAAGTTCAAAATCAGGCCCGTCTGTTTTCGGTCTTCCTGGAGAAGTGCCAGCTAAAGTAGTAGATATAATATCCGTTCCACAATCTGCAGCGCGTTTAGCGTCATCGAAGTTTCCGCAATCAGCCATAACTACTATGCCCTCATCGTGCAAAGCGCTAACAGTCTGCTCGTAAGTAAGCCCGTCTGGACGCGGCCTATCAGTTGCGTCAATCGCAATAATATCTGCTCCAGCCGCCGCACAGCAGCGCGCATGACGCAAAGTAGGTGTTATATAAACTCCATCATGCCCATCTTTCCAAATGCCGATTACAGGAACGTCAACTTGACCCTTAATCGCGGAAATATCCGACAATCCTTGGCATCTAATTCCAATAGCGCCACCTTCTACGGCAGCCATTGCCATTTGCGCCATTGTTTCCGGGTGCCTAAGCGGCTCTCCAGGGTAAGCTTGGCAGCTAACAATTAAGCCGCCCTTAATTTTTTCAACTACAGGATTCATAGTTTTTCTCCTTTTTAAAAATATTTCAGATTTGAGAAGCTGTAAAAGCGGCGAAAGCAGCACCAATAAGCGGAGCTGTGCCACCAAGCTTTCCCTTAAAAATCGGCGTGCTTTTAACCAAATCTAAAGCAGAATCTTCAAATCCAGCTCGCATGGAATCCCACCAAATATTTCCTGCTTCTACAACAGACCCCGAAAGCACAATAACATCCGGGTCTATAAGATTTGCCATTCCAGCTATGCATTCTCCTAATGCTTTTGCGCTTTTAGCAAGCGTTTCTTTAGCGTGCGGCTGACCTTCGTTTGCGTAAACGCATACTTCGTACCCGTTTTCCGCTTTTTGAACACCTGCAGGCAAATTATGGTTGTATAAAGTTGCAAGACCAGTTCCGGACGCAACTGGCTCAATATGTCCAGCATGCGTTCCGCAAGAGCATTCGAATCCAACTCCCAAATCGCTAACAACATGACCTGCGTGACCGGCAACTGAGTGTGCTCCCGTAAAAAGTTTGCCGTTTATAATAATTGCACCGCCGATGCCGGTTCCTATTCCAACGGAAAGTACAATTGATTTTCCGCGTCCAGCTCCGTAAATAGCTTCCCCTAGTCCGTGTCCGCCAACGTCTCCAATCATATAAACTGGCAAATCGGTTATGCTTTTAAACGCGTCGTAAATTCGCTGCCCGCGCCAACCGGGAAGAATGTCTGTTGCTGCAACGATTTCGCCAGTTTTACTATTTGGTACTCCTGCGGCTGCTATGCCGATTCCGCTAATGATTTTGCCATTTTCTTGCGCTTTTTCCAGGATTTGTTTCGCTAGTTCTACTAAACGATTTTTTATGCTTTCGCCACCTTTTGACGCTTCGGTTGGTATTGAACCGTATTCTTGCACGGACGGAATAACGCAACCTGCAGCATCTGCAATATTTTTGCTGCATGCCGGCTCCGGTAATGTAACCAATCCGTAAGCTATTTTTGTTCCGCCTATATCAAAAGCAAGATATGTAGAGCGAGAATCTTTTATTTCGTTCATAAGTCACATCCGTAGAAATATATTTTATTTGCTGATATTTGCTGATTGATTGAGTTTTTTAATCACGCAATTTGTGTTGCGTTTACAGCTTCGTAAATATGCTTTAAGTAGTTCAAACGTTCCAGAACGCTGGAATCTTGCGGCACGCATACTTTTGCACCCAAATAGTCGATTAAATAATCGTCTTTTAAAGCTTCTCGCGCAGTTTCCTGAATTTCCGCAAGAGTCATTAAGGACGTTGGTTCGTCCGGAGCCATAGGCAAGTGTCCGTCAATCCATTCGTACCCGTATTGCGTAGCGTCTGGGCCTGCTCCCGAGAACATTACTCCCTTAAGCACTCCAGCTTTTCTTGCTTCGCATACGTGATTTATAGCGGCTTTAGCATTGCGCTCTTCAACAACGCTACGACCCCAATTAATTGTGATTCCAATTCCTGCATCTTTTGCAATTTGAATTTCGTCTTCGAGTGGAAGGAAGCCTTTTTCTGGATTTTGCCCTTCAATATACCTGTCGCAATGTTCTATTACGAGCTTTGCTCCAAGCCAATCTAATTGCGCGAGCTCGTCTAGTGACTTTTTCATTGCGTCCGCGCTCGCTATTCGAGTTGGTGCCGTATGTATTTCAATATGCGAAATATCGCAGCTGTTTCGAAGGTTTGCAAAATCAGCTACTGCGTTACGAATATTTTTGAAGAAGTCGATTGCGCGAAGTCGCCCTTCTTCGCTCGGGCTTGCTAAGCCAAATTCTGGATCGGGATCAAAATTTATATGCCGCATTGTTCCGGGAATTGCGGTTATTGTGTTTTTGTGCCAGTTTGATGGTATTGCGTTTGCTAGCCATTCTCGGGTTTGCTGATCTGCCAAATCGCCTGGGTATGGGATCTCTGTTCCTGCAACCCAGTTTTGAGTTCCGAGTAAATCGTAGTATTGTTGTTGTTCTTCGCGTGATTTTGGCAGTGACGCGTACGCGCCTACAACGAATTCAGTTTTCAGCATGATATCCTCCTTGAAATCGCGGCTGAATTGGCTTTCTTTGTATGTTACAGTAAGCACGTTACAATTCGTCAGACGTCTGATAAATTATCAAATCGTACTAAATTTGCGATACTTTGCTTTTTTAATTCGAAAGTTACGAAAATCAAAATATTTATTAAAATAAAGATTTGTAACGTAACAATTTATACAGGCGGCGGTGAGGCAATGACTACTAACGATGAACTGAATCGCAATAATGCGCAAATCAATTCTTACGAACCGCATATTGGCCGCGAATCTCATGTTGTACCAGGTCGCTTTGGCGAGCCGCTAAAAGTAACGCACGCACAGTATTCGCAAGGAAACGCTGCCGCGCATCCAACGCACCCGTTACTACTGTTATTGCATGGTTGGGGATCTAACGAAGAAGACTTGCTAGATTTGCTGCGAATTGTTGCGCCTTACAATGATGCAATTGCGCTACGTGCTCCGCTTAAACTTGCCGAAGGCGCGTACAGCTGGTTCCATGACGCTGTGCCGCAGCGAGAAGATTTAGATTACGACATGTATGCTGCTGCAGCCGCAATAGACGAATGGGTGTGCGCAAATATTCCCGAAAATCGAGATGTTGTTCCATTTGGTTTTTCGCAGGGAGCTGCGCTCGCAGTTCACTTATTGCGTCTAAATCCTGCACGTTACCGCGCATCAGTTGCGCTTTCTGGGTTTATAGCTCCTAACGTTCCTGCTTCTGCAGACGAAATTGCTTTGAAAGATGACGATTTGGCAGAACGTAATACGCCCGTATTTTTCGGATACGGTTTGGAGGATGCTGTGATTCCGCCTTACGAATTTTCTGCTGCTGCCGCTTGGCTTGAAGAGCACACTTGGTTGGAGGAGAAGCGGTATCGTGGTCTTGATCATGCTGTGCATATGGAAGAGCTTGGTGATATTCGCAAGTGGTTCTTGCTTCACGATATTACGTCGGGGATTTTGTAGCAGTTGCGATTTGTGAGTTGATTGTGTGAGTTGATTGTGTGAGCAGATTTTATGAATAAAAACGATAATTCCGTTACTTACGCAATGAAGGAAGCGTTGCAATTAGCGCGCGAAGCTGCTGATGCTGGCGAGGTTCCAGTTGGGGCAGTTGTGCTTGATGGCGACGGAAATATTATTGGCCGCGGCGCAAATTTGCGCGAGGAAAATGCGGATCCCCTTGCTCATGCGGAAGTTCTTGCTATGAAATCTGCCGCTTCTTTGCGAAAATCTTGGAATTTATCTAACTGCACGCTTGTAGTAACTCTTGAGCCTTGCCCAATGTGTGCTGGCGCAATTTTGCAAACTCGACTTAAGCGCGTAATTTTTGGCGCGTGGGACGCAAAATTGGGTGCTTGCGGGTCAGTGTGGGATATTTTACGAGACCGGCACGTAGGTGCATATCCGGAAGTTATCGGTTCTGTGTGCGAATCTGAATGTGCGCAAATTTTGAGAAACTTTTTTGAAAATCATAGGTAAAACTGAATAATTTTTTAATTAGAAACGCAATTAGAAACGCAATTAGAAAAATTTTGACATTCTTCTAAAACTGTGTAATATGCTATAAAAACCAAAAAGCAGTTGGCTGATTTTAGTCACTACAATCAGCCTTACTGCTTTTTACTATATTTACAGTCGCTTTGACGAATTTCCATGTATTCACGAATTTCGCCTAAGCACATTTTTATCTAAAAGGAGGTGTCACTATGAGTGGCATGAAATATGCAATGATCGGTTCGGGAGCTATGGGATATCGCTATGGCGTTTTGTTGCAGGAAACGGCTGGCATTCATGTTGACTTTATTGACGCCTGGGATAAGAACGTAAATAAAGTGCGTGAGCAGGGTGGCGTAATGGTGAGTCGAGACCACGAAAACCGTCATTTAGTGCCGATTAATATGTATACGCCGGAAGATTACGATGGCGATCCAGACGTGTGGATTGTGTTTATGAAGCAGATGCAGCTTGCAGAAATGTTAGAGCGTTGCAAGCATCTGTTTAAGGATCATCAAGTTGTGTTTGCTGCAATGAACGGTTGGGGTCATTTTGAAAAGTTGCAGCAGTACTTCCCAGATGATCATATTTACGGCGGAACTGCCATGATTGCAACCGTTTTGAACGGTCCTGGAGACGTTGATTTTATTGGTAAAGTCGGCGTTGGAAGCATGAATATGTGCGCGTTGAATGAGCAGGTGAGCGACGTTGAGCTTGCTATGCGAGACGACTTTAAGGCTGCAGGATTGAACCCTACTATTACGGAAGATTTCAAGGGTACTTGCATGGCTAAGGTGATTTTTAATTCCGTAATTAATACTTTATGCACTATGTACCAGATTCAAATGGGTCAGTTTATCTCTTACCCAGGCGCTATGGATATGGCTCGCCAGCTTATTAACGAAGCGTACGATGTGTGCGATCGTGCCGGAATTCGAATGGTTAATACGCGTCAGCAGGAGATGGAAGCTATCGATTACGTAAGTCGCGTGGCAAATCCTTTGCACTATCCTTCTATGTACCAAGATATGAGCCGCGGCCGCGAAACGGAAGTCGATTATATCAACGGTTATATTGCGAAACTTGGTCGCGAAAACGATTACGTTTGCCGCACTCATGAATTCCTAACTCACGGCGTGCACTTAGCGGAACTTGCTTTTAAATTGCACCATCAGCAATGATTTGGAGAGCATTCTACAATTCGTACCATGAATGAGAAGGAGGTGCGGCTCGCGGTTTTTACTGCGGGCCGCTTTTTTATTAGCTGCGCAACATCTGATATTCTGCTAAAATTTAGAGTCTA
>CAMPNN010000023.1 GCA_946891915.1 uncultured Bifidobacteriaceae bacterium
GACCCACTCGGCGGCGCAAGCGTAAACTACTGGCCACTTATGAACGAAAAGTACGGCCTAAACATTGGCGTTGTGCGCCCAGAAGTTGACCCAACTTGGCGATTCATGACCATTGATCACGACGGCAAGATTCGCATGGATCCAAGCTCCCCTTACGCAATGAAGGGCTTGGTTGACCAGCTTAACGCAGGCGCTTGGGATAAGTACGATTTGGTTGGCGGCACCGATCCAGATGCCGACCGCCACGGAATTGTGTGCCCGAACTGGGGCGTTATGAACCCGAACCACTACATTGCAGTGTGCGTGGAGTACTTGTTCGGCGGCGCTCGCCCAGATTGGCCAAAGAACACGGCAATCGGCAAGACGCTCGTGTCTTCTTCCCTGATTGACCGCGTGGCTGCTTCTATTAACGCAAAGCTTGTGGAAGTACCAGTCGGTTTCAAGTGGTTCGTTGACCCACTCTTTAGCGGCGAAGTTGCTTTCGGCGGCGAAGAAAGCTCCGGCATGAGCTTCTTGCGCAAGGACGGACGCGTGTGGACCACCGATAAGGACGGCCTTATTCCAGACTTGCTCGCGGCTGAAATCACTGCAAAGACTGGCAAGAACCCAGCTCAGCTTCACCAAGACCAGGTAGCTCGCTTTGGCGAAAGCTGGTACAAGCGCGTTGATACCCCAACCACGCTTGAGCAGAAGCAGAAGTTCGCAGCTTTGAGCGGTGACGACGTTGAAGCAACCAAGCTTGCAGGCGAAGATATTACTGCAAAGCTCACTGAAGCTCCTGGAAACGGCGCAAAGATTGGCGGCTTGAAGGTGACGACCAAGAACAACTGGTTCGCCGCTCGCCCATCCGGCACCGAAAACATTTACAAGGTTTACGCAGAATCCTTCGTTTCTCCAGAAGCACTCGACAAGGTGCTTGAAGAAGCTACTGCCGTAGTCGACAAGGCTTTGGCGTAACGTAATAATCTCACGTAGGAATATTAATAATCTTACGTAAGTAAAAACTAATTGCGCTGGTTGCAATTTTGCAGCCGGCGCATTTTTGAAAGGTTCGCAATGATTGTTGTTTCTACAGACGGTTCCGCACTGGGAAATCCAAACGGTTCAATGGGTTGGGCTTGGGCAGACCACACCGATGCGGCCGGTAACGCTGGCGAGCACCATCACTCCGGAAACGCGGACGCAGGCGGAGCCACTAACGGCACAAATCAAATCGGCGAATTATGCGCAGTTTTGGAAGCTTTACGCGCACACCCGGGAAGCGAGCCACTTACAATCGAAAGCGATTCGCAATACGCAATTAATTGCGCAACTACGTGGATTCACGGATGGAAAAAGAACGGTTGGAAGAATTCCAAAAAAGAGCCGGTAAAAAATGCCGATTTGATTCGCGCAATCGACGCGGAAATTACTAAGCGCGAGGGTGCAGTAAAGTTCGTGTGGGTTAAGGGGCATGCTGGAAACGCTGGCAATGAGAAGGTTGACACTTTAGCGCGCGGTTATGCGGAAGATTGCCGAAGCGGCGTGAAGGATGGCTACCTGCCGGCGGAAGGATGGAAGTCGCTTCTTTCCTCCGAGTATGCGGAAGGTACAGACGTGCCAAGTGACGCGAAAATGCTTTTGGAAGGGAAGATTTCCGAAGCTGAATATCATATTGATCGCGCAGTTGGAGAAGATACGAATCCCGATTTTTCTGCGCAAAATAAGGAAAATTCACGCAATCAGGAACATAGCGAAGTGCGTGAAGAAGCGAGCGAAGAAGTGCGTGAAGAAGCGCGTAACGAAGAGCCTGAAGAAACGCGTAACGAAGCACCTAAAGAAGCGCCCAATGAATCGCGTGAAACATCTCGTGAAACAACGCGTGAAACAACCTGCGAACCCAAATATAAAGCGGTACCAGGATTGCTCGTATGCGGAACGCTTCAATTCACCCCTGCCCCAAACACAAGCCCAACTTTTACAGGCGAGCCGCGCTTTATTTCCGGCACAATCAACGTAAGCGGATACGTGCAGCCCGACGGCACACTACGCCTAGAACCAACCGCCTTCTACCTGAAGCAATAAAAAGAAAGTCAACCCTAAAAATCTGAGCAAAGGTTAATATGGAGATGTAAGAAAATGAGGCACGCATAAAAGCGCAAAAGTCTCTCCCGCAAATGCGATGGAAGTTCATCGGAGAACTCGGGAATAACAAAATATAAGAAAGCAGGAATAATGGATAAAGCACAACAAGACGCGCTTAAAAAGGCAGCCGGCATTGAAGCCGCAAAGATTGTGAAAAATGGCATGATGGTTGGTCTCGGCACCGGCTCCACCGTGCGCTTCTTGGTAGACGAGCTCGGCCGCAGAGTTAAAGAAGAAGGCTTAAGCTTTACAGGCGTAACCACTTCCCGCCGCACGCAAGAGCAAGCAGAAGGCTACGGAATTAAGATTCTTGACATTAACGAAGTCGACCATATTGACGTCACAATCGACGGCTCCGACGAAGTCGATAAGAACTTCAACGGCATTAAAGGCGGCGGCGCTGCTCTGCTTTGGGAAAAGATTGTGGCTATTAACTCCGACCGCATCGTGTGGATTGTGGACGCAAGCAAGGTTGTTGACACGATTGGTAAGTTCCCACTTCCAGTTGAGGTGATTCCGTTTGGTTCCGCGCAGGTGATTCGTAAGTTCGAAAAGCGCGGCTACAAGCCGGTTTTGCGTCTTGACGCGGACGGCAAGGAAGTGCGCACCGACGAAAACAACTTCGTGGTTGACTTGCATATGGAACGCATCGATCACCCGCAGGAGCTTGCGAAGGATTTGATTGAAACCGTCGGCGTTGTGGAGCACGGCTTGTTCTTGAACATGGTTGATACCGTGATCGTTGGCGACCCTAACGGCCCACGCACGCTTACCAACCCAAATAAGTAACGAAACTAATCGCAAAATAGAGTCAGCTTTTGCTGGCTCTATTTTTTTATTGTGGCGCGAGTTTTCGTTTGGCGTGGTGCGAGTTTTGTGGGACTTCTTTATTTGCGATTTTATTTTATGTGGCTGTGAGAGATAGGAATTACTTGTCTCGCAGCGCTACGCTCTTATACCTTATTTGGACTTAAAGGTTGCATAGTTAAGTTTATTTTTTTAGTTACTTTCTTTCAAAAATATTTATTTATCAAAAAGATATTACTATCGCTCCGCTTTTATATTGCTCGACCAAGCAATTCCTATCTCTCACTCGTAAATTCACCCACCGTTGTTTTTGGTATGGTAGGAAGAGTGTTTGGAGTGGTGTGTGCGGCAGCACTAATGCTAATGTTCGCTAATCAACAGGAATCAACGTCCGCCTTCGTTCAGTGCGAAAAATCTCAAATCTCTACCTCACGAATATCCACGCTAATATTTGCAAGACAAGCCGCGAAATAAATAGACATAAAAAAAGCGCCGGAGGTCCGACGCTTCAAAAGTATTACGTGCCTAAACGTTCAGACACGCATCAACGCTAAGCATTACAAAAGTATTACTTGCGCTGGTGACGAGTCTTACGCAGCATTTTGCGGTGCTTCTTCTTGCTCATCCGCTTGCGGCGCTTCTTGATGACAGAACCCATCTGAAGCCTCCATTCATATCTAAAGTGTGCAACTTGCCTAATGTTACACCGTTTTGACGACTTTGGGGAGTAGCGCCACGAATAACGCTATTTTTTATTGCATTTACATTGGGAAGCTGTGGTAGAAGCGCTCTACAGCCTGCTTTGCGCCAGTAATTTTAAAAACAGCTGTATCGTTTTGCCACAACGCACTCGCCTGAGTTTTATCGTTTCCGTCAATTCGCAACACGTAGCTACCAACAGTCTTGCCAGAAACCTGAATCTTACCGCTGGCAACGTCGGAACCCTTAAGCCCCTCAAGTAAAGCCTCATACTGCTTATTCGCAGAATCTCGATTCGCCCACTGCGCAACAGTAACTGTTACTTCGCCATCAGCGCGACCGGTTGAATACTTTACGCTGTATTCTTCCAAAGGCGACGACTCGGTCCAAGTTGCGCTAGGAATAGCATCAACGCGCGCAAAATCAAGCACACTATCCGGCATTGATTTCAACAAAGCGGTTGACGTCGCAGGCAAATCCTTAGACGGTATTGACGGCGTCTTTGGCATAACAACTTGGCTTTTAGTCGCAGCTTTATAATGATTAAGTGCCCAACCCGGCCACACAAAAGCCGAAATAAGCGCCAAAATTACTACTACAGCAGCAGAAGTCAACACAACCAGCAGCTTGCTATGCGTTGCAGCGCTAGCATTTGGGGACTTCATATTCGACGCATTCACATTTGAAGCATTCGTTTTCGACATACTTGCATTATGTCACATCATGGTGACGCTTCACACGCATAACACGGCTTTTTAAGCGCTTTAACAATCAGCGCGTCATTGTCTTTGAAAACGTATAGCGTCAAGATATGGCAAGTAAATCTCCCCTGCACTATTTATGCTCCGAATGTGGTTGGAGCGGGTCAAAATGGTATGGTAGATGCCCAGAGTGCGGCGAGTGGGGTACGGTAAATGAGTTTCACGAGGCGCGAGTTAGCGGATTGTCGCGCACTGTGCGCACGTCGTCACGCGCGAACGTAACAGCACGCGCGAACGCAACAGCACGCACAAACGTAACAGCACACGCAAACGTAACAGCAACAGCACCAGCCGCATCCAAATCATCATTAGAATCATCACTCTCCTCCTCCGCTCAGCCAATCAGCTCAATTGAAGCCGACGATTCAATTCGAATACACACTGGCTTTAGCGAATTTGACCGCGTATTAGGCGGAGGACTTGTGCCCGGTTCCGTAACGCTTATTGCAGGCGAGCCAGGAATTGGCAAATCAACACTTCTACTTGAAACCGCAGCGCACGTAGCAAAGCAAGCAAAAGCCGCTGGCAATCCCCCAGTATTGTACATTTCCGGCGAAGAGTCAGCTTCTCAAGTAAAGCTAAGAGCTTCACGAATTAACGCAATAAACGATCACCTTCTACTTGCCAACACGGGCGATCTTGATACTGTTATTGACGTTATTGCGTCGTACCAGCCAACGCTTGCGATTGTTGATTCTGCGCAAACGATTGTGGCTCAAGGAGTTGAGGGCATTACAGGCGGCTCAACTCAGGTTCGTGAAGTTGCGAGCGCACTGATTGATATTGCTAAAGCGAATAATATTCCGATTCTGCTGGTTGGTCACGTTACTAAAGATGGTTCGATTGCTGGTCCTCGCACGCTTGAGCATTTGGTTGATACTGTTTGCCAGTTTGAGGGAGATACGCAGACTGCGTTACGTATGCTTAGGGCTGTGAAGAATCGTTTTGGGCCGACTGACGAAGTTGGTTGCTTTGATATGAGCGGTGAAGGAATTGAGGAAGTTCCGGATCCTTCGGGGCTGTTTTTGTCTTCTAACGGTTCTAACGGCGATTCTAACGGTTCTAACGGCAATTCTAACAGCGATTCTCGAAACGAAGGTACGTGCGTAACGTTTACGCTTGAAGGTCACAGAAGTTTGCCTATTGAGGTTCAGTCGCTTGTGACGAATTCAGTTTTGCCGGCTCCTAGACGCGCTGTTTCGGGTGTGGATGCGAATAGGATTGCTATGCTTACGGCTGTTTTGTATAGGCATGGTGGGTTAAATCTTTTAGCTAAGGATCTTTACGTTTCTACTATTGCTGGAGCGCTTGCTAAGGAGCCTGCTTGCGATGTTGCGATTGTTGCAGCTTTGGCAAGTTCTGCGAAGAATAAGCCTGTTAAGCCTTTTACGTGCGCGATTGGTGAGATTAGTTTGACTGGTCAGGTGCGGCCTGTGCCACGAATTGAGCCGCGATTGCGTGAGGCTGCTCGCACTGGTTACAAGCGCGCCGTTATTTGCACTATGCGAAAAAAGTTGAATATTGAGGGGTTGGAGATTATTGAGGTGAATACTGTGCGCGATGCGTTGCAGGCGCTTGGATTGTAGAGATTTGTGATTTATAGATTCGTGATTTATAGATTCGTGATTTATAGATTCGTGATTTATAGATTCGTGATTTTAGAAATTAACACAGGAGTTTAATATGATTGACTTTAGCGAATGGGTGTCCGTTACTTCGCAAATGACAAATCGCTCGCTTGCTGGATCGCGCGTGCTCGTTGATTGTAGTGCAGAAAATAATACTTACGATAGCGCTGAAAATAGTAACGAAAGCAGTAACGAAAATAATACTAAAAATAACAGCGAAAATATTGAAAAATTCCTAAAAAGCGCACAATCTTGGGGAATAATTCCTACAAACTGCAAAAAAGATGCAGATTTTGACGCAACTAAATCATTAGAAAACCTAAAAAACACCACTATTAACGCCCCTAGCTTAAGCGGAAAAGACGCAATCGACTACGCGCAAAAACACATGCCAGTAATGCAAGCTCTTCTTAGCGAATTGCAAGAAAAAGGACTTGACTTGCAAGGAATCAGAATAGCTGTTTGCCTTGTGCTGGAGCCAAAAACAGCTGTGTTACTTAGGGAGTTGCACGCTTATGGAGCAACAGTTGGCGTTTTTTGCGCGCCAGACGAAACGGATCAGCGAGTGGCAGATCAGCTTAAAAAAGAAGGAATCGTAGTACAAGCAGATCGCAGTTGGACACCCGCACAAACACACGAAGGCGCACTAAAACTCTTAGACGAAATACAACCAGACATAATCATTGACGACGGAGCTAGTTTTGCGCGACTAGCAAGCTTAGAGCGCCCACAAATCGCCGCAAAACTAATAGGAGTTGCGGAAGAAACAACAAGCGGAGTGCGAGCTTTCGAAGCAATGCAAGAAGCTGGCCAACTAAAATACCCGGTAATCGCAGTAAACAACAGCGCACTAAAAACAGACTTTGACAACCGACACGGCACTGGCGAAACATGCGTTACAACAATGCAGAAAATTCTTGGAAGCGCATGTTTTAGAAACGCTAAAGTTACGGTAGTTGGATATGGCCCGGTTGGTCGCGGTTTTGCATTAAGAATACGCGCGCTCGGCGCAAACGTTACGATTTGCGACACAAACCCCGTTCAATCTTTGCGCGCAGTATTCGACGGATTTGAAGCTAAAAACCTTGAATGCGCTGTTACTTCAAGCACAATGATTGTTTCTGCAACGGGAGTTCGTCACACTATAAGTTTGCAACACATGCAAAAAATGCAAGAAAATACGATTTTGGCAGTTATTGGCGGAATTGCGAACGAAATTGCGCTAGACGAAATACGCGATTTTAAGCCAATTATTGGAACAGCGCAAAGGCAAATTCAGGTTCCGAACGGTCCACAAATCACGCTAATAAGCGAAGGCGACGGAACCAACTACACTACTGGCGGCGGAAATCCAATTGAAATAATGGACTTTAGTTTTGCAGTTCAGGTGAGCGCAGTTGCGTATTTGCTAGAACACAATGGGGAAAATGCAAACCAAAGCGATAACGGAAAAAATCGCCTTAACGCTGGAATCTACCGGCTACCCGAAGCTTCCGATAATCAAATAGCAAGTATTGCATTAGAAAAACGAGGCTACAGCGCGAGTGAAGCCAATAAAAACAACGGCTACAGGTGGGATTTAACGCGATTTGCAGAAGAAGAATCAAATTAACTAAAATTCAATTAGCAAAAACTCAATTAACTAGAATTGAATTAACAAAAACCCAATTAACAAAAACATAATAAAACTGAGCAATAATAAAGTAAAAACAACAAAATTATTTAATAACAATTCCATAAGGAACACAATGCTTCAAGATCCAATACGCGCACTCGCCCACCCAACGCCACTTAGCGAAGTCACATTGTATAGCGCAGCGATGGTTATTCCAGTAACAGGACCTATTATTCCCGAAGGAGCCGTAGCGGTATCTAACGGGCGCGTTGTACACGTTGGAACAAGACAGTGGGTGCTGAGCACTCTAAAAGACGAGATGCCAAGCGAATCCTACAAGCAAATGTTCAACAATGAGAAGCATTGGCATGGGCTTATGACACCTGGCCTTATTAACGCCCACACGCATTTGCAATACACGAATATGGCAAGCGTTGGACTCGGAGAATATCGCAATTTTCACGATTGGGAGCAGGGATTCAACGTCGTATACGACAAGCTTCAAGAAGAAAAGAAGCAAAACCCTTCTCTAACGCCTTGGAAAACTTCCGCATACGAAGGCGCAAGAATGATGGTTGAATCTGGTACAACTGCTGCAGCCGATATTGTAACCGACATTGAAGCCGTTGGAGCGCTAGCAAGCCAAGGAATGCACGGAATAGCTTACTGGGAAGTAATGGGCTGGAAAAACGTTGATTGGAAGGAAGAAGGCTACGCTAAGCTGCTTAAAAGGCTTGGGCAGATGATGAACAATGGAAGCGTGCCAAGCATAGGAATTAGCCCGCACGCTCCTTACAGCCTAGAAACCGAGCCTTTTGTGGACTTACCAGATATTGCAAGACAGCTGAACATGCGATTGCACATACACTTGGCCGAAACCCCAATGGAAGCCGGAAATCACGCAGATACTCTAACCACGTATTCAGCTCCAGATTGGAACGCAAACATTTGGACAAGCTACAGCGAACTGAAAGAGCACGGAATGACAGCTTCCGCAATTCAGTTTTTGGATCAGCTCGGCTCTCTTGGACCAGACGTTCATATTGCGCACGGAGTTTGGGCGGATGGCGAAGATAGAAGGATTTTACGTCAGCGCGGAGTTGGAGTGGCACTTTGCCCAAGATCCAACCGCATTACTGTTACAGAAAGAGATGCGCCAATTCGCGACTACATGGAAGAAGGTAATTTGCTTGCTATTGGCACGGATTCGCTATCTTCTTCACAATCGCTTGACGTTTTGGACGATGCTGCGAAAGTTTACGATTTAGCAACCGCTCAAGGTTACAGAAAAGATGATTTATCTCATCGAATTATTCGAATGATGACTTTGGGCGGAGCAAGCGTTATGGGCTTACACGTTGGTCCACACAGAATTGGTCAGATTAACGCTGGAGCTACAGCAGATCTTGCTTTCTTTGATATTCAAACCGATACGAATTCTCCTCAAGGAATTGAGGAAACTTTGCACAATTTTGTTCGCCACGGTGCCGGCAGTGCGAAAGCTACCGTGATTTCTGGGGATCTTGTTTATAACGATGGCGCGTTTACACAGTAACGCTTACACAGTAACGCTTACACAGTAACGTTTGCAATATATCGCCTACAAAACGCTTACCCAGCAAACCAACAAAACAACAAAACAGCAAAATACAAGTCAAATCAAATAAAAATAGGATATTACAATGAGTGTCAGCTTAGAAAATATGAGCGATTACGCAAAGAATCTCGTTAAAGAACTGCACCTAGAAGCCCACCCAGAAGGCGGATGGTATAACCGAGACTGGCAGGCAGCGCAGCTTTACAAAGAAACCAACACTGCAAATATTTCGGACGCGAGCGCAACAAATACGAAAGTCGACGAGAACGCTAGTGCAGACGCACCAAGACCATTGGCATCGCTTATTTACTTCCTTCTTCCCGCTGGAGATTCAAGCGCATGGCATAAGGTTGACGCAGACGAGATTTGGCTTTGGCACGGACCAGCAAATCTTACGATTGAGCTTGGAGGATGCGCTAAAAGCCCTTGTGACGAGGCTGATTTGCAGAGCTTTACACTTGGAAATAGTGAGGATAGTAACGGCTTAGATGTGCGTGGGCACCTTGTGATTCCTGCTGGAACTTGGCAGCGAACAGTTCCTAGCAATGCAGATGTTCTAGTTTCGTGCGTTGTAAGTCCTGGATTTACTTTTAGCGGATTTGATTTAGCTTAAAGATTTGTGCGACACGCTTATTTTTCGCGGATTCTATAACTTGCTATAACTAACTGCAATAACAACAGGGCTTACTATTACGGCATCTTAATATAGACTTGTTTTTCGCAGCTTCCGCACGCACTTGCGTAACTACAAAAGAATTGCAGAATCTGCTACGCGAAGTACATATTTATATAATAAAATTTCAAGAGTATTGCGATTATCAGCCAATACGCAATGATGTAAAGGAGAGAATATGACTATTCGTTATCGTAAAACGCTGATTAAACATGCTATAAGGTTTGCAGCAGCTCTGCTAAGCGTAGCAACTTTAGCAGGAACCGCAGCATGCGGCGAAAGTAAGCCTGAAGGTCACAAAACTGTAGAAGCAAATGTGCTCACTGTTGGAACCGCTCAGCCTGCATACGAGCCGTGGATTCACAACAATAAGCCTGAAAACGGCGAAGGATTCGAATCAGCAGTTGCATACGCTGTGGCCAAAAAGCTCGGCTACGATAAAGGTCATGTTAAGTGGGTTCGCACAACTTTCGACTCTGCTGTAACTCCTGGTCCAAAAGATTTTGATTTTAACATTCAGCAGTTCTCAATCACAGAAGAACGCAAGAAAACAGTAGACTTCTCCCCAAGCTACTACAATGCAACTCAGTCCGTCGTAGTTAAAAAAGGCGGAAAATTCGCTTCAGCTAAGTCACTTGCAGATTTGAAGTCCGCTACTATTGGCGCAATGGTTGGAACTACTAGCTACGATGCCGCTAAGAAGATTAAGGGCGATATTCAAACCTTTAACGACAACGATGCTTTAGCTCAAGCTTTGAACTCAGGCCAAATTGACGCACTTGTTATAGACACTCCTTCTGCTTTCGTAATGGTTCAAACCGACGAAGTTAAGGACAGCGCTGTGGTTGGTCAGATTGCTGGTTCTGAAGATAAGGAAGGCATGGGAATTGTGCTTCCTAAGGATTCGAAGCTCACTAAGGATGTTACTAAAGCTGTTAATGAACTTGAGAAAGACGGCACACTTAAGAAGCTGCAAGATAAGTGGCTTGCTGAGTTTACGACTAAAGTTCGCGAGTTGAAGTAAATCAAAACTCGCGCAACATCAAAGGAATTGTAAAATAAGCTATATATTTAAGCGGTAAATTTAAGTGCGTAATCACTTTGATTTACCGCTTAAATAATTTCAAATAAAACACATTTATGTTAATTAAATGAATAATCGTTTGAAGTACTTAAATGCTCTAGTACAATAACTAAGGAATGTTCATCGCGTTGAAAGGCTTAAGGCTACGCCAATGACAGTACTTACAGGCAATACTGCTGAAACCCGAACGAATAAAACAACATCCGCAGAAAACTATAATGCCAATACGGCAAGCAACGCAAACGTAGAAAACTCAAGCGTAAGCGAAGTAGAGCTGAATCGTCGACTTATAAGGAAGAAGCAGAACCTGCGTTCTGTAGGAATAAGCATTCTCAGCACTGTTGTTCTTGTTGGAGTTGTTGTTATATCGCTTGCAATGAGCCCGGGCTGGCCAAGAGTACGCGAAACATTCTTCTCTGGCAAATATTTTATGATATCTTTGCCATCTGTTTTGCAAGGTTTAATGCTTAATCTGCAAGTTCTTGTGTTCGCTGTTATTGGGGTGGCAATACTCGGAACTTTAATCGCAGTTATACGCACAAGCGCAAGCCCATTGCTGTTCCCTTTGAGAGCCATAGCGCAATTTTATACGACTATTATGCGCGGCATACCAATGCTTGTTGTGCTTTACTTAATCGGCTTTGGCATACCTGGATTGCAACTTTTTGGGCGCATTCCTCCGGCAATACTTGGCACAATCGCCATTGTTATGAGCTACTCCGCATACGTCGGTGAGGTATTGCGCGCAGGTTTTGAGGACGTTCACCCTTCTATGCGAGCATCCGCAAGATCGTTAGGATTAACATCCGGGCAAACTGTGCGATTAGTGGTAATTCCGCTTGGTTTAAGAAAAGTTGCACCTGCGTTAATGAACGATTTTATATCAATGCAAAAAGACGCTGGACTCATATCTGTTTTAGGCGCTGTTGACGCTGTTAGAGCCGCGCAAATATCTGTTGCAACTTCTTATAATTTTACGCCTTACGTTGTGGCAAGCGTCGTGTTCATAGCGCTAAGTATTCCGTTTATTGTGCTGAACGATTGGTATACAGCACGGCTGCGCAAGCGCGAGCTTAACGGAGGAACTGTGTGATGAATAACTTAAATCAGCAGGAAAATAAGCAGGAAAATCAACAGGTAAGTCAGAAAGCAAATCAGCAAATGAGCGAGCAAACAAACGCAAATGATCACTCGGGTTCAACTCCAGTTTTGCGCTTAAGCAATATTCGTAAATCGTATAACTCAACGCCTGTTCTTAAAGGTATTTCGTTTGATATTGCTCCACACGAAGTAGTTGCACTTCTTGGCCCTTCTGGAAGCGGAAAATCCACTCTTATGAAGTGCATTAATTTGCTTGAGCGCGTGGACGACGGGCAGGTTTGGCTTGGAAACACGGATATTACCGACCCTCGCGTAAACCAGGATCAAATACGATCTCAAATTGGAGTCGTGTTCCAGCAATTTAATCTTTTCACGCACATGACCGTTTTGGATAACGTTACTTTAGCCGCGCGTAAAGTACACCACTGGAATAAAGATCGCGCAGAAAGCCGCGCAATGGAGCTTCTAGCTAGGATTAAGCTTGAAAATAAAGCAAAGTCTTATCCTGATCAGCTTTCTGGCGGCCAGCAGCAAAGAGTTGCGATTGCGCGAGCGCTTATGACAAGCCCGCAGCTTTTGCTTTTAGATGAGATTACTTCCGCGCTTGACCCTATGCTCGTTGGGGAAGTTTTAGACATGGTTTCGGAGCTAAAATCGCAAGGAACAACAATCCTGATGGCAACGCACGAAATGCATTTTGCGCACGAAGCGGCAGACAGGATTGTTTTGCTGCGAAACGGCGTTGTGGCAGAAAACGGAACGCCATACGAAGTTATGGACGCATGCACAGACCCAGAAACGCAAAACTTCTTTAAGTCGTTCCGTCACTAAAGCAAACGCAACTACGAAACGTAACTACTAACATAACTAATAATGTAACTACTAGCGTAACTACTAACTAAAAGCTACTTGTCTAAAAGCTAGTTTTTAAGATTAAATATTTTCTGCCTGCGTAATTTCGCGCACACCATCAGCATCGTGATTCATAGCAGCTTTAAGATCGTCAACCGAATCAAAAGTCTGCTGCGGACGCAGGAAGCTCGCAAACTCAATGCACACGCGATGCCCGTACAAATCTTTCCAATCGTCAAACAATCCGTAAGCTTCGACCGTTCGCTCGGCTTCTTCCTCACCATCCTGATTAAAGGTTGGCTTTGTGCCAATAGAAATCGCAGCCGGCCAACGCCATGGCGAATGCACTCCTAAATGAAGCTCATCGCGACGCAAAACACTAACATCCGGCACAGAGTTCTTCGTTGCGCGAGCATCATTCCTATTATCCGAATCTAAATCAACAACCCAGCCAGCATACACGCCGTCAACAGGCACATAACCTTCAATCTTCCCGCCAAGATTCACAGTCGGGAAGCCAAGCTCACGGCCTCGCTCATCTCCATGAACCACAGTGCCTTCAACGCGATGCGGCTGATCCAAAACCTCGCGAGCTTCCTTCACTCGCCCAGTAGCAAGCATCCAGCGCACATTCGTAGAACTCCACGCACGCACCTTCTTATTCGGCATGCCTTTGCTCCACGCGCGATATTCCGCCTTATTCATGCCATCTGCAGGATTTTTCGGCTCGCCTTCACACTCAGGAACTTCGCGAACAATAGGATCTGGCACTCGAACAAAATCTGGCCCCAAATCTTCTACCTCAACCAACTCAAAAACGCCGGTTGACTGCGCTAATTCACGAATAGCCTGAATATTCCCAGCGCGACGAGCACCAAGAGCAGCATCCGAACCAAGCACCAACGCTCGCATACCAAGCTTTCCAACAAGCTGCCCCAAGAAGAAGCGGTAAGATTTTGCAGAGAAAGCAAGACTATAACGAACAATCACCACGTGATCAACATCCAACTCGGACATCACGCGCAAGCGTTGACGCACGCTGGTAAGAGCATCCGGATCATCTGGAAGTTCATCGGAAAAATCGCAAAAATCATCATATAAATCAGGATTTGCATGAACCACGCTAGGGCGCGGATCGAACATAATAACCACAGAAAAAGCGCCATGACGATGCGCAAGTTCTACCGTTCGGCGAATAACCTCACGGTGTCCTTTATGCATACCGTCGAACACTCCAATGGTAACAACAGCCTTGCGCTCTGCGCTTAATGTTGGCCAATTAATCATGCCGTTAGCATCTGGTCGAATGTCGATGACCTTCATGATATCCTTACTTTTCACATCCAAGCATCTACGTCAAGACAAACTTCGTCAAGCCGTAATTATTTCAAATACCTATCCAGTTTACCAGTCTTCTGGCTTGTCGAAAATACCACAATTGGTTTGATTTTATTACTTTTGCTATTTTTTGCAGGTTCAACCACCGCAACAACATCATATTGCGCAGTATCTTCGTTATTAACGTAAACTATTGCAGGATATTTAGCACAATTTTCGCATGTTTCAAGCTCAATCCACCTGCCAAAACGCAAATCTTGAGCCTGATTTTCATCAATTTGCAATATTGGAAGCGTGTGCGACGCTGCTTCAAACATATTTAAGCAAATTTTTGAAAGAACACTATTTGCAGTGTCGTCGTCAACAAAATTTTCAGGCGGAACTGCTTTTGCGCGCTTTTGTACCACGCCATTTCGATCCGTAAATTCGCGAATTTCAGTATGCAATTTAAGAATATGAGAATCGTCTACTGAAAAATCGCCTACGCTTGTGCGACGAAGCGAAATAAGGTGACCACCTACTCCAAGAAGACGGCCTAAATCGCGCGCTAAAGCACGAATGTATGTGCCGCTGCTGCATGCAACCGTGGCCGTAATATCACATACTTTTCTTCCGCTTTTTCCTAACGAAATACGCGGATTGGCAATAGTGAAATCGCTAATAGTTACTTCGCGCGACTCAAGCTCAACTGTTTTTCCTTCGCGAGCTAAATCGTAAGCGCGTTGACCGTTAATTTTAATAGCAGAAAAAGCAGTTGGAGCTTGCTTAATTTTGCCGGTTAAGTTTTCTTTAATAACTTGCTTAGTGCGCTCAAAAGCTTGGTTTATAAGCTCGCTATTACTAGATTTGCTTTCAAAAAGAAGAGCGATAAGCAAATCATCTGGATATTTTGCAATAACACCCGGCCCTACTTGTAGCTCATTTTGCGGCAAAACATCGCCTTCAGCATCGTCCGTAGTAGTTGCTTCTCCCAGACGAATTATTGCTTCGTAAGTTTTGCTGTGACCAAGCATGTAGTTAAGAAGTCGCGTTGCGCTGCCAAAACCTACGATTAGCAGGCCTGTTGCCATTGGATCAAGCGTACCAGCGTGTCCAACGTGTTTTGTGTGCAAAAGGTGGCGAGCACACGCGACTACATCGTGACTTGTAACTCCCTGCGGCTTATCTACAAGTAGAAGTCCGGAAGATGGAATGAATTGCGTCATAAGCTAAATTAAGATTTATTCGCGCTATTCTGCAGATTCTGCAGTTTCGGCAGATTCTGCAGTTTCGTCAGATTCGGCAGATTCAGAAGATTCGTCAGATTCAGAAGTTTCAGAAGATTCAGAAGATTCATCTTCGTCAGAATCATCCTCAAAGTCATCTTCAAAATCGTCATCTTCAAAATCATCATCACCATCAAAGTCGTCATCGGATTCATCATCTTCATGCGACTTCTTATAAGGATCCGATTCACCTGCATACTGCGCATTTTCACGCATCCTAGCCAACTCCTCGTCGCGACGACGAGCAGCAACCAGAATATCCTCAATCTCGTGCGCTTCCGTAGGAACTTCGTCATAAACAAACTGCAACTGCGGAGTTAAACGCAAACCAGCCTTCGCTCCAACCAAAGAGCGCAAACGGCCATGAGCCTGCTGCAAAGCCTGGGCCGCACGCTGACGCTCACCCTGCTCCTTGCCAGCGTGGCCAAGCTGAGTCCAATAAACCTTCGCAATTTGCAAATCGTTAGTAACTCTAACTTCGGTAATAGTCACGCTAGCAAGACGCTTATCGTGCAGTTGCGATTCCATATTGGAAGCGATTACGCGCTGAATTAATGCTGCAATACGAGCAGCCCTAGGGTTAGTTCCTGCCATAATTACTTGCGCTCAATCTGCTTCATTTCAAAGGTTTCGATTACATCGCCAAGCTCAATGTCATTGAAGCTTCCAAGGTTAATACCAGCTTCGTAACCTTCGCTGACGGACTGTACGTCGTCCTTGAACCTGCGCAAGCTGGAGATCTCCAAGTCGTTGACAGTGGCAACGCCGTCGCGCAAAATACGGCACTTCGTACCGCGCTTGACTTCGCCGTCCTGAACCATAACACCAGCAATATTGCCGAACTTGGAAGAGCGGAAGATTTCGCGAATTTCGGAATGCGAAGTAACAACTTCTTCGAATTCCGGCTTAAGCATACCCTTCAAAGCAGCTTCAATATCTTCAATCGCCTTGTAAATAACAGAGTAGTACTTAACTTCCACGCCCTCGCGGTCTGCCAAGTCAGCAACCTGACGATTTGGACGCACGTTGAAGCCAATAATCACAGCCTTATCAACAGTTGCCAAGTTCACATCGTTCTGAGTAATTGCACCAACACCGCGGTGAATAACCTGGATTCCAACTTCCTCGGAAACCTCAATCTTCATCAAGGAATCTTCCAAAGCTTCCACAGAACCGGAAGAATCACCCTTAATAACGATGTTCAGCATATCAACTTCAGACTTAGCAAACTGTTCCTTAAGGCTTTCAAGAGACACAACCTTGCGGCGCTTAGCAAGCTGAGCTGCACGCTCCGTAGCTGCACGCTTCTCCGCAATCTGACGAGCAGAACGGTCGTCGGAAGTAACCAAGAACAAGTCGCCTGCGGTTGGGACTGAAGTCAAACCAAGCACCTGAACAGGAGTGGAAGGAGCCGCATCCTGCAAGTGGTTGCCGTTTTCGTCGAGCATAGCGCGCACACGGCCGTAGGAAGTGCCGGCAACAATAGAATCGCCAACATGAAGCGTACCCTGCTGCACCAAAACAGTAGCAACAGCACCACGGCCCTTATCAAGGCGAGCCTCAATAGTTGCGCCGCGAGCATCCATATTTGGATTTGCTTTAGGATCAAGCTCAGCATCAGCAGTAAGCAAAACGGCTTCAAGAAGCTTATTGACGTTAGTGCCCTGCTTTGCGGAAATATCCACAAACATGGTGTCGCCGCCGTACTCTTCCGCAACCAAACCGTACTCTGTAAGCTGACCACGAACCTTATCTGGATTTGCACCCTCAACATCAATCTTGTTCACAGCCACAACGATTGGCACGTGAGCAGCTTGAGCGTGGTTAATTGCTTCAACAGTCTGAGGCATAACGCCGTCGTCTGCTGCAACAACCAGAATTGCAACGTCAGTAAGCTCAGCACCGCGAGCACGCATAGCAGTAAACGCTTCGTGGCCTGGAGTATCGAGGAACGTAATCTTACGAGGCTTACCTTCAAGATTTACAGTAACCTGGTAAGCACCAATGCGCTGCGTAATACCGCCGGCTTCGCGAGCAATAACATTAGACTTACGAATTGTGTCAAGCAAACGAGTCTTACCGTGATCAACGTGACCCATAACGGTAACAACAGGCGGACGAGGCTGAAGATCATCATCTTCCTGCAACTCTTCTTCATCCAAATCGATGTCAAATTGCTGCAAAAGCTCTTTATCTTCTTCTTCAGCAGAAACAATGTTAATATTCCAGCCGATTTCTTCACCCAAAATCTGGAATGTTGACTCATCCAAAGACTGCGTGGCAGTTGCCATTTCGCCCAAGTGGAAGAGAACAGTTACCAAAGCTGCTGGATTGACATCAATCTTTTCTGCCAAATCAGAAAGAGTTGCGCCCTGGCGC